>JBBQVM010000245.1:0-5227 GCA_038211525.1 Bacteroidia bacterium
TTCGCGTAGGGACGCTAGCAAAGCGTCCCTACGGAAGTTGAACCCAATTAATATCGAACAATATAAATGTGCTGTAGAGACGCTAGCATAGCGTCCCTACTATAATAGTAGTTGAACCCAATTAATATCGAACAATATAAATGTGCTGTAGAGACGCTAGCAAAGCGTCCCTACGGAATTTGAACCCAATTAATATCGAACAATATAAATGTGCTGTAGAGACGCTATGCTAGCGTCTCTAAAATGAATAAATTCGGCGAAAATACCCCCCCCCCCACAGCCCAGATCACCATCAACCCGGCACATCATCACCCCAACCCATTACCCATTAGCGCATCAATTGTAACCTTTCATCCCCCTTTTCAGTTAAAAACCTGTTGTAAAAAGTAGCGACCTTGAAATAATCATAAGTTGTTATTTGTCAACAAGTTAAACCAAATTACATTCTAAATTACGATCAAATTCAGAAAATTATGAAACGATTTTTTTCGGCAATTGCCTTCATTGCGATCCTTTGTGCTTCGCCGGCATTCAGTCAAAACAACAGTCCTGCTGTAAAGGCCGACAAGTTGTACCAATCATTTGCTTATCACGAAGCAATTGATGAATACCTGAAGGTTCTGGCTAAAGAACCGGAAAATGCAACGGCCATCAGGAATATTGCCGACTGTTACCGTTTAACAAACAATTCTGAGAAATCGGAAGTGTACTATGCTAAAGTGGTAAAATTAAAAGATGCAAAGCCAACGGATAAATATCATTATGCGCAATCATTAATGTATAATGCAAAATATGACGAAGCAAAAAAATATTTTTCTGAATATGCTGCTGTCTCAACATCTGATGAACGTGCACAAAATTCGTTATCCGCAATTGGAAAGATCGATGAATTCTTCCTCGACAGCGCAAAATCAATTGTATCAAAAATTCTGATTAATTCCGACAAGGCCGATTTCTCTCCGGTATTTTTTCATGATGGAATTGTATTTGTTTCTTCCCGTGAATCGCAAGCAAAAGATCGTACGCACACGTGGACAGGTAATCCATTTTTAACACTGTATTATGCACAGGGTAAAGATGCAAATCTTCGTTCGGCGGAACTCTTCTCAAAAGAAATTCAAAGTAAATTCAACGATGGTCCTGCATGTTTTAATAAAGAAGGAAATCAATTGTATCTTACCCGAAACAGCAGCTCCCTTTCTAACCGTTCCGATAGAGTTGTTAAATTGAAAATAGTAACTTCAAAATTTGAAGACGGCAAATGGTCGGAACCAACCGATCTTCCTTTTATCAGCAATCAATACAACACTGCTCATGCCTGGTTAGCAAAAGATGGTATACGACTTTATTTTGCTTCTGATATGCCGGGTGGTTATGGTGGTATGGATTTATATTATGTTGATAAAACAGATGATGGATGGAGTGCACCCATGAATCTTGGAAATAAAATTAATACAAAAGGAAACGAACTTTTTCCTTTTGTGAACGATGATAATACCCTTTATTTCTCCTCTGATGGACAAGTTGGTTTAGGTGGATTAGATGTTTACGAATGTACCTATAAAGATGGAAAATGGTCGGAGCCCCGTAACATGGGATACCCTGTGAATACGCATAAAGATGACTTCGCATTAACATTAGATAAAGAGGGATCAAAAGGATATTTATCGTCGAACAGAGCTGGTGGTAAAGGTGATGATGATATTTATTTTGTTGAATTACTTAAGAAAATTGTTGTTGCCGGAACAGTAACCGATAAGAAAACCGGTAAACCTATTGAAGGTGCCGATGTTATTCTGAAAGATCGCGAAGGAAAAGAATTGGCGAGAACTCAAGCTAAAGTTGACGGAACCTACGAATTTGAACTCGAATACAACAAGGACTATTCTCTGCTCGCCGAAAAGGCAGGTTATTCTAAGGAGTCGAAAATGATTTCGACTGTGAATACTAAAGAGAGTAAAATTATTGTTGACTTTAAACTTCAAAAACTTTTATTTGGCATAGAAGGAATTGTATCTGATAAAGAAACCGGAGTTCCACTGGAACAGTCAAATGTGGTTTTATTAAATAGCAGCAACAAGGAAATTGGTTCTGTAACAACCGGACCCGATGGATATTATTCATTCACTCTTGAATCGGATAAAAAATACAGAGTGAAAGCATCGCATGAAGGATATTTTTCTAAGAGCGAAGAAGTGTCTACTATTGGTAAAAAAGAAGGTAAAATTAAATTGGATATGCCTCTTGAAAAAATTGTTCTTAATAAACCTATTCGATTGGATAACATTTATTACGATTTAGCAAAATGGAATATTCGTCCGGATGCTGCTAAAGAATTGGATAAACTGGTGCAGATATTAAAGGACAATCCAACTATTGTGATCGAGTTAAGTTCTCACACTGATTGTCGCGCAAGTGATGCATATAACATGGACCTATCAGATAAACGTGCCAAGTCGGCAGCTAAATATATTGTTGAAGTTGGTAAAATTGATAAAGAACGTATTACCGGAAAAGGTTATGGTGAAACAATGTTGATCAACCGATGTGCTAATGGTGTAAAATGTTCCGAAGCCGAACACCAGGAAAATCGTCGTACCGAATTTAAAGTATTGAAATTTTAACAACAACTAAAATATTTATTCCCCCCATCCCGCAGCAATGCGGGATTTTTCTTTTTATAACTAACCGACTTCTCCTGACAATAAGTAATGTTGGAATGGTTTGGTAGTTGTTGCACCGCTATAGTCCACAGCCCCTATTTCACTAAATATCAAACCTTTACAAAAGCCTATCCTCTTTTTTATGAAATGTCTTAACTTTGTACTGATTTTGAACGTTTTACAGTAATGTTTATAAATAGACACCTAATAAAACTCTTTTTAATTCTTTGCCTTATGGCAGGGACAAGTTTTATTATTCTGGATTATTTTTCTGAGTCAGGCATATTATTCAATCGTGTTATTTCACAGGAAGAAAAAAAAGGAGAAGAAGAAGAGGGTGGAATTCCGTTAAGGGACCGAATGGATTTGGCAATGGCTCAAGAGTTTGAACTAACAAAGGATCTCTCTTCCAATACGGTTCCCCGGGAACGATTAATGGCTGCTTATGGGTATGCAGAACAGCTCCGACAACGTTCCACCAATGAACGTATTGCTGGTGCCATCCCCGGAATGAACTGGCAGGAACGGGGGCCCATTAATGTAGGTGGTCGTACCAGAGCCATAATGGTTGACCCGAACGACGCAACTCATAAAAGTGTTTGGTCGGCAGGCGTTGGTGGTGGGTTATGGAAAACTACCGACATCACTGCGGCCTCTCCTGCATGGACACCCGTCAACGACCTATTCAACAATATTGCTATCACTACAATTGCTTACGACCCATCATCGCCTTTAGTAATGTATTTTGGCACCGGAGAGGGTTTTTTTAATGCCGATGCGATTCGGGGTGATGGTATTTGGAAGACAATTAACGGAGGTGCCGCCTGGACACAAATTGCTTCTACCGGAGGAATTGCAAATTTTCAATACATTCAAAAAATAGTGGTTCATCCTGTAACCGGAGATGTTTATGCCGGCACCAGAAACGGACTTTTTAGATCTACTAACGGTGGTACCACATGGGTAAAGGTATTGGGTGCCGGAACAGGAGCCTCCGATAATCGTATTTCTGATATCGAAATTGCAAGCGACAATTCTATTTATGTTGGCATTGGAATATTTACAACGGATGGTGTTTACAAATCAACAACAGGAGGAGCTGGATCTTTCACCAAATTAAATACCGGACTTAATGGATTTGCCGCAACAGGTTTTAACAGAATTGAACTTGCCTGTGCTCCCTCTAACGCTCTGGTAATATACGCACTTACTCAAAGCACCGCCACCAATGGAATTTATCAGATTTTACAATCATTAGATGGCGGATCTACCTGGATTACAAAAACCAATCCTACAGATGCCGATGGCGGAATTGGTACCGATTTTACCCGCGGTCAAGGCTGGTACGATTTAATTGCTGCTGTAGACCCAAATAATTCCAATACTTTTTATGTTGGCGGTGTTGATATTTTTAAAACCACAACGGGTGGAAATAGCTGGCAACAAATATCTCACTGGTATGGTGGCTTTGGTTTTCAAGAGGTACATGCCGATCAACATGCGATTACTTTTGAACCGGGTAATTCGAATGTAATTTATTTTGGTAATGATGGTGGAATTTTCAGAACAGCTAATGGAACGACAACGATACCGGTGCTAACAAATAAAATTGATAATTATAATGTAACTCAATTTTATGCATGCGCTATGAATCCAACAGCCTACTCGTCACAATTTTTGGCAGGTGCTCAAGATAATGGATCGCAGCAGTATAACGCATTGGGCATAAACGCTACTGTGGAAGTAACAGGTGGCGATGGATGTTTCAATCATATTGATCAAAATCAGCCACAGTACCAGTTTACCTCTTATGTTTATAATAACTACTACCGTTCAACAAATACAGGAGCCTCTTTTGCAGGGATGCCGGGCAATAACAATGGTTCATTTGTGAATCCGACTGATTACGATAATGTAAATAATAACTTGTACGCCTGCTTTGGAAATGGAAATTATTATGTGATCTTGAATGCTCCTGTTAGTAGTGCTTTCACTACTGTTACTGTTGCTGCTTTTAATAGCGGAAAAGTTACTCACATTAGCTGTTCGCCAAATACAGCAAACCGTGTTTTTTTCGGATTAAATAATGGTCGTGTGGTACGAGTAGATAATGCCAATACCACCACCCCAACAGCAACCAATTTATCCGTTGCCGGGATGCCAACAGGTTCCGTTTCATGCATTGCTATTGAGGAGGGAAATGATAACCATTTGTTAGCAACCTATTCCAACTACGGATCTATCAGTGTTTGGGAAACAACAAATGGCGGTGCCACCTGGACTTCCGTAGAGGGAAACTTGCCCGACATGCCTGTTCGTTGGGCGCTGCTTAATCCTAATTTAACTAATCAGGCAATAGTTGCTACCGAACTTGGGGTTTGGTCAACCGATTTATTAAACGGAGGTGCAACAGTATGGGCTCCCTCTAATAACGGCTTGGCCAATGTGAGAACAGATATGTTACAAATAAGAACGTCTGATAAATTAGTAATTGCTGCAACCCATGGAAGAGGATTATTTTCGACTGATGTATTCACCGATCCCTATCCCGATTTTGTCTCCGA
>JBBQVM010000246.1:0-5208 GCA_038211525.1 Bacteroidia bacterium
AACAGAATTAAGATTACTAACCTGCCTCCAAATTGTAAAATAACAATCCTTACCATGGGAGGTACTATCGTTCGTAAGTTTTCAAGAGATGTACAAGCTGACAATTCAGCTGGTGCAATTCAGGTTGCAGGAAAACCCAATACAGAAACTTCTATTGACTGGGATCTTAAGAATCAGAAAGGGATACCGGTTGCAAGTGGAATCTATCTGATACATGTTGAAGCTCCCGGTTTAGGCGAAAGAACTCTGAAATGGTTCGGTATGATAAGGCCAATAGATCTTGATACTTTCTAAAAACCAATTAAAAAATTACGAACCTCAGTAAACCAAATCAGAATATGAAGCAACTTATAAAACCTATAATTACAAGTGTACTCACCTTATCGATTATACTCGGAAGTAGTGCCGTATTTGCCGGTAATGAAGATCGTGCCGGTCAAGCTGGTGCTACCGAATTGCTGATCAATCCATGGACGCGTAGTTCCGGATGGGGTGGAATGAACTTTGCAAACGTAAGAGGGTTAGAATCACAATTCAATAACGTGGCTGGCCTTGCTTTCACAAAGAAGACGGAAGTAAATTTTAGTCATACCAATTGGCTCAAAGGATCTGATGTTAAAATAAATGCTTTCGGATTGTCGCAAAAAGTTGGTGAAACCGGTGTGTTAGCATTAGGCATTATGTCGATGAGTTTTGGTGACATTCAAATTACCACTAACGACCTACCTGAAGGAGGAATTGGTACCTACAAACCACAATTCCTTAACATCGGATTGTCTTATGCTAAATCCTTCTCTAATAGTATTTATGGAGGTATCACGGTAAGAATTATTTCTGAATCATCTTCGGATGTGAAGGCTCAAGGCGTTGCATTCGATGCAGGTATTCAATATGTAACAGGATCTAATGAAGCGAAAGACAACTTGAAGTTCGGTATCTCACTTAAAAATGTTGGAACTCCAATGAAATTCAGTGGTGATGGACTATCCTTCCGTGGAAACCCTCCGGTTGGAACATCTTATCAGCAAACTATTGAATCGAGAACGGAAAAATTTGAATTGCCTTCTTTGGTTAACATTGGTGCCAGCTATGATTTTAAACTTGCTGAACTCCATAAACTTACTGCAGTAGCGTCATTTACTTCGAACTCTTTCACCTATGATCAATTTGGTCTTGGAGTTGAATATTCATTTAAAGAATTATTCTCTCTTAGAGGTGGTTATTTGATGGAAAAAGATATGAATAATACAGACCGTTTGACTGCCTTCACAGGACTAAATGGTGGTGTTTCACTTGATATCCCCTTAGGAAAAGGTGGGAAGAAAATCGGTATCGATTATTCCTACCGCTCTACTGAATTTTATAGTGGATCTCATGGTCTAGGAGTGCGCTTGATGCTCTAGAAATTAATTATTATCTTTGCCCAATGTATTGAAGAGGACCCTTACCCAAGGGTCTTCTTTCATTTTATTATGTTTAGTAGATTTATTTAATTTTGCAATTATTATGTCACAGGTTAATTATTTTACTGAAGAAGGACTCAAAAAACTGCAGGATGAACTCGGCCATTTGAAAAATGTGGAAAGGCCCAGCATTTCCAGACAAATAGCCGAAGCTAGAGATAAAGGCGACCTTTCCGAAAATGCCGAATACGATGCTGCCAAAGATGCTCAGGGCCTTCTGGAATTGAAAATCTCTAAATTGGAGGATCTCCTCAGCACTGCAAGAGTGCTTGATGAATCTAAAATAGATACTTCTAAAGTTTCTGTTTTGTCGAAGGTGCGTATCCGGCATACCGGTAATAAACAAGAAATGACTTACACGCTTGTTACTGAAAATGAAGCAGATCTAAAGGCAGGTAAAATTTCGGTAACATCACCAATAGGAAAAGGATTACTCGGCAAAAAGCCCGGTGAAGTAGTAGATATTGAAGTTCCATCAGGTGTTGTTAAATTTGAAATTATTGAAATCAGTCGTTAAATGCCATCCGTTTTTTCAAAAATAATTTCCGGTGAAATTCCCGCTTATAAAGTAGCTGAAAACGATAAGTTTCTTGCTTTTCTTGATATCAGTCCTCTTGCGAAAGGTCATACTTTGGTGATTCCTAAAAAAGAAGAAGACTATATCTTTGATATCGACAATGATGAGTATTCTGAAATGATGCTTTTTGCAAAAAAAGTAGCAATTGGCGTTAGAAGAGCGGTTCCTTGTATTAGAGTTGGTGTGGCAGTAATTGGTTTGGAAGTGCCTCATGCTCACATTCACCTTATTCCGCTCAATTCTATGTCGGATATAAACTTTTCATTGCCTAAACTTTCTCTTCCCACTGCAGTGATGCAGGAAACAGCAGCGAAAATCAGATCCGAGATTATTCTTTGATTAAAGTTTCCGACCCGGATTTTCCGCAATAAATGCCTTCCAGCCACTAAAACCCTTTTTTGAACCCTGTTGACCGTTAGCCTGAAAATGATGGCACACAGCCGCAGCCAGTCCATCAGTTGAATCCAGATAGCGTGGCATTTCATTAAATTGTAACAAAGTTTGAAGCATGGCAGCAACCTGTTCCTTTGAAGAATTACCACTGCCGGTAATTGATTGTTTTATTTTCCTTGGAGCATATTCGAAAACAGGGATTGTCTTCGATAGTGCTGCTGCGATTGCTACCCCTTGTGCCCTCCCAAGTTTGAGCATCGACTGCACATTTTTGCCAAAAAATGGTGCCTCCACAGCTACCTCATCCGGTTTAAATTCTTCAATAAGTCCTGTTGTACGTTCAAAAATTTTCTTTAATTTGAGGTGATGATCTTCAATCTTACTCAAATCAATAATACCGGTCGCTATCAACTTCATGGTTCGCCCATTAATAACGATGATTCCGTAACCCATAATAGTGGTTCCGGGATCAATTCCCAATATAATTTTATCAGTATTTATCATGAGCAGTCAAAGTTACTAATCGAAGCATTGGTTTGCATCTTTTATTCTAACATTGTTAACCAAATTACCAACCCTTGAATACTTCTAATTGGTATATTAAATCAGGATTTTTTTTACTCAAAGCAGCTATTGTTGCCGGGTCGGTGTTTTTCATCTATTTCAAAGTTATTTCCCGTCCCGATTTTGATGAAATGGTTAAGCAATTGTCTTTAGAAACAAATTTCAAAGAACATTTTTCACTTTTATTCTTGCTTGTTATTTTAATGATGTTCAATTGGTTTATTGAAACCGCAAAATGGAAATTGTTGTTGAAACGCATTCAGCCATCCGGGTGGCTGCTGTCATTAAGATCGGTATTGAGTGGTGTAACCATTAGTATTTTTACTCCCAACAGAATGGGAGAATTCGCCGGAAGGGTGATGCATCTGCCCGAGGGCTCTCGAATAAAAGCAGCTATTGCCTCGGTGATTGGAAGTATGAATCAATTGCTGGTAACATTGGTTGCGGGTGGAGTAGGGCTACTGGTTTCTATGCAGGAATTTGATCAGGAACAAAATTATATGACGGTACTAAAATATCTTGCTGTAGTACTGGGGATGATAGGAGTTACTTTAATTTATTTTAGAATGTCCATTCTTTCCCGATTGGGTGAACGAATAAAAAACTTCAGACAAATTAACCTTTACACCAAAGTATTTGCTCTTTACCCGATTGCAGAATTATTTACACTTACGCTACTTTCACTCGCTAGATATTTCATTTTTACTTTTCAGTTCTTTCTAGTGCTTCAATTGTTTTCAATTCATATTGAATACACTCAAGCCCTAAGATTAATTTCACTTATTTATTTGGTGCTTGCAGTTGTTCCTTCCATATCCCTCTCCGAATTAACTGTGAGAGGCTCGGTGGCGCTTTATTTTCTTTCTCCTTTAACAGGAAATAGTGCAGGAATAGTGGCAGCTTCTTCGTTACTTTGGTTGCTGAATTTAATTGTTCCTGCTCTATTCGGAGCATTAGCTGCATTTTATTTTAGATTGAATAAGTAATTTATGGTGACCAATATGATAGCTACTTTAATCTTATTTTTTTATTTTTTCATAGCTGCTTATGTCATTATGATTTTCAGATGGAATTTTGCATGGCTTGGATTTCGAAATGAAAAGACAAATAATTCGATGCAAACTTCAATTACTGTTAGTATTGTTGTAGCTGTAAGAAATGAAGCTGAAAATATTCATAATTTATTAACTTACCTCTTTAATCAACACTATCCTACAGAATTATTAACTATCATAATTAGCAACGATTTTTCTGATGATAGTACTGCTGAAATTGTAAAAGATTTTATTTCCAATTCCGAATTAAATGGACCTAAAATTGTTTTTCTTAATAATTCAATTGGGGATGAAGCCGGAAAAAAAGCGGCAATTGAAAGAGCAATAAATAACTCAACATCGGAACTCATAATCACAACAGATGCCGATTGCAGAATGGGGGAGAGGTGGGTAAGTTCTGTTGTGCAGCTATATAGAACCACCAATGCACACATGATTACCGGCTTTGTGCGAATTTCACCTGCTAAAAGTGTATTCGAAAAATTTCAATCGTTGGAGTTTTTGAGTTTGTCCGGAACCGGAGCCACATCAGTAATCAGAAAAAAACCACTTATGTGTAATGGTGCCAACCTGGCGTTTACAAAAGCGGCTTTTATTGCTAGTGGAGGTTATGCCTATGGCAAAGACGTAGCATCGGGTGACGATACCTTTCTGATGTTAAAAATGGCACAAAATCATCCGCAAAAAATTGTTTTCAATAAAAATAAAGACGGAATTGTATCAACAAAAGCTGTGAGTGATTTTAGTTCTTTGGTTTCTCAAAGGATCCGATGGGCTTCCAAAGTGAAAAATTACAAAGAAAATTATATTAAAAACACAGGTATATTTATTTTTTCTATTAACAGTATATTGATATGCCTAATTTTCTTTTGTTTGTTTGGTTGGGTCTCTTTGCAAACAGCTCTGGTGTTTTGGGGTATTAAAGCTTTCGCAGATTTTTGCTTTCTGTTTAATATCAGCACTTTCGCGCACCAACGACATTTATTATTGTTATTTTTGCCAGCAGTAATTCTTTATCCATTTTATTCTACCGCCGGAATTTTACCTGCTATACTTAATAAAGGTTATATCTGGAAAGGGAGAAAAGTAGCGTAATTTTGCTTAAAAAAAATGAAATCAAGGCCCACCACTCCTTCCGGTTTGATATGGATGCGGT
>JBBQVM010000247.1:0-5186 GCA_038211525.1 Bacteroidia bacterium
GAGATTCACTCGGCATGGTTACGAACTGGAACGTGCTTTCACCCAATAGTTGGATGACGGCACTCATTCCAATCAACCGATCACTGGTTATCCGAAATTCTATCAGGGTTTTGGATTGTTTAAGTCCCTGCACCTCGCAAAAATCAAGTTTTAAATGGCGTTGTGCACTTACCGATACTACTGATACCCGATTGTGTAAAGATTGTCAGGATGAATATATTTCAACGTATTCCGTTACAACTCCAAATACGATGAAGGCAAAATTAAAATTGGAACGGATCGAACCAACTCTTGAAGTCGCAAAAGCTGATCACAGTTGTCCGGGTACGTATGTACATTGGCGTTATAGGATCACCAATACCGGAATAGAAGATATTCCACTTTCTCATGCCGAACTTTATTATTATGGCCAGGTGGATCGATTTTCAGATCTTAGTCTGATTCCACGGGATTCTATAAATTGGGATTTATCGGGATGCCCTTCGTGTTCTATTGATACAGGAAGCATTTTGAAAGTAAATTTTCTTTGTCAACAAATTTCTGATCCCATATTAAGAATGGATGCCACCATTCATGAATTAGGTGGAGGCGAATTTGTTGAATTTTCATTTGCCACCTATAAATGCTCATCAGAAGATGATACGTTATTAAACGTCACCAAATATTTTAATCAGTGGATGGTGGGACTAACTGCATCAGACTCCTGTGGTTCAACTAAAGATGCCGTTTCGGCCGATCCTTTGAATTACCCCTACCAAGCAGGATTTAATTCTTCATTGGGTGGAATCAGTTCTCATCTTATCAATTCTGATTCTGATTTGAACTTAGGTCTCGAATTCATTCCTACTATAACTGACTTGACTGTTCCAAAAGGTTTCACATTTGGTCCGTATGCTGATCTGTCCATGAATTTACACGGGATGTTCCCAAGTAGTTATGATTACCAACTAATAGGTTGTAACTTACCCGATTCTGCTACTTGCCAGTTACAGGGTTTTCTTAGAGCCAAAGTACATTGTGGAACAGGACTACGTGTTGAAAATATGGCCACAGACGTTTGGCTGAGTCATCCGGATTCCGGGAACATGACACCGATTTATTTTTACTCATCAGTTCCTCAAAATGTTTGTCAGGGAGGTGATTATTTCTTTTACTTTGATTTGAGTGATTCCGCTGCATTCACCATTATTAATAGCGGACAGCTTAATTTTCGTTTACAATCCTGCTGTGGTAATCCAAACGCTGATCCTACCAACTATGGTGTGACATTTAGTTTACTCCCCAATCCTAATTCGTGCTTTGTTTTAGGTCCTCAGGACAGCCTAACTGTTCCGCCGCTTTGCTTGGGTTGTAACTGGATCCCCTTATCATCAAAAGGTAACTCCATAAATATTCATTGTCCGGGATGCAGGCAACCGGGTATGATTGTCGACTCCTATAAAATGGAACGATTGACGTATGGCTTTCAAGATGCTGATGATAATAGAGTTGCTGATGCGCTCTTACAAGTAATCGAAAAAGATTCTTCCTATTTCCAAAGTCACCCGATACGTTCATTCATTTCTATGCATGGTGATTATGTTCAGGATTTAATGGTGGCACATTTTGAACCGGGTGTTGCGGCGGACTCGTTGCATCCTACCGGTTACACCTACTCTCAAATGATTCAATCACCCAACAGTGCATTGTTAGATTATCTGCAACTGAGTAGAAAAATTGGTGAGTCTTCATCGCTTTCGATGGATCTACATCCCGTGCAATTATTATTTTATATTGATGTCCCCGATACGGTTGCAAACGGGTGCATAGACTGTGGTGAGTTTCAGTTAAACAATACTAATTATAAAACCATCCAGATAAACAGTGTGGACAGCACTTCGTTAGCTACATTTTTAACTATCACAGCTGACAGTTTGGATAATTATTATTTCTATTCTTTTGATGTGGATTCGGCAGGACCTCAAACACTTTTCAATCATGTTGTGTATTCAGATCCTTTATCACCGTTCAGTGCATTTTATGAAGGGCAGCAATATCGCATGCGAGTGATCTATCGCAACTGTGGCAACTTTTTACCGGCTAATTTAACTGCGGCAGAAAGTGATGATGGTTTCAGAGAATCACAAATTAATAATGTCATGTGGCTATCGGGTAAAAACCAGGGTTATAACGCTATGGGCAATGTGCCTTTCAAGCCCGACACATTACCTTCTGGCATTTTAGATTCTACTTTTTCAAACGGATTTCTTTTTATTTGTGAAGTATTTGGTGGAAGACATTATTTTGTGAGTAACAGCGCTTATAATTTCACAACCTTACAAGCAGTAAACGGGGAGTTGTGCAACAGAAGAATTTTATCTCAAGCTTATCAGATTATTGGTGGCGATGGCAAAACGGATCGGTTTCCTTATGAGTTCCGATCGCCGGTGTTTCACGCAAAG
The DNA here is from genome assembly GCA_038211525.1 of Bacteroidia bacterium. Taxonomy (GTDB): domain Bacteria; phylum Bacteroidota; class Bacteroidia; order AKYH767-A; family OLB10; genus JADKJB01. Next base: position 2,442 of record JBBQVM010000247.1, read on the forward strand.
TCTTTTGAAATAAATGCAGTTCCCGGCTTTATCAGAACCAGTGCACGAGTGAAATCCTCCTTCAAAGACCTTACGCAGTCTACCTTATTTCATTCAGCTACACTCCCTTTATCTACTACAATCCCTCCCAATCCTAACCCAATTACTATTTTAAGTTCCGCTTATCCACCTATAAATTGCATTACGCAGATTCCAGTAAATAGCGGTGATTCTTCTCTTTATGCGGGAGATCAGTTTTCAAGAATAGAAATACAAATTGACTTACTACCCGATACATGTGAGGTTGGATTTTCTTATGTACCAGACACTTCGTTTTCGAATATTCACTTCTCAGATTTCAGCTCTGACTGCGGTGCAGTAACAGACACCCTTATTTGTGGATCTACTAGTTTTTCAAGTTCCAACAAAGCTTACACCACATTGGAATTACCTTATCCGTTATTAGCATTGGCGGTGAATGATTCGGTGACCTACAATACTCAGGTTTGTTGGGAATTAACCTATACTAATCCGCATGTAGATTCTATTGCAGGCTATGGACCGCAAGGAAATAGTCCTTCTACCTACGCTCCATTTGTGTATTTGTATGTACCCGATAGCGTTATGTTACCCCAACTTTCTAATTGGCAGTTTACTTTTAATGGAGGGAATACGATCAGTCCTGATAGTAATGGCTTTTTCCACATCAGCAATAGCTTTTTATCTTCCAATTCGGGACAAATTAACGGACAGTTGTGCGCCACGATTAATACGTGTGAAGAATTAAATTCGCTCCAAGTGCTATGGGGATGGAATTGTTTGATTTACCCAACTACAACAGATTCGTTGTGCTACTTTGAAACCGACACACTTTTATTCGCTCCACCCTCCGCAAGTCTTATTACACCTGGAAAAATTTTCAATCCACCAGTAGTATTGTGCGACACCTTAACATTTGGAGCCAGTTTTACTTCCACCGATCAAGGAGTCGTTTTTACCGACAGTCTTTTTCTGGATAACCTACCTCCCTTTTTTACCATTGTGGATGTACAGCTTACCAACTGTCAATTGCCGGGAAGCATTATACCGCTGAATAGTAACTTAACTTCTTGGGCGATCACTGATTCCATGTTAATGGGGCTTGGTTATTCGGGCGGTTTTCTGAATCTGGATGAACAGGTTTGTGTACAGATTCGAGCAATTTTAGAGTGTAATTTTCGAAACGTGCTATCACTTCCCGACATTATTTTGAACGGATATAACAGTTGTGATAGCCTGCTTCAGGCAAGTGCAAATTTTAGCAATAATTCATTGGAACTGGATGCCAGTAGTTGCACGGATTGTTTTACGATTGAAAAATTAGCGTTGCAGGAAACAACATTTGTGGGCGATACTACATCCTATTCGATCACCATTTGTGGCATTAATGGGTCACCTCAAATGGTTGCTTTGCAAGATCATTTACCCACAGGGTTTACCCCGCTCAATCCCATACCCAGTACGGTTTTAGTACCGGCCGATTCCTGCATCACCCTTCAAATTGCAGGAACTTATAGCCTAACAGGTAACTGCAACGATTCATCTTTTGTCAACACAGCCACCATATATTACAGTCAGGACTCATTGGCATCCTCAGCTTGTATTGAGGTTTTCCCGACCTGTGCTGCTCAGGCGAGTACAATTGTTCCCGATTCATCATTTGCCAGCAGCTATCCGGGAGGCTTTGTAAATCAAACTATTTACCTTGATGGAAGGTTTTATGTGGATACCAATTACTTTATTTTCCAAAATAGTACTATCTTAGTGAACGCCGGAGGGCAGATTATTTTATTGCCCGGCGCCTCCTTACAGGTGGACAGTTCCCTAATAGAAGGATGTGACTATATGTGGCAGGGTGTTTATATGCAATCAAATTCTAACTTAGGAGTAGTAAAACACAGCATCATTCGCGATGCCGACAAAGCTATTTATGCCAACAACAAAACCACGTTAAAACTGCTCAATTCTTCCTACGAAGATAATGTCAGAGGACTTTATGTGCCGCCCAATATCAGTGGCAACAATATTTCATGTTCCGTCTACGGTAACCGATTCGGCCTTTTTGGAGCAGGCTTTAAACAACAGTATACAGGACAACCGGTTTTTGGAAGTGTGCCCTATTCTGGAATTGAGGTGAACGATGTGGTGATGCAAATCGGTGCCACTTCGCAGGATAGTAATTATTTTTTCAATATGAATACGGGTATTCTTGGATTCCGTTCAACACTAAAAGTTCATAATAATAAATACAAGAATATTCAGCCCGACATCTTAATCTCACCGCAACCCTGGAATGGAATGGCTGTGTCATCCATAGGAATGAGTACATTGCCCGGGAAGTTAGAAGTATTGCCTGTAAGTTCTAATTCATGGACAATGGAAAATTGCTTGACCGGCGTTTATACCGAACATTCAAAGCTAATTGTTTATCAGGTAAATATGACCGGTATGCGAACAGGGGTAGCATCTCGGCATTGTTTCATGTCTAGTTCGGTTTCATATTGTAACATTCAGGCCAGTAGTTATGGCATTGACTGGCGATTGAATTCGGGAGCTACCTTCATGAATGCAAGTCGTAACACAATTACCATTTCAGGTTCCAAATTTGGGGTTGGAATCAATTTGGAAGAACTCACTACTGCTGGTAATCCCAATTATTTAATCGAAGAAAATAATAATATTACTATAATATCGGGAATGGCTGGCATCAGGGCTCGAAATGTGTAC
>JBBQVM010000248.1:0-5102 GCA_038211525.1 Bacteroidia bacterium
CCGAAAGGTCATTTGTTTCCATTTAACACGGATTACGGATAACCAATTCTCCGAAAGGTCATCTGTGTTCAGTTGATACGGATTACGGATGATTTGTTTTCTCCGAAAGGTCATCTGTTTCCAGTTGATACGGATTACGGATAAATGATTCTTCGAAAGAGCATCTGTTTCCAGTTGATACGGATTACGGATAAATGATTCTTCGAAAGATATTCTGTTTCCAGTTGATACGGATTACGGATAAATGATTCTTCGAAAGATAATCTGTTTCCAGTTGATACGGATTACGGATTTGGTATTTATACATTACATATTTTACGTTCTAAATTCTACACTTGTGTAGAGCATGCCGATGCATTCCTGTTTTTCTCCTACCCATTTCATGTGTGTCACATTATGGTGTTGTTTTGAAAAATGGGCGATTGATGTTATATACCTTAGTCGTCATGTTGTTAATTTTAAAATAGAAAATTATGAAAAAAATCATTCATTTAGGATGGATAGTATTTTTATTTTCCGCACAGCTTTTAAGTGCCCAATCTGCAAGACTAATCACGGGTAAAATAGTTGACGAAGGAAAATCACCTATGGAATTTGTTAATGTGATGTTGTTAAAAAGCTCCGATACATCTCTCGTAAAAGGAACTATTACTGATCGTGAAGGTAAATTTGAACTAGAAAATATTCCCGACGGCAACTATAACATCTCGTTATCACAATTAGGATTTGATAAAAAATTAATTCAAGATATTGAGATCATGGTACCAAACACTACTAAAAATATTGGTACCACTATTATGAATAAAAATATTACTCTACTTGAAGGTGTTGATGTAGTGGCTAAAAAACCCTTTATCGAACATCATACTGATAAAACTGTTGTGAATGTTGAAAATAGTATTGTTGATGCCGGCAGCACTGCGTTGGAGGTATTGCAAAAATCACCGGGAGTTACTGTTGATAATAGTGATAATATCTCATTAAAAGGGAAAAATGGCGTGAACATCATGCTCGATGGAAAACCTTCACATTTATCCAATGCGGATGTGGCTGCGCTATTGAAAAATATGCCTAGCGATCAGGTTCAGAAAATTGAAATAATGACCAATCCACCTGCTAAATTTGATGCATCAGGAAATGCCGGTGTCATTAATATTGTATTGAAAAAAGATAAAAAAATGGGTGCAAACGGTGGTTTGCACGGTAGTTTCGGACAAGGTAAACGTCCCGATGCAAGTTTAGGATTGAATTTTAACTTTAGACAAAACAAAACCAATGTCTTTGGTAGTTATGACTATGATTGGCGAAAATCGATTGAGGATCTTTATATCAAAAGAAATTTCAGAATTAATGATCAACTATCTAGTGTTTTTTTACAGAATTCCAATATTGAGTACATTGGTAATACGCATAATTATAAAGGTGGTATCGATTATTACCTGGATGCTAAGAACACCTTTGGTGTGCTCCTAAACGGAATGAATAGTTCAAATGTGAACGAAGGCTCGAATGTGACTGATATTTTAGCTGCGAATGGTGTTGAAAAGTCTGATGCCGTAACGTTCAATAATTCTAATGGCAAATGGTCCGATTACAGTGCTAATTTAAACTGGCAACATAAGTTTGATACTACAGGCACCCAGCTTTCCATTGATCTTGATTATGCATATTTCGACAGACACAATATTCAAAATTTTAATTCTAAAGCAACTGATTACATCACGAATGAAGTTTTAAAGGAACAATTAAAAAATGACAACCCATCAGATGTAGCTATTAAATCCGTTAAAGCAGATTTTGAACACCCCTTTTCAGAGAACACCAAAATGGAAGCAGGTATAAAAAGCAGCTATGTAGTTTCAGATAATAATGTGATGTATTACAATTATCTTGATCAGCTAGAGGTGCCCGACACCACCAAAACAAATCATTTTATTTATTCCGAAAACATTAATGCTGCGTATGTAAGCTTTAACACCAAAATTAAAGATTTTGGAATACAAGCAGGATTGCGCGGTGAACAAACAGTAGCTACAGGCGAACAGGTGACATCGGACACCAGTTTTAACAGAAACTACATTAAATTATTTCCAACTTTTTACCTCGAGCGATCCTTAAACAAAAATCATCAGCTTAATTTTTCTTTTAGCAGAAGGTATGACCGACCCTCTTATCAGGATCTGAATCCGTTTCGATACTTCCTCGATCAATACACTTATCAACAAGGAAATTCGTTATTGGAACCACAGTATTCCTATAATTTTGAATTGGCACATACTTTCAAAGGTGCCTATTCAACTACCATTAATTACAGCGTTACCGATAATGTAATTACCCAAATCACCCACCAAATAGATAGCACCTTTACTACCTACCTGACGAAAGAAAATATCAACAAATTGGAAAATTATGGTATTGCATTTAGCATTCCTATTTCATTCACAAAATGGTGGACCAGCAATAATTATATTAACTATTATGTGAATCACTATACCGGGTATTTTGATGGAGGAAATCTTGATGAAAAATCGGGATCCTTCAACATCTATTCCTCACAAAGTTTTTCACTTCCCTCCAAATTTTCAATTGAGTTGAGTGGTTGGTACCAATCGGAACAATACTATGGTATCATAAAAGTACAACCTATGTGGAGCATCTCTACCGGGATTGAAAAAAAGTTATTTGATGATCGTGCCAGTATCAAAATTCTCATCAACGACATCTTCTACAAAAGTAGTTTTAAGGGCTCCACACACTACCTGAACCAGGATGTTGAAATTAGTTCCGCAGATGACACACGTTTTGTGAGAATACATTTTAATTATCGTTTTGGAAAAAAGACTGTTGCCCAGGCTCGCCGCCATCAAACAGGTGCAGAAGAGGAACGAAATAGAATTAAAAAAGATTAAATAGCATATTAGCTGTTTTCACTTTCGATTCTAAATATTATTTAATCGCGCGTGCTGCTTTTCTGGTGCCAAAAGTGGTGAAGTTATAGGCGAAGGACATAGTCGCATAGCTACCTCTGTTAATGAACGTGTGGGTGTAATCCTGATTGCTCGCTGTATAATGTACTGTTGATTCAGCAATGGTACTAAACCCTTGGGTACCTTGAAACGAAAAAACAAAGGAATTACCTTTAGCTAGCATTTTCTCAATGCCAATCAACCAGGTGCCTGCAGGCGAAATGGCGTTTACCGTTTTTGATTCGGCAGTCATGTACGTTGTTTTAGCATTAGCTCCTTCACTTGGAGTGATTTCCGCCTCGCTTTCACTTTTCCATTTTGTGTCAATACCTCGAATGCTAACACCTGCACCGAAAATAAATCTTACGTTATTGCAGTTAACAGGTGTACTCATAATAACCATGGCAGGGATGCTGGAAATGCAGGTGCTAGTGTTGATGTCAGAATTCCTTTTCTCTGGCTTCAACAATGAATAATTCTTAGCCATTCCGTAGTCAAATCCAAATTCGGTAAAATGAAAACCTGACTGAAACGCAAATTTCTCCGAAATTTTATACCTGAAGTTAACTCCCAGCAAAGCCGATTTATAAGGGTTATTAGAAAACAGTGCATTGGCCTCCTCATTACCTGATTCAAAGCGGGATAAGTTGGTCACGCAACCTGTCTGAATTCCGACGTTCCAACGTGATTGAGCGTTTATGGAACCGGTTGCCAGAAGCAATAATATGAATGTAAACAGCTTTTTCATTTTATAGTATTTTATGATGGATGAGTTACTCAAAGTTAGTAAAAGGTAAACAAAATTGGAAGACTAAAGTTTTAATTTCTTTTTTACCATAATTTGAGAAAGAGGACCTTTCGAGGACATTCTCTTCAAACCAAAAAAAAATCCGGATCAACCGATCCGGATTTTCTGAGAAACTTATCCTTTTCACTACAATACCATTATCTTTTTATTGGTGACATTGCCATTATTGTGAATGGTTAAAAGGTAATTTCCTTTCTTTAAACCTTGTGGTAAATCACGACTAATCTCGTGTTCTCCGGGAGCTAATGTTCCATAAGAAATTCTGTCACAGATTTTACCATCCATGCCTACCAAATCCATTTCAACAGTACCCGGCTCGGATAAGGCAAAATGAACATTTATTTTTTCTGAAACAGGATTTGGAAATACGTTTACTGAACCCGCAAATGCATTAATATCATTCAACGCGGTAGTTGTTTGCGATACTACCTGAGAAGCAGTATAAATATAATCACCCGACTCGCTTCCGTTTCCATTGGCAGCATTCCCACTGACATAAAACGTAACATTACCGGTTCCTGTAGCAGGTGCAGTCCAATTGAAAGTGAAAGTGTGTGAGGCGCTGCTTGCCCCTCCATTTAAGGTATGAACAACGTTACTTCGAACGTTTCCACTTATTGTTTTATTCAGAATTTTTGTCTGGGCTGAATTGGTAATAGCAAGTGTTCCTCCATTTGCCCCATTCGATTTTAAAGCCTCAAACCCTATTCCGAATAGGGAAATTCCCGATTGAGCCACCGTTACGCTGATAGGATAAACCTGTCCGGGATTGTACTCCCAGTTGGGCATAGTAGCAGCAGTAATAACCACTGAACCCGTGCCTGAATTAAGGGCATGGCCTGTGTGGCAACCCGAAGCGTTACATGAAACCTCGCCCGGTGAGGCTGTGTAGCCGGCCTTTCCGTTCTCGCTTTGCACAAAGGACATAGTCCCTACAGCCACGACAAGAGCTGTAAATAGAATTTGTTTTTTCATTGGATTTATTTTTAAAGTTGGTCCTGCAAGATCACAACATATTAAACCTTTTTCTATTGTAATAAGCTGAATCGGAATAAAAAAGCGCTGAATGAGATAAAAACTGGCTGGACGAGATAAGTAACTTCCAAAATACCTCCTAAAGTGAATCAGAGTATACCGCACCTCAACCGGCAGCCTTTCTTGTCGCACCGACAATGCACCTACCAGGTAACTAACTCATTCTACCTGTTACTTGTGTTTTCCATTCCTTTGAAGTATCATTGCACCCTTCAATTAAAAAAGCATTATTTATTATGGTATTTGTAAAAAAATCGACCTTACCCAACGCAGGCAAAGGATTATTCACTGAC
>JBBQVM010000249.1:0-5086 GCA_038211525.1 Bacteroidia bacterium
CAGGATGCTGGTAATTTAAAAGCTCACCAATTTTCTCAAGTGATCTCTTGTTAGCTTCTGTATGGATAGCTTCACGCAAAAACATCTTTTCTTTTTCGGTGAGATGCCATGAAAGCGCTATTTTTTCCTCCATCTGCGGAAGCTGAAAATCGACATAATCAAACGGACATTTGACCACTGATTCGAAATATTTTAGATAATCGTCTTGCGCATAATCCTGCATCAAAATAAAGTTACCCGATACATTTCGTAAAGGAGCAGTGATTTTACTAAGGATGGTGGAAAGACTCGAATTTTGGGTGCTTGTCTTTTTATTGGTGTCACGAATTTGAATAAAAACAATTCCTGAAGTGTTGTTTTCGATCCATTCACGGAACTCAAATAAAAATCTTATAGAATTGATTATTCCATAGTTATCCCTTATTCCTGCATCCATTACTTCAATAGCCGGAGCGGTGGGTAAAGAGGCTGCCGGCATAATATAAGGGAAGGTAGCATTCATGCGTAGGATGCTGGTGAAACGAGTGTTCAAGGGGTCGTTGTCAGCAAAAAAACGGGTGTACTCAACTCCATCTCCGGTTGGTTGTAAGGTAGATTCTTTGGGCATGGTTTCCTGGAGCATGTAAGAAATCCCTACCGGCGAAACCATCATTGTTCTACCATCATTAATAATTGTAGGACTCACAATCAGCATAGGAATTTCAGCCTTAGTTTCCGGTTCCTTATAAAATCCGAGATCTTTATTTAAGGTTTGCCCAAGGTTTTCGTTTAGTTGTTTCTCAAATGCATATCCGCGATCCTTATAGTAGGTGGTGCCATTTTCTTTAAAACTTTGCATGTTGAGAAAAAGGTCGCTCACAATAAAACTGAAAGCAGTAGTGTTGAGGAGATCTTTGGCAATATTATTCAGAAAAGTCTCAGAAGGTTTTCCTTTCAGATCCATCAAATCCGCTTTGCGTTCCATGTACAAACCTCTGTAATATGCTGCTCCAATTAAACCACCCGATGATCCTGAAATCAATCGAGTGTGCTCCATCAACTTTCCATTTAAAACGCTATCCAACGCCTGCATGGTCCTGAAAGTAAATAGGGATGATCTCAATCCACCACCACTAATACTGGCAACAACTATTTTAGGTTTATCAACACCCTCCAACTGCCATTTATGCTTCCATTTTTCAAGTATGGCAATGGTGCTTTGCTTATCAGCTTCAACAATTGTTGGTGTAATCACCTTTTCAAGAGCTTCTACCGAGTATTCTTTTTTTGGTTTAGAGTAATCGAGCCCTATTGCCTTGTTGCGTTGGTTGAAAAATTCAAATTGTGAGAAATAGTTGAGTATTAAAAACAGTGCAATTAAGGCAGTGCTGGCCCACGATTTAAGCCAGAACCTGAAAACTCCGGAGAGCATTATAAACATGGTAAAGAGTAGCAATACACTGGCTGCGGCCGGAATTTGAAAAAAATCGTTTTCACGGAAGAGTCCCAACAAAATAAAAACTGAAAACACAATGAGTTCCATGACCGCTGCATTGATGTGATTTTGTTTAAAAACCGATTGCAGCATGTACTCCTTGTAATGGTCGGTGCTTCTTACCAAACGCGTATTCATTGGCATCACCAAATAAGTGTCTACCCTCCAGATTTTGGGATTTTGCGACTTCTTCTTGCGACTTCTGGGTTTTATGGTTGGAAGTGGTTCTACGTTTTCGATAAGGTGAAGCGAATCGGCATGTTGTACTCCGAAAAGTTTGTAGATGTCTTTGTTGGTGAGCAGAAAATATCTGAGCGTAAATCCTACTACCATCACAATCCCGCCAAGGAAACCTGTTGTGTAAAGTAGTAGTTCAGTTATTGATTTAAACTGACTGACATACTGGAAATAGATAATTTCAATAAGGTAAACCCCAACAAACAAAAGCGGTATCACGAAATTATTGAAGGTGTATTTTTGAAACGATTTCGATAAGGAGGCAAGAAATGGGAAGCGGAAACTGTTGAGTATGTAACTTGAAATGTTAAAGGCCATGATAAAAACCCCACACGCCACTCCCACAATAAAAAATGAAAAAATATTCACTTTCCCCAGGTATTCAGGATCGAGAAATAGGTAGGGGATGCCAAACCGTTTCGCCATTCCATCCGCAATAAAACCAAACAGAATGATCCAATATAGCATCATCAACTGGTTTTTTTTGATGTGCATCACCACCAGTTGAACAGGAAAGGAATAAATTAATCTGTCGGGTATGAACCTCTTATGCATGATGGCTCCTTAAACTTTTACCTAAATACGTAGATTTTGTAAAAAAGATACCTTTAAGTAGCTTTAAAATGAATGTGTTAACCAATCGTTTTTTCTACTATCTGAATGGTCGCTTTTTCAATTTCAGCGGCTTTAGAATCTATTACAGAACCTCTTTTAATAATCTCCTCAACGAAATTTTTATCGTCGTATGTTGCACCATTAATTCTAACATTTAAATAGGCACCTGCAACGGCAGTTCGTGCACACAATGCCCCAACACCTGCATCGGAAACAGAGTTTGGATTACCTTTTTCAGCCATTACTTTAATAATTTCAAGCGATTCAAGGCAAAGCTCCATAACTTTATAAGGAACTTCAATGGCATATTTGGTAGCCTCTTGTATAGCGCGTTTTCGAGATGTAATTTCATCGGGACTGCCTTTAGGGAGCGAGAATGCGTTCATAATAGCGTTAAATGAACGCGTGTCTTCATCTACCATCAGCAATAACTCTTTACGGAGTTTTTGTCCTTTAACAGCCCATTCACTAAATTCTTCCCATTTATCTTCCCAACCCGTTTTTGAAGAGCTTAGGTTCGCTACCATCGTGCCCAACGAAATACCTAATGCACCCACATAAGCAGCTATTGAACCACCTCCCGGAGCGGGTGATTCACTGGCAGTTTCAGCCGAAAATCCGGTTAGTTTCATATCAATAAGTGGATTCGATCCCTTCGATTGCATGCTGTATTCGATGATACGCTGTGCCGGATCAAAAGGCCCCAATTCATCCAACCCCATCGATTTTATGGCAATATGAATGAGTTCCTCATCGGACACCCCAACAGATAACTTTTGCTTATTCAAAAAATGTCTTCCTGCATCTAACATCGCTGATAATGGCACCAAGCCAACGAGTTCCGATCCGGTTACGCGAATGCCTCTTTCAATAGCACTTTTTTCACATTCATCAAACACAAGATGTAACGGTGTTTCTCTGAATTGAGTAATGTTGATAGAAACCTGTGCCACATTATATTCTTCAATAAACCAACCAATGGCCTTAACACCTTTGAGTTTTCCCGGTATTCTTATTTCTTGTCCGTTTTCATCTTTTGCGATGGGTCCGCTAATAGGATTTCCTGTTCTTTTCACTCTTCCTGCCTCACGAATATCGAAGGCGATAGAATTTGCTCTCTTTACCGATTTGGTATTCAGGTTAACGTTATATGCAATCAAGAAATCGCGGGCACCAATAACGGTGGCTCCCGATTTTACATTATGAACCGCAGGACCAAAATCGGGTTTCCATTCAGGTTGTGTTATTTTTTTTCCAAAACCCTCATATTCACCGGCTCTTATCACCGATAAATTATTCCGCTTTGTATTGGGTTGAGCTGCCTCGTACAAATACACCGGAATTTGTAACTCTTTACCTACTTTTTCAGCCAATTTCCTTGACCATTCTGCAGTTTCTTCCAGTGAAATTCCGGCAACGGGAATCATCGGACAAACATCTGTGGCACCCATGCGAGGATGAGCGCCCGTATGTTTGGACATATCAATTAATTCAGCAGCTTTTTGAATTCCTTTAAAAGCGGCTTCCATCACCAGTATAGGTTCACCAACAAAAGTTACTACCGTGCGGTTAGTTGCCTTGCCCGGGTCAACATTTAATAACTTTACACCATCAACACTTTCAATAGCTGAAGTGATTTGATTAATTATTGATAAATCATTTCCTTCGCTAAAGTTGGGTACACACTCAATTAACTGTTTCATAAATTATATCGTTGTTAATTTCAAAAATTATAGAATATTATTTTAAAGTTCTTTTCCATTGATGAAGGTCCGGTTCACCAGATTACTACCAAAGGAATAGGGAATGTAGGCAAGCGAGGGCGCCGGTTTTGTTATAAAGAAAGAGGCTGTTCTGCCCGGCGTAATCGAACCATTTGTATCCGAAACACCCATGGCATAAGCACTGTTGATGGTAGCAGCATTGATAGCCTCCTCAGGATCCATATTCATTTGAATGCATGCAAGTGCCACTACAAATGGCATGTTGCCCGATGGAGAGGAGCCGGGATTATAGTCTGTTGCTAAGGCGACAGGCAATCCTGCATCAATCATTTTTCTTGCCGGTGCATAGGCCAAGCGAAGAAAAAATGCGGTTGATGGTAGAAGAGTAGGCATGGTCTCGCTTCCGCTAAGCACTTTTATTTCCTCATCGCCTGTAAACTGTAGGTGATCAACCGACAATGCATTGTGCTTAACTCCCGTTTGAATGCCTCCCGAAAAATCAAGTTCGTTTGCATGGATCTTTGGTCGAAGGTGATATTTCCACCCCGCCTCAAGAATTTCTGACGTTTCATCAACAGTAAAAAAGCCACGATCACAAAAAACATCACAATAGTCGGCTAGGTTTTCTTCAGCAATAACCGGCATCATTTTATCAGTAATTAACTTAATGTAAGCTGCTCTATTCATTTTGTAATCAGAGGGAACAGCATGGGCGCCCAAGAAACTAGCTTTGATAGGGATTGGCACCATTTCCTTTAATTTCTTTATGACTCTCAACATTTTCAGCTCCGAATCAACATTAAGTCCGTAGCCGCTTTTAATCTCCACTGCCCCCGTCCCAAAACCAATCATTTCATTGAGGCGTCCAAGTGCAGCTTCAATTAGCTCCTCTTCAGATGCTAAAGCCAATCTTTTGGCCGAATTAAGGATGCCACCACCTCGATTAGCTATTTCCTCGTAAGTGAGCCCATGAATGCGATCAACAAACTCCTGTTCACGAGGTGCAGCATAGACAATGTGCGTATGTGAGTCGCAC
>JBBQVM010000250.1:0-5085 GCA_038211525.1 Bacteroidia bacterium
ATACGATCAGTTTAATGCAGTAAGTCAAACGCTTGATGGCGGATATCTTGCATCAGGTGCAGCAGGAAGTTTTGGAGCCGGATACCAGTATGTAGTAAAAACCGATTCATTGGGTAATAGTAACTGTTTCCAAAGTGCTGCTCCTACTATAACTTATCATACGCCGGTACCTATCGATTCAACGGCGCTCAGCAATTTCATTTCGCCATCGTGGGTGAGTGTTCCGTTAACTGTAGTAGGTTTGCTTGATAGCACCAGCCATATCGTTTGTTTTAATTCCACAGGAATTAATGAAGCAGTTGATAATAACATCGAAGCTAGCATTTATCCAAATCCTGTTAGCGATCTGTTAACTATTTCAACCATCAGCAAGACTGATTTATTAAATGCGCAGTACCGTATGAGCAATTTAACAGGGCAGGAGGTTATGGAAGGTTTGTTAAATTCCACTAACGGTAAAAACCAAATTAATGTAAGTCATTTGCAGCCCGGAATATATTTTCTTGCTATCACGTCAAACAATTATAGACGTGTGTATAGGATTGAAAAGCTGTAGGTGCTGAAAGTGGATTCTAATTCAGATTAATTCTTTGAAAGTATAAAACCTGAATTTAATGTTATATCAAATTTTAATAGGTAAAAACAATTCCGGCACCAATACCCATATCGCTATCATAATGAGTTCCTATTGAAATATATTTTGTGGCAATATATCGTAGTCCGGCCATATATTCTTTATCCGTATTAATCATCATTCCTAAGCGTAACCTACTGGATACAGGAATATCCTCACGACTAAATTGGAACCTGAATTTACCATCGCCATCAACCCTAAGATCTGCTATGAATAACAAAGGAAGTGTGTAGGCAATACCTGCCATCACCGTTTGACGGTTATTCTTATTACTCTTTTGCCCAAACCAGTTTTTTTCTTCGTCACCAAAAATATTTCTAACACTTCCTTCCAAATCAAAAAAGTTCCTTTGAAATTCACCTTCTGACTTATAGTGATAATCAAAGCCAACATAAGGATACCACCATTGCATACGACCTAAATACCGACCAATCATTGTTTCGCTTTCATAACCGTGCATATCATGGAAGCCCAAATGCCATAAGGTACTAGCTTGCCATCTGGTGTTTGAAAACATAGCAACACCATCACTACCATTTGACTGCATACCTACCGTTGCCATAAAATGAGGCATACGATCATCTTTATACAATTTACGTTGCGCCAATTTTGGATCGGGTATTTCAGGATTTGGTGGCGAATCAGCATATCTAAAAATCCTACCCATCCCGCTCATCATGTGATAAAGTATGTGACAGTGAAAAAACCAATCGCCACTGGCATTAGCCGCAAATTCAATGGTATCTCTTTCCATTGGCATGATATCAATTACATTTTTCAGAGGAGCATACTCCCCCTGACCGTTTAAAATTCTAAAATCATGCCCGTGTAAATGCATAGGATGCCGCATCATACTATTGTTGTACATGATAATTCGAACATTCTCACCTTTTTTAATTAATATGCGATCGCTTTCGGATATAGTTTTATTATCTAATGTCCAAACATAGCGATTCATATTTCCGGTCAACTCAAAGTTTAGTTCTTTAAGCGGGCCTTCGGGCAAAGTTGTTTTTTCGGGAGAACGCAACATGGCATAATTAAGTGTTACCATATCATCACTGCTATTTTCCATGTCCATTCCTGACATACTTTTGTTATCATTGCCCAACTTCATTTGTTGGTCCATTATTATATTAGAATGAACAGGGCCTTTTCCTTTTTCAAATCCTGTAATTTCCGGATACATAACAGTATTCATATCCATTTCCTGATTTTGCATTTTCATTCCATCCATTTCAATCATGTTGCCATGCATATCCATCATGTTATTCATCATTTTCATGCCTGCAAAATATTTTAGTTTAGGCAAATTCGTTGCTGGCACTTTTTCTCCACTTCCCAACCAGAGAGAAGCTGACTTTGTTCGATCTTCCGGTGTAACTAAAAATTCAAAACTCTTGTTTTCCGGAATGGTTACCACTACATCGTAGGTTTCAGAAACTGCAATAATTAATCTATCAACTTCTACTGGTTCTACATCGTTTCCATCACTTGCAACAACGGTAATTTTTCCTCCTGCATAAGTCAGCCAATAATAATCGGAAGCTCCACCATTTGCAATACGTAGCCTTACTTTATCTCCTGCTTTAAATTGTGGTTGTTCGTTTTGGTTTTTACCATTAATTAAAAAATTATCGTAGTATACATCACTAACATCCATTGCATTCATCCGCTTCCATTCATTAATAATCTTAGTTTTGAAATGCCTGGTTTTTATTGCTTCTGCATAGCTCTGTGTTGTTCCTTTTTTAATAGAGAACCAATCGTTGGCATTGTGCAAACTGCGGTCAATTTCTTGAGGTTTCATATCTGCCCACTCACTTAATGTTATTGGAATGGTAGGTATGTCCCATTCTTTTCTTTTGTTCATTATGAACATACCATACATACCAATTTGCTCTTGAAACATGGAATGACTGTGGTAAAAGTGCGTTCCGCTTTGAACAATTGGAAACCTGTAAATGTAGGTAGTATGCGGTTTAATTGGCATTTGAGTAAGGTTAGGAACGCCATCATATCGATTCGGTAGAAACAATCCATGCCAGTGTAATGCCGTTTCTTCATCTAAATTATTATGTACATAAATTTCGGCAGTATCCCCTTCTGTAAATGTTAATGTCGGCATTGGTATTTGTCCATTTACAGCGATGGCCCTTTTAGCTTTTTTACCAAAGGTTACTATGGTGTCTGCAATATATAAATCGTAACGAACTGTTTTAGGTGGAGAATTGTTTTCAATATATTTTTTACTGAATATTACATCATTGGGGGGAGTGGTCATATCCATTTGCATACCATCCATATTTTTTATGTCATCTTTAGATGGCTCAGTCTTATTTTCCATACCTTCCATTTTTCCGGAATCAGTAACAGGAGGTATAATTTTTTTTGAAATAGTGTCCTCTGGCTCTTCTGTTTTGGGTTTTCCTTGAATGGATTTGGGTTTTACCGGTTGTAGATTTTCTTTTATCAATTTCATACCGCACTTAGGGCAATTACCAAGCTCTTTTGCATGTATCTCAGGGTGCATTGGACAAGTATAAGTTTCAACATCTTCCTTTAAATTACTTTCTTTTGCAATTTTAACTTTGCTTTTGTTATCCTGAGCACTCGTTAACGAATAGCAAGAAAATAAGAAAAATAAGGAAAGCACTATCTTAATTTTATTCATATTTTTATTTTAAGATTTATAAGTTTAAATAAATCATTCCGGCACTCATTGCAATCATTAAGCTATCTTCAATTATTGTGACGGTGGTCATTGGCAGTTGGAATACGGTTCCTAAACATGCACATTGCACTTTGCGTTTATTGAATACACTTTCTAATACTCCTATAATGCTTATGCTCATAATTATTAATGTAACAATGTTTGTGGTAAATTGTTGCAAATTAATAGCGTATGCAATTCCTAGTGCCAGTTCTATAAAGGCATAAAAGTATCCCCAGGAGGGAATCTTCTTTGCAATAATATCATACATGCGATAGCTTTCGGCAAAACCTTTCAAATCAAGCAGCTTGAAGAAGGAAAAGGTAAGAAAAAATCCTGCCATAAAAATATTCATTGTACGCATCCAATAAAAACCATTTTCTTCAAGTGGAACAATCAATGAAATTAATGTTACATAACCAAAGATCAGTAAAATAGGCTTATAAATGGCAAACCAGCTTTTTGCCTGCTCAATTGGTTCATTATACCCCATTGGCGCAATAAGATATTTCTTGTCCAATGAATTTTGGAGTGCGGAAAGAGAAATATGTTTATCCATGGAGATGGTCGCTGATTGCGTTGCTTTGGAAACTGCTACCTCAGTTATATTTGGTAACATCAGCAAACTACTTTTTACTTTTGCCTCGCAGCTTTCACAGGTCATACCTGTAACTTTATAAGTATGTGTCATTATTATATTTTTTGACACAAAGGTAAGCCGGTTATGCAGTTGAGCTATTATGGAATTTTGTAAAGGAGTTGTAAGATTTACAGTTCCTCAATGTTTTTGCGCTTGTTTGCTTTCAGCGATTTAAAATGAGTTGGTGTAAACCCTGTAATTTTTTTGAACTGATTCGATAAATAAGAAACGCTGCTGTATCCCAATAGATCAGCAATTTCAGACAACGATAATTCGTCATACACAATCAACTCTTTTACTTTTTCAATTCGCTGACTAATAAAATATTTTTCAATAGTTGTTCCGGCGATTTCAGAGAAAAGGTTGCTTAAATAGTTATAGTCCTGGTGTATTTTACCGGTAATAAAATCAGATAAATTTGTTTTAAGATTATGATCAGAATGGTGAATTAATTCAACTATTAAATTTTTTATTTTTTCAATGGTTTGACTCTTTTTATCATCAATTATTTCAAAACCTAAACCTCTTAAATTTGTATCAAGTTGCCGGAGTTCTACTTTTGACAATTCTTCTGCGATTTCTATTTCTCCCAAATTAACAGATATCTGTCTTAGCCCCATACTTTCTAATTGCGCCTTAATAACCATTATACATCGGCTGCAAACCATGTTCTTTATATATAGTTTCATGTTTCCTCCTTTCCAACTGGTTTTATGCAAATTTAATGAAATATTTTTAGGCTAGAAAATTCATTTAAAATTACCTTTCTGCTGGATAATTGCACATTTAATCTGGAATTGGGTTCCGATTAATGTCTCCTTGCACTACATCGCCAGTTCAACATGCAATTAAAAACAACTAAACAAAAGTGCGTTTCAGCTTTATTGAATAAAAATGATTTAATTTTTTGTCCACTAACGATGAAGTTTAGTTGAGATATTGATGCTTCTTTATTTCCAATTGAACCAAGAGATTCTGAACATAGTCCTAAAAACGATATGCACTATATAAACACTTTGTGCTTTAATAGTGCATATCAGCTCTTTCAACAATATTTCGATTTTAAAATGAAATAAAACCGGTTTTAGGATACTCTCC
>JBBQVM010000251.1:0-5034 GCA_038211525.1 Bacteroidia bacterium
AATAAGAAGTAAAATTGCAATTGCTACCAATTGTGCAACCGGTTCCAATTTTTGTATAGGTTCCAATTTTTGTATTATTTCCAACTTTACTTCCTTTCTGGATCATGGAATAATTTCCTACCACCACATTATCACCAAGAATAACATCATCGTCGATATGACAAAAATTCCCAATAAACACATTTTTTCCAATAATTGCTTTATCTGAAACGTAACTTAAATTAGTGGTCATGTTTTTTTATTTTTATTATAAAATGGTTTGGGTGCTCCTTGGGGTTTTGATTCAAAATTATTTCTTTTGATGATGGTAGCCGGCACACCTGCAATTGTACAATAGGTATCAATTATGGATTTATGTACCACTGCGCCGGCACCAACAATACAACCCTCACCAATTTTAACATTCGATGAAATAACGCAGCCACTGCCTAAAAAAACACGATCACCGATGTTTGCATTTCCGGCGAGACTAACATTATTGGCGAAATGGACATTTTTACCAACAACACAGCCGTGCCCTACTTTTGTTCCATGTGCCATTACTGTTCCTCTTCCAATAATAGTATTCTCATTTAATGACCCTCTTACTATTGAGATACCGGTTCCTAAAATGCAATCTTCTTCAATAACTACACCACCTGTTTGTGGCTGCATAACACGGTCACCTTGTTCGTCCCAAATCCAGGCCATGCCCCTTGCGCCAATAACTGAATGTGATTCGATAACAGTGTTATTTTTAATTTCACAATTGTTGTTTATTGTTATGTGTCCCAGCAAAGCAACATTTTCACCTATTATACATTTTTCAATTACACAAAAGGGGCCTATGTGAGCGGAAGCGGAAATAATTGCTTCCGGATGTATGATAGCAGTTGGATGAATAGAAGGGGAGACCTTTTCTTCAATGCTCAATGCTAATTTATAATGTACCAATTGAGGATTCGCTACCTTGATGAAAATATTCCCCGGAGGAACTATTCCCTGATGATCGGTGATGATGATGCTATTGGAAATAGTTTCTGCTTCATCAATTGATGCTGTGGACAAATAATATAACCCACATTCTATTTTATTGCGAGTGCTAGAAAGAATATAATAATTTTCTTTAGTTAAATTTGTTTGTCCTGAAAGCACATAATCAAATTCTGATTGCTTTAAGAAATTCTCAATATCTGTCAAAGTAAACCCCATTATAGCTGTGCTCTTACAAGTTTAACAATTTGTACAATATTATCTCCCGTTAAATCATGGAACAATGGCAGGCAAAGCACCCTTGAAGCAATAGAATCTGCTATTGGAGTATTTTGTTTACTAACATAATTTAGAGTTGATAAGGAGGGGTAAAAATACCTCCTTGGAAAGATATCTTTTTTGTTGAGTTCATTTACCACGTTGTTCAAAATATTTTCTGACTCAAAAATAACAGGATAATAACTGTAGTTCCATTTCGTATTATTTCGGATTTTAAGCTTTTGAATGGAAGCTCCATCGAATAGTTTGTTATAAAGTTCAACAGCAATTCTGCGATTATTTATAATTTCCTCCAGGTAGGGAATTACTGCAAGTCCTACTGCAGCATTTACTTCCGACATTTTGGCATTGATGCCCAGTCCTTGAAATGCCTCCGGTCCTTTATGGCCGAAGTTATGATGATAAAAAAGGGTTTTATGAAGCTCTTCATCAGTGGTGAACATAGCGCCTCCTTCAGCAGTATGGAAGAGTTTAGTTGCATGAAAACTACAGGTGCTCACATCTCCATAATTAAAAATGGATTTCTCCTTGTAGTTCACACCAAAACAATGAGCAGCGTCGTAAATTACTTTGAGATGGTATTTTTTAGCAATGCGCTCAATTATTTCAATGTTGCATGGATTACCGAATACATGTGTGGCTAAAATGGCTGAAGTATCAGGGGTAATTGCGGCTTCAATTTTATTTTCATCTATTGTAAGATGCTCCTTGTCTATATCAACAAAAATTGGTTTGCAATTTTCCCAAACTATAGTTGAGGTAGTAGCTACATAACTGAAAGGAGTTGTGATTATTTCACCTTTCAAAGCCAAGGCTTTTATGGCTATTTGCAACGGTATTGTGCCATTAGTGGTGAGTGTCAAAAATTCTACTCCAAGGAAATCAGTTAATTTTGATTCCAGTTCTTTCACCAATTCACCTCTGTTAGTGATCCAATTTTTATCCCATGCTCTTTGTAATATTGATGTGAATTCATCAATGAGAGGCAAAAAGGTTTTTGTTACGGTTATCATTGTTACGGACACACAGTTTTGTGCGTGTGGGAATTAAGGTATTCTATAATAACGGCTGTGGAGCCGTTTTTCTCTTAAGATGGGTCTGATAATAATCACAGACTTCATTCACATCTCCCGAAAGGGCTATTTTACCATCTTCCATAAAAATAGCTCTGGTGCAAATATTTTTAATTTCTTCGAGGTGATGCGATACGTAAATAATGGTACTTCCTGATTTTTTTATTTCATTGATTCGTTTCGCACATTTTTCTCTGAATCCCATATCACCAACCGCGAGTGCTTCATCAATAATTAATATTTCAGGTTGAATGGCAACAGCTATGGAAAATGCAAGTCGTGCCATCATTCCTGAAGAGTAGCGCTTCACTTGCATCTCAATTTCATCTTCAGTAAGTTCTGAAAAATCAATAATGGAGGCGAGTGAATCTCTTAGTTCTTTTTTTGACAGACCCATTAATGTTCCAACCAGCTTTATATTTTCATAACCTGAAAGTTCCGGCTCTAATCCAACGCCCAACGCCATAAGAGGGGCAACCTGTCCCTTTACAACAAGGGTTCCTGCATCAGGAGTCATAATGCCGGCTATTGTTCTCAGCAAGGTGCTCTTGCCACAACCATTTCTACCCATCACTCCAAGACATTCTCCTTTGTAAATTGTCAGATCTAGATTTCTTAAAACATTCTTTTTTTCAAATGGGCTCTTTACGCCCATGGTAATAATAAAATCTTTGATGTTATTAATTCCATGACGTTGAATTAAAAAACTTACCGATAAATTTTTTGCTTCAATAATTACTTCTCTGTTCGTCGACATATAGTTTATCAGTATTGAGAAACAAATCCCCGTTCGAGTTTATTGAAAACAAATAGTCCTAACAATAGCATGATTCCACCAATGCTTGTGAGTAATGCAAAGGTGGATAATGACGGCACCTGGTTGTAATATAATACTTCGCGCAAAGCCTGCACAAAATGATACAAAGGGTTTAGTTTAATGATCCATAGAAATTTTTCAGGAATCAAACTGGCAGTATAGGCTATAGGAGTTGCATAAAAAACAGCAGGCATAAACGACGACCACGCAAGTTGCATGTCGCGAAAATAGACGTTGAAAGATGTTAGCACCAATGAAGCGCCAAATGTAAAACAGGTATAAAGAATTAAAATTGGAAAAAATAAAAGCGTCTCCCATCCTAACTTTAACCCGAATACCAGCATCAAAATAAAAAAAGGAATCAGTGAAAGAAATAAACTGATTAATGATGCAAGCTGTGCCGCTAACGGAAATGCAATTGTTGGAACGTTTATAGATTTTAATACTCCGGAACTATTAATTATAGATTCTATAATTTGAATGGTGGTAGTAGAAAAGAAAATCCAAAAAATTAAACCTGTTAATGCATATAGCGGATAACGATCGATTTCGGAAAATACATGGCCAAAAACAAAAGTAAAAATCATCAGGTAGATCATCGGATTCATCATGCTCCACAAATATCCGAAAATTGAATTTTTGTAGCGTAATTTGATGGTCTTCGTAGCTAATGCAACGATGAGCCCGAGAAATTTTGAGGGATTTGTAAATTGAGTCATTGAATCGGGCAAAGTGTTGCAAATTTAACAAAATAAGTCGTTTTTAGGACAT
This sequence comes from Bacteroidia bacterium, assembly GCA_038211525.1. Classification (GTDB taxonomy): domain Bacteria; phylum Bacteroidota; class Bacteroidia; order AKYH767-A; family OLB10; genus JADKJB01. Next base: position 3,913 of record JBBQVM010000251.1, read on the forward strand.
AATTCTGTATCAGCATCCCTAAGAAAATGGCAAATAGAATTACTGCCTTTCGTACAAACTCAATTAGGTTTAAGAATACTTAAAATGGTATTGAAAATAATCTTGATATCGAATAAAAAAGTCCAGTTATTCATATAAAAAAGATCTAGTTTAACTCTGTTTTTCTTTTGTTCCAGTTCGATGGTTTCTCCTCGGTAGCCCATAGATTGAGCCAGTCCGGTAATGCCGGGTTTAATTTTATGTCGCAACATAAATTTATCCACCTCAACAGAAAAATCCTGCGTGTGTTTAAGCATGTGCGGACGCGGCCCTACTACCGACATGTTGCCAATAAATACATTAATAAACTGGGGCATTTCGTCAAGGCTGGTGTTGCGTAAAAACTTGCCAAATGGGGTGATTCGTTCATCATTCTCAGTTGCCTGAAGGGTGTCACTCTGATCGTTAGAGTACATGGTTCTTAATTTGAAGCACCAGAACCATTTATTATCTCTTCCTGTACGGCGCTGTCGAAAAAATACAGGTCCTTTGGAATCCAGCCTGATGAAAATGGCCAGAATTGGTAATAACCAACTCAATAGCGAAATAATAATGATAGATGAAAAAATGATATCGAACACCCGCTTTAATAATTGCTTGTCCCAGTCGTCGAGAGGCGTTGTATGAACCTTCATCACCGGAACGTTGCCTATTTTTTCTAGCTCCAAATCGCGAACGGTCACCCACTTAAAGTCGGCAATTAATCGCATTCGAATTAGGTTTTCTTCAGCAAAACTCATCAAATCAGCCAAAATCGTGGAATTGATCGACGACATGGAATAAAAGATCTCATGAATCCCATTTTCAAGAGCGTATTCTTTTAGCTTTTCCTGAAAATCCGAATTTTCCGGAATATTGGTATCAATGACCTTCTTCACTCTGTAGCCATACTCAGGGTGAGCAGTTAAATAAGATTGTAATTGAATAGGGTTATCCTGTTGAGTAATGATTACGATATTACGGTAATTCATACCCTTGATACGGGCAATTTTGATGGCAAAATGAAAAGTGAGCTTGTAAAGAAAGGAGATGATAAACAAACTGATATACATCATCAATAACAGTTCTCTCGAATACCTGTGA
>JBBQVM010000252.1:0-5013 GCA_038211525.1 Bacteroidia bacterium
ATTTCGATTTCGGTACTAATAGTACCAAAAAAAGTAATAATTTAAACCAATCTTGAATAGAAGTTTAAAAAAAGTTGTATTTTGATTCTATGAATACCGAAAACATTTGTCATTAGTACAATCAAGATTTCTTTAGATTCAGCGATCCAATCGATTCATAATTTTGCAGTAAGTAATCAGCAAATCTTTTTGAGCGCGGATTGCTTTTGTTCATCCCACCAGCTGCATAAAAAAAATACAATTATAAATTTCCAATAAATACATATCTGGAATTGAATTCCATTTTTGTATATTTATACATATCTGGAAATGGATTCCATTTTTGTATATTTATACATTTCCGGAATCCGATTCCATATTTGTATATTTATACATATCTGGAATCACTGACTCATCGTGCAATTTTAGAAGAAACCAATTTTTCCCTTTATCAATCACACGCACTTTTCATCAAAGGTCATATTCAAATCAGCAATACAACACTCAAAAAGATTTTATTCTAAGAGAAGTCGTAAATGAATTGTGTTGCCCGGTCAACTGAACAGAAATTTTTCGTGGGGCCCGCTTCATTATTTATATCCCGCTCCGTCCTAAGTGCCATTAACCTTTTTATATAATTACTTTACAATCGTTAGGTGAAGTCAAATTGCGATCAAAAAATCGAATCTAAGTCATTTTGTAAAACCTTAATTTTTTTTCCTACTTTTAGAACTTGAAAATCCTTAAAAATAAAATTATGAAACCTATTCTACGACTTATTTCGATGGCTGTGTTGATTACCATTATCAACTGTTTTTCAGGCTCTTTGGTTGCTCAACCTTGTAGTACAGCCGGTACTGCTACTGCTTCCGATAGTGTTATTTGCTCCGGTGCCGGAACTGAATTAATCTTAACCGGTTTTACCGGCGCTATTCAATGGCAAAATTTTGATGGTTCGATTTGGGTGAATGAAATCGGTTTGGGTTCAACTACCGCCAATTATGCGATAACGCCTGCACAAACTACCGATTACAGAGCCGTAGTGACTGCAGTCGGATGCGATCCTGATACCTCCAACCAAATAACAGTAGGCGTAGGAATAAATGCACCCGTAGTTACTAATGGCACTCGTTGTGGTTACGGCCCCGTTCAACTTAGTGCAATCGGAAATGGTATTAAATGGTACGATGCTTCGACAGGAGGAAATCAGCTTGGAACCGGCACTTCCTTTTCACCTGTTGTTTCAACTACCACCACCTTTTATGCTGCTTCTTCTTTGGGAGGTGGTCCACCCTCACCTTTTACAACAACTTTTGCAGGAGGGAATGGATTCGATGGAAATATGTTTGACATAACCGCCATAAACGCAGTTACGATCGACAGCTTTGCTGCAAATTTTAATCCCGGAACAGGAACGGCAGAGATTTGGTACCGTCCCGGATCGTATGTTGGTTTTGAAAACAGTAATGTAGGTTGGATTCAGGCTGGAACTGCTCCGTATACATCCACCGGCAATGGTGCTCCCGGAACTTCTATCAATGTTTTTGTGAACGTTTCAATTCCTGCTGGTCAGACTTATGCTTTTTATGTACATGGAAGTGCAGGTATCGCTTACACAGATGGAATCGCCGTTGGAAATATTTTTTTACAGGATGCTAATATTGAATTTAAGGAAGGTGCCGGAGGAGCGTATTTCGGTGTGACCAACTCACCACGCATATTCAATGGACGTATCATGTATTCCGCTGGTTGTGAGAGTTCCCGAACTGCTGCAATAGCCACGGTTACTACCGCTCCATCATTCTCAATTAATGCATCACCACCTGCACTTTGTCAAGGACAGTCATCTGTAATTTCGTTAACAAGTACCAATTCAAATTATACTTATACATGGTCACCGGCGACAGGATTGAGCGGCACAACGGGAACTTCAGTTACAGCAAATCCATTATCACCAATCACGTATACCATTATTGCCGATGATGGCACATGTGGTTTTATCGATAGTGTTTTTATATCAGTAGGCCCGGCTTCAGTAGCAGGTACTGCTGTGATTTCAACTGATACTATTTGTTCAGGTGATCCTGCAACTTTATTTCTTTCCGGTAGTACCGGAAACATACAATGGCAAAGCTTCAATGGAACTAGTTGGGTTAACGAATCAGGACCTGGAAGCACAACGGCTCAGTACGTTGTTTCGCCTCCTTCGAATAGTAGCTATAGAGCGGTAATTACTAGTGGAGGCTGCGATCCTGACACCACCATTTCTCTCGATTTAGCCGTTCTTACAATTATTGATCCTGTTACATCAGGTGATTCTATATGTGGACCGGGAATCGTGAACCTGAATGCAACAGGTGCGGGATTGATGAATTGGTACACTGTTCCAACCGGCGGATCTAGCGTCTTTACAGGAAACAATTATTCACCTTCCATTAGCAATACAACAACCTATTATGTAGAAGCTGCTGCGGGTTCCACCTATTTACTTGGCCTTCCTGTATTGCAAACACTTTCACAATTTACTCTTGGAGGAAACGATTGGGGAATTCAGTTTGATGTTACTGCGCAATCTACTATTCAGAGTGTGAATATTTATCCCGGTCCGGTGAGTGGTAACATTACTATAAACCTGCGTAGCCTTCTTGGGGGACCCATTCTTAATACGGTAACAGTTCCGGTCACTGCGTCGTCAGGACCTGTGACTGTAAATTTGGGATTTTTGGTTAACCCCGGAACAGGATATCGACTTGAATTAGCAACAGGGAGTGTAGTTTGTTTCTATAATTCTTTCGGCGCCACTTATCCTTTTACATCGCCCGGTAGTCCTGTCAATTTAACAGGACAAATAAATCCAAATTTCTCAGCAGGGACTTTCTATTATTATTTTTATAATTGGATCGTAAAAGAGGGTTGTGCAAGCAACCGTGTTCCAGTTGATGGAGTTGTGCTTCCCGGTCCTCCAGTGCCAACCATAATACCTCAATGGAATATTCTTACCTCTTCTGCAGCCTCAGGAAATCAATGGTATCTTAATGGTGTGTTAATTCCCGGAGCCAACGGCCAAGTATATATTGCTACGCAAGCAGGAAATTATACTGTTGTTGTTACAGATGCAAATGGCTGTACCGCCGAATCGTTACCATCCTTCACCACCAGCTTGTCTGATGCTCCCAATGCTGCAGCCTTTGTCGTTTACCCGAATCCGGTAGGCAACAAACTCTATTTCGAATTATCTCAACCTATTCAGAAAAGCGGAGTTTTAAAAGTGTTTAACATTATTGGAAAGCTTATTTATTCACAAAAAATTGATGAAGCAACTAATTTTATTGAGTTCAATTTTGCTGCCGGAAATTACAATATTGAAGTTGTTGCTGATGATGTAATTTACAGAAGTAAAGTTGTTAAATTGAATTAAGTTTGAATTTAGAATTATAAATCGCCAATTGGAACTATTTTTTCAATTGGCGATTTGCTTTCTGCTAACGTTGATAGTAGCAAGGGTGCAAACATGACAAGCTTTCTCTGTTCCTAAAATTTGTCAAGAACAAAATTTATGACGTAATTTGGATTTCGTTGCGGATTTAATTTACACCTATTATGAAAAAACAGATCATTATTTTATTATTGATAATTGCCTCTTCATTTTATTTGAAAGCACAAACACCTTACCTTTTAAAGGACATTATTAGTGGGCCGGCGGGTGGCTTTGCAGAATCGAGTCAGTATATTTATTATGATCACCCTTTTTCAGTGGTTTGGCAAAAAAACGGCTATATTTATTTCACTGCGGTGGGATACAATACTGTTCCCAATGGCGGAAGTTATACCAATGATATTGAATTGTGGCGGAGTGATGGGACTTCCGCCGGGACGGAAATATTAAAAGATATTTACCCCGGGAATGAAGGATCCTATCCAACTGATTTTGTTGATATAAATGGCACCCTGTATTTCACGGCTTATAACACAACAAGTGGAAGAGAACTCTGGAAGACCGATGGAACTACTGCAGGAACTGTGATGGTGTAGGATATTATTTCCGGCAGTGTGGGTGGGTTCCAAACTTCAGGTCAGTTTGGTTATAATTCTTTTCCTTTTAGTGTTGTTTGGCAAACAGGAAACACATTTTATTTTGTTGCAAATGGCTATGCATCGGCACCGGGAAATTATATTAATGATGTCGAATTATGGAAGAGTGATGGAACAGATGCCGGTACTGTGATGGTGAAAGATATTTATCCCGGACATGAATCATCCAGTCCGAAGGATTTTAATGCTATTAATGGAACCTTATATTTCAGTGCTTACAATGCCACATCCGGTCAGGAATTATGGAGAACTGACGGCACATCGGGAGGGACTAATATTGTAAAGGAAATTCAACCGGGTGGCGTTGGTGGATTTGAAACTTCAGGACAATTTGGATATAACACCATCCCTTTTAATGTTGTTTGGCAAACAGGAAATACTTTTTATTTTGTAGCTAATAATTATGCATCTACTCCAGGAAATTACATCAACGATGTTGAATTATGGAAGAGCGATGGAACCGATGCAGGTACTGTTATGGTTAAAGATATTTATCCCGGTTATGAATCTTCTGACCCTCGTGATTTTACTGAAGTTAATGGCACTTTATATTTTACGGCATACAATGCAACCTCAGGAAGAGAACTTTGGAAAACAGATGGTTCAACAGGAGGAACCGCTTTGGTTAAAGAAATAATTAATGGAGGTGTAGGCGGCTTTGAGCTATCAGGTCAATTTGGATATTCAAGTCAACCGTTTAATATAGTGTGGCGTAATGGAAATGATTTTTATTTCACTGCAAACAATTATGCATCAGCTCCGGGGAATTATATTAATGATGTTGAATTATGGAAGAGATATGGCACTAACGGTGGTACCGTAATGGTAAAGGATATTTATCCGGGTCACACATCATCTGACCCACTAGATTTCAAAGAAATAAATGGCACACTTTATTTCACTGCTGATAATGGAACATCAGGAAGAGAACTCTGGAAAACC
>JBBQVM010000253.1:0-4999 GCA_038211525.1 Bacteroidia bacterium
ACATCAGGATTGGATGGAAGAAACGTCATCATGTGCTGATCGGGATGATGATTAGGGTATTCCCCGACGAAAGGAAGTGCTGCACCAATTTCATAGCCACCAATAACTTCAGTGCTAGTTGAATCGGTAAAGCCGGAAGTTGACCTGAAAATATTTGTCCCGCCAAGAAATACCACGTTGGAATTACCGGGCTTCACTTTCACAACCACATCATATCCTCCCTGAGTATTCATGCCATTAAAAACATTAATGTTTCCCGGAAGATTTTGTGATAAGTCGGTCCATATTCCTCCGGCTCCTGCACCGGTACCTGAAACATATTCATATTTCCACAGACTGTTATATAAAGTATCTCCTTGAAAATCGGTACTCATCCTGCCAAAGCCGGGAGTAGGCCCAAAGAAAAAAACGATATTCTCATTGTTAGGATCGATTCCAATTACCAGTCGGTCGTAAGTTGTTGGAAAGCCCGTTGGAATAATATTAGTCCATGTAGTACCACCCGGAGCGCGCCAAATGCCGGCTTGCGGACCTAAACTGTTTAAGGTTGCATAGGCCACACTGGTTGGAGATACTGCTACATCAGTAAAATAAGAATAAGTGGAAAGTGTTCCTGCATTCCCTTTAGCCAAGGTCCAGCTTGTACCACCGTTTATACTTTTAAAAATCGCGTCATAAGTAGCAGCATAAACAACATCCTGATTTAAATTCCCCGGATCGGTTACTAAGTTCCAGGTGGCATCCCATACATTATCGAAAGTTTGCGGTGTTCCTGAAACGGTACTTGCCAATGAGCTCCAAGTTATACCTCCATCAATTGATTTATACATTCCATTTCCTAAATAAAATGCCGATCCGCCACTTGCAGATGTTCCATACGCTTCACCGGAAAGGTAATACCAGGTATTTTGATGACCTGCTCGAGTATCTTGAGCAACTGCATTTACACCAGGGTAACTATTGACGGGCGTCGTTCGGTTCCAGGTTACACCTGCATCGGTACTTCGCCACATTCCACCAGAAACACTACCGGCTAATAAAATACTTTCATTCGATGCATCAACTGCAAAAGCACGGGTACGTCCACCCACATTAAAAGGACCTCTAAAATTCCAACTGGCAGAGGAGGAAGTTCGAAAAGATCCATTTGCATCATTGGGTAACGTTGCAGCAAAGGCCAGTTCTTTTTCGCGAATAAAAGGTGGAATTTTTCCTGTTAAAGGGTCGCACAAACGTTGCAATTCCCATCCTTGGCGGGATGCAGGGTTGGAAGCACCCTCTTCACTGTATTGTCTATTTAAAGTTGCGGTAGTTTTTAAGGAAGGCTCTTTACAGGAGAAAATCATTAAAGCACTTACAGCGTATAATAGAACAGCTATTTTTTTCATGTTGATGGATTTTATCAGGATGTGAGTATAAATGTAGCATACTTTAAGAAGATTTCAAAAAAATTAATAAAGTTGCTGCTTTACTTTTCCAAAATTGCCACTTTACCTTCAGTCCCGGCCAAAACCACCAAGGAACCATTTCTTGACTTTCGGATAACATGGAATCCCTTTTCATTGGAGAAAGGTTTCCAATCAAGAGCTCCGTTGTAAGAAACATCAATGCCCGAAGGTCCCACACAAAGCAATGTGGAATTGGATAAATAAATTACACATTCCCGATAACCACGAGTACCAATTTTAGGAGCCTCCCATTTATGTGCATCATTGAGCGAATAAAAAACATTGTTTTCAGAGAGCGAATCGTTGGTGTAATCGCCACCAACTATAACACCCTCTTTTTCATTAATGAAATCAAATGAAAAAATTCCACGACTTGGTGTGCCTTGTAGAATTGGAGTAGGAAAAATTTCCCAAGATTGTCCTTTATCATTAGAAACAAATAAACGAGAAACCATTCCTCCGGAGGCAACTATTACTTTACCATTATTAAAACATCGTATGTTAGTTCCGCTTGCCGCGAAAGAGGCTTCACCGGAGGCAAGGTAAGCCGGAGTAGCATTTGCAACTTGATTCCAATTTCGACCACCATCAGTAGTAACCAGAATCAGCATTTGTCCATCGATAGGATCGCCATAAATAATTCCATCTTGTTCATTCCAAAAATCGATACCATCAAAAAAGGCATCCGGGTTAAATTTTTCATACACTACTTCCCAGGAAATTCCTCCGTTGGCTGTACGCAAAATCTGAGCAGGAGATCCTGTATTAGCAATCACTGCATTTGAATCATCAAAGGCATATAACGAACGAAAATCGGCGGTTTCAAAACCCATCACCGACAGACAATCAAAATGCAATCCTCCATCCACACTTCTGCAAACGGTACCATTTGTTCCCGAGAGCCAAACAACTTTATCATTTACAACCGAAACTGAACGGAAGGATGAAGTTGTATTCACTTTAACAGGAATGAGTTCCGCAACCTGCGGTTCACCTCCTAAAATAAAATTAAAAAAAGAGGTTAGAATTAATAGGATCATCGTTATTTCCGTTTGTTAAAAGTAAACTAATTTCATCAAAACATTCACTAAACTGAAAATTAATATGGACAACTTGGGAATTAATAGTCCCATAATAATTTAAGTAATTCGCTACCATAAAATTTCATGCCATTGATTAGCAATTAACTAAGCTATCCAGGTACATCGGTACGATTTTTTCTAAATAAAAAGGATATCTTAAAAAATAAAATTATGAAAAAATCATTTCAAACTATAATTGCTGTCATCACTTTGCTGATTGGTTCAACAGGAACACTATTCGCTCAGCATGAAAGACCCGTTGACATTGGCCTAAAGGCAGGCGTCAATTATTCGTGGTTAAGCCTTAAAGATACTAAAAATGAAACCGGTCTTCTGGGTTATCATTTGGGAGTAGTAGCTCGTGTAAATATTACTGACTACTTCGGATTACAAGGTGAAGCACTTTATTCGACTAAAGGATCAAAGGTTACTTATGACAATGCACTAATTAATGGCGAAGCAAAACTGAGGTTGAATTACATTGATGTACCGGTATTACTGGTTATTAAATTAAATGAAAACGTAAATCTTCAGTTTGGACCTTACGCATCATTTATTTTGGATGCAAGTGCGGTTAATGAGTCCAACGTCGGCCTATTCAATTTTGAACATGAGGTAAATAAAGATAATTTTAAGGGTACCGATTATGGATTAGCAGGTGGGATAGGTATTCAAGTACAACACCTGATAGGTGGGGTTAGATACCTACACGGGTTGCAAAAAATCCAAAAGGAAAAAGCGTATAATGGAACAAATTACACCTTCACAGATGCGAAAAATTCTACAGTACAATTGTACATAGGGTTCCTCTTCTAATCTGTTATATATACTTTTCCCGGGAAGGCGATGAAACATTCATCGCCTTTTACTTTTTTATACTTTACGGACTCAGTTGGCATCATTACCTAACATATTGTAATGTTTCATTTTGTTATACAAAGTTTTGCGATCGATATTTAACAATTTAGCCGCTTTCGATTTATTAAACTGCACTTTTTTAAGTACATTCATTATCGTTTCAAACTCTGCTTCGAGAGCTGCTTCTTTCAAATTCACCGATCCATATTTATTAACCGGAATGGGCTCGTCGGAAGCATACGAGGCAACTGTTTCGTGTAAAGGTTTTGAATGTTCAGTAGCGAAAATTAAATTTCCGGCAACAATATCGGGAGGAATAGCATCTATTTCAATCTGATCAGATGTGCTTAATAGAGCAGCTCGTTTTATAACATTCTTTAATTCTCTAATATTTCCCGGCCAGCTATATTTTTGAAAAGCAACTTTAACCTCATCAGAAAACCCTTTTATTTCTTTTCCCAATTCAGTGGAAGCCGACTCCAAAAAATGATCAGCAAAAATCATGATGTCCTGAGTTCTATCTCTTAGAGGTGGCACAGTTATAGAAAATTCATTGAATCGATGAAACAAATCTTCTCTAAATTTCCCCTTTTTATAGGCATCAATTAAATTTTCATTTGACGCAATAATAATTCTCACGTCGAGCATAATTTCTTTATTGCCTCCTATTCGTTTCATTTTTCGTTCCTGTATCACTCGCAAAAGTGAAATTTGGATATCGTAGGAGAGATTGGCGACCTCATCTAAAAACAAGGTGCCGCCATTAGCCATTTCAAAATGTCCTAATTTTTGATTGAGTGCTCCTGTAAAGGATCCCTTCTCGTGTCCAAAAAGTTCACTTCCTGCTAATTCTTTTGAGATTGCGCCACAATCCATGGCTATAAATGGTTTTCCTTTGCGATCACTTTTTTCATGTATTGTTTGAGCCACCGCCTCTTTTCCGGAACCACTTTCTCCATAAATAATTACTGAATAATTAGTAGGTGCAACCAAATCAATTTGCTTCATCAATTCTTTGGTTTGGTTACTTTTCCCTTTCACCAATTTACCTGAAAAACCTTTTGATGATCGGAGATTCCTTGAGGTTAAAGTTTGGGCAGAATCTTCTTCATCATTCAAAGCCTTATTAATGATTGAAAGGATCTCATCGGGAATTAAAGGCTTGGTAACATAATCAAATGCGCCGGCTTTAATAACATTCACTGCAAGTTTAATGTCTGAATAACCGGTAATAATAATAACCGGAATAAAAATCTCCTGCTGATGCATTTTATCCAATATTTGAAGTCCATCGGTATCCCCTAGGCGAAAATCGCATAGCATTAAATCAAATTTAGAATTTTTTAACAATTCAAAAGCTGTCGCTCCGCGATAGGCTACTTCCGTCTCAAACCCTTTCTTGATCAAAAACCTGCTTAGCAAATTACAAATATCTGTATCATCGTCGACGATTAGAATTTTTTTCATCATAAATAGTATTGGTTACAAATTTAAGTTTTTAAAATGTTCTTTTAAGGCGCTCTTTATTAAATTTCCGGAAAGGGGTTTGCCAAGAAAACCGGAGGCTCCGTTTTCACTTGCAAATTTACGTTCCTGTTCTCCATCATGAGC
>JBBQVM010000254.1:0-4957 GCA_038211525.1 Bacteroidia bacterium
TTGGTTCCATTTAAGGATGCTAATAGCGCTTGTGAGGCGGTGTCGGCTGTATTTAGAGCGGGTATCACGCCTTCGGCAATGGAATTTATGGAGCGCGATGCCATTGATTATGTGTTACAATATGTTGATGTTACTCTCAAAATTGCAGACGACATTAAAGCACATCTTATTATTGAAGTGGATGGCAATGATCCCGATTCATTGTTTAAAGATTGTGAGAAAATTACTGAAGTGATGAATCAGTTTGGTGCAGAAGAGGTGCTCTTTGCGGAATCGGCACAACAAAAAGCGGAATTGTGGAAAATGCGAAGAGCTACTGGCGAGGCGGTGAAATCGCATTCCATTTACAAAGAGGAAGACACCGTTGTACCCAGAGCCGAATTGCCTGCATTATTGAAAGGGGTGAAAGATATTGGAAAAAAATATGGCTTTAATTCTGTCTGTTATGGTCATGCCGGTGATGGGAATCTGCATGTGAACATCATTAAGGAATCTATGAGTGATGAGGACTGGAACAATAAAGTTCCGCTTGGAATCAGAGAGATTTTTCAACTAACGGTAAAATTAGGTGGAACCATCTCAGGCGAACATGGTATCGGTTTAGTGCAAAAAGATTATATGAATATAGCCTTCAATGAAGTACAGATTAATCTTCAGAAAGGTATCAAGCATCTTTTTGACCCTAATAACATCCTAAACCCCGGGAAAATGTTCAACTAAAATAAACCTGACTGTTTTTCGTTTGTTATTTAGGCGTTAGACTATGAAATTAAATTTAGCAACAGGAAAACTGTTATAACTTTATTATCGTTTCTATTAATAAATTTTATCGCTCCTTCTAATGCGGTTCTTAAATCTACTCAAAATATTGCATAGAAAAATCATATTTATACTACTTGTAGTACTGGGATCCTCCAATGTTTATGCACAGGAGATGCTAGGCATCAGCAATTCAAATTTTGCCGGTAATATGGGGATGGGGATGAATCCTTCATTGTTTATAGGATCACCTTATGTTTCTGAATGGAATATTATTTCGGGTGATTTATTTATCGATAATGATTACGTCTATCTCGAACGACATTCTTCACTGATTGGTAAAAGTTTAAGAGGTGAATCCGTGCCAAAGGAGCGATATAAAGATTATTACGATTCGAAAACCAAAAATGCTTATGGAAACGTTTTTCTGCGTGGGCCATCCTACATTCGAAACAAAGATAATTTTTCATGGGGTTTTCATACTGCCTTTCGATCTAATATGAGTGCAACGGATGTCCCTTTCCATGTTGCCAAATTTGTGAAGGAGAGTTTTGATTATGAACCACAGCACGACATTCGATATGTTTCTACTCCATTTAAATCGGCAACTATGGCTTGGGGAGAGCTAGGAGGTACGTTAGGAAAAAAACTTTATGAGCGACGGGATAGAGGATTGCTCACTGGGGCCGTTACCCTTAAATTAATTCTAGGCTTTGATGCTGCTTATACCAACATCACTTCTTACGACTATATGTTGCCCAGTTCCGACACTTTAATTGTAAATAATGTTACAGGGGAGTATGGGCATGCATTGTCGGGTGGTGAAAATAGTTTGGCTAAACCATTTGGGATTCGTGGTTATGGAGCAGGAGTAGATATTGGATTTACCTATTATCGAAAACCGGTTCATGGTGCGGGCGATTGCAATGAGACAGCAGAGAAATTAAAGAAATATAAATACAGATTAGGGCTTTCGATTATTGATATTGGAGCGGTTAAGTTTAATCGTCAGTCTAAAGTGCTTTCTTTCACTAATGCCTCTACTGTTTGGCCCGGAATTGATACTGTTAAGTTTGGTTCTGTTTTTGGATTAGATACTTCACTCAGCAGTCATTTTTATGGAAATCCCGATCAATCATTTAGCGGAAACAAATTTACCATTTTTCTTCCCGGAGCTATCAGCATGCAATTCGATTATTGTGTGATGCCTCGTTTTTATGCCAATGCAACTATTGTTCAGGGAATAGCAATAGGGAAAAATTCCATAGTTAGAGCATCACAGTTTGCAGTTGCCGCCCGTTACGAAACACGAAAGTTTGAAGTAACTGTTCCTTTCACCTTATACGAATATAAAACTCCTCATTTGGGAGTAGCAGCGAGGTATAAAATTTTTGTAATAGGTACTGACCGACTCGGTTCCTACACCGGATTGTGGAACACGACCGGTTATGATTTGTATTTCGGCTTTAAGCTGAACGTTTGCGAAATAAAGAAAAAGGGTGGCAAAAAACCATTCTGTCCCACAAATTAATTTTAAAGTTTGCCTTTAATGATTATCTAAAATTGGAAGCAACAACCAATTCTTTAGATACTCCCGAATAATCATAAAATCCCTTTCCTGTTTTCCTGCCAAGGTTACCCGCCATTACCATATTTACCAACAACGGACAAGGAGCATACTTAGGATTACCAAAACCATCGTGCATTACTTTAAGGATGGAGCAACAGGTATCCAATCCTATAAAATCGGCAAGTTGAAGTGGTCCCATAGGATGTGCCATGCCAAGTTTCATCACGGTATCAATCTCCTCAACTCCTGCTACACCCTCATACAAACTGTGAATTGCTTCGTTAATCATTGGCATTAGAATACGATTCGCAATAAAGCCGGGATAGTCGTTTACTTCGGTAGGCGTTTTGCCAAGTGCTTTGGAAAGATCCAATATTTTTTTGGTAACCTCGTTTGATGTACTGTAACCACGTATTACCTCCACTAATTTCATAACAGGAACCGGGTTCATGAAATGCATTCCGATTACTTTGTCGCCTCGCTTAGTAACTGAAGCAATTTTTGTAATTGATATAGAAGAAGTGTTGGAAGCAAGTATGGTCTCCGGGGAACAAACTGCATCCAGCTCCTTAAAAATATTCAATTTTAATTCGATATTTTCAGTCGCGGCTTCAATAACGAGTTCTGAATTTTTAACACCTTCTGAAATGGAGGTGAAAGTTTTTATATTCGATAAGGTGCTTTTTTTGATATCTTCAGTAATGGAACCTTTAGCGATCATTCGGTCTAGGTTAGCCGAAATTGTTGCAATTCCTCTATCCAGTGCATCTTGTTTAATGTCGATCATAGCTACCTGGTACCCATTTTGAGCAAACACATGTGCTATACCGTTACCCATAGTTCCTGATCCAATTACTGAAATATTTTTCATAATGATATTTATTTTCCGCTTCCTTTAATAATTGTTCTGATGGTATAAAATAGTATTTTAAAATCGAGCGCCAGCGACATGTTCTCAATATAAATTACGTCGTATTTTAATCGCTCCACCATTTCATCCACATTTTCGGCATAACCAAACTTTACCTGACCCCATGAGGTGATGCCCGGTTTCACTTTATGCAAATGTCGGTAATGAGGTGCAATAGGCATAATTTGATCGATAAAAAATTGTCGTTCCGGACGAGGACCTACCATAGCCATATCGCCAATGAGTACATTGTAGAATTGCGGTATTTCATCAAGCCTAATTTTACGCATCAGTTTTCCAAATGGAGTAATCCTTGAATCGTTTTCGCTGGATAACATTGGAGTACCTGATTCGGCTCCCACAAACATCGATCTGAATTTAAAAATGTTGAATGGCACTCCATGTAAACCTATCCGTTCCTGCACAAAAAACACAGGTCCTCTGGAGGATATTTTAATGATAAGTGCCACTACTAAAAAAACAGGACTTAAAATGATCAGCAAAATGAGAGAAACAACAATATCAATCAACCGTTTTACTGCTTGTTGCCAAACGGGCATAAGTCCGGGAGAAATTTCAATAAGTGGCGCACCAAAAATCCCGTTCATTTTTACTGAACCGGAAAGGATGTCGTACATATCGGGAATGATTTTAACGATAACAGGTGTATCTTCCAAGATATTCAAAATCTTACCTATATTTTCATGTTCCGAAGATTCGATGGCTATAATTACCTCTTCCACTTTTTTAACTTCAATAGCGTGTTTCAATTCATTGATAGAACCCAAGTGAGGAAGAATACCATTTAGCAAATGTCCATTGTTATGATCGACATGAATAAATCCTAAAAATTTATTCCCCTGGCTTTGTTTTGCCGCTTCCAGATCCTTGTATAATTTAAGCGCATTCTGATTACTTCCAATCAAAACGGTATTGAAACCAATAATCCGGTTTTTTATTTTCCTTCCGGTGATAGTGGTTAATGAAAATCGTGTAATCGCGGTAATAATAAAATGTAATCCAAGTAATGCAAGAAAGGTACTGTAATAACTTTTATAGGAAACAATGGTATCATCCAGCAGCAGCGTGAAGAAAATTACTAAAACACCTATAACTGAAATGTATAAAGTTTGACCAAATTCCCTTAATCGTGATTTTCGATAGATATCGGAATAGGTGCCCGTAAATGCATAGGCCAAAACCCACAGCAACGGAATTACCAATACCCCAAAATAAAATTGTTTGTCAAGGTAAAGATCGGGACTGTATCCATATTTTACCGTTTCAATATACAACTTCCTGTAAAAGTAAAACAGTGCCCATGCCACAGCTGCGGCCAAGAAATCAGCTGTAATGTATTTGAAAACCTGAAACTTCTTATTCATCAATAATGTACAACTTTGAGATTGTCCAGATAGAAAGTAGGATTTTCGACAGCCGGATCTTTGACTGCGCCAAAATAAACTTTGAATTCAGTAGAAGAGGTATAGGAACTAACAATATAACCCATTTGGATATAAATTTTATTCCATTCGGTACTTGGATAAAGTGTGATTAATGGAATTTGTTCAGTTGATATTCCAGGTTTCAAAACAAAGAGACCCACCTGCATGGTCTGATTTATTTTGTAATTCATTTCAAGAAAAACTGCTGAGTTAGCACCAGGCAAAGGATATTGTGAAGTGGAAGTTATTTCGAATTTTGTGTGGACTGTATCC
>JBBQVM010000255.1:0-4921 GCA_038211525.1 Bacteroidia bacterium
CCGTTTGACCCACAACAATCAAATCATACAATGCAGGGTTATCGCCGGGAAAATCAGAAGTATTAAATTTAATCCATGCCGAATCCGGATAAGAGGGAACTGATTGAATTTCCTTGCCGTGATGTTGCGGCTTCATCACAAATGCAACCGCACCACCGGTACCTGCAACACATTCAGGAGTTGGATTATTCTTATCTTTACAACATGTAAAAAAGATAGTTAATGGAACAACAGCGAGTAACATAGTTTTTACCAATCCGATTTTCATAATTATTTTTTTTAGAAATGAATATTTAGAGAAACCATCAACAAAGATTTATCGATGGGCATTCCGTCAGGAAGATTATGCGATATTGGCATTCGGGCATCGGTTGATAAAGAGATACTATCATAATAAAAATCAATCCCTGCAGTACCCCAAATCAAATTACCTCCTGTGGCATTTTGTTTAATTCCATTATCCTCATCTTTTTCACCTGCTTCGAAAGCAGCGCCCAGATGGGGATAAATTTTAAGTGTTTTTGCATTTACTTCATAGAACAACCGGGGGTTCAAATTTGTTGTGTTTCCAAACTTATAATCCGAGTTATTTTTTGAATTCACTTTATAACTCACATCGGCGTTCCAGCCCCATTTCTGATATTTGCCAATGTAGGAAGCAGCAAAAATAAAGTCGGTGCTACCGGTGCCGGAGTAGAGATGATCCGACATGGGAATGGTTACTTCAGATGGCGCAATGTATTTACCGGTAGGGAATTTTACCCCACCACCTGCAAATACCCGATGACGCACTGAAGTCGAATCAACAGCACGCGTATTTACAATTTGGTACAGCGCCATAATGGTGAAATCGCCGAAGGCACTTCGTGTTGACGACATACCATCGTAAGCAAGTGTATTGATGGTATAAGGAAGATCGGCGATAACCTGTAATTTGGCAACGGGATAAATTCTTGCGAATAAATCGAACGATGCAAATGCTTCATCAAGAGTACCACCTATGATTGGTGCCGGCGTATCATTGCCAAGATGTGTGACTCTCAAATTTTGAGCAGGAATATATAAGGATGCATAACGAAGACTGCTTCTGAAACCAATTGTATTTTTGTTATAACCCGGATTCAATCCGAGGTAACAATTGCAGAAATCGCATGCAGAGAGAGTGAACGAACTAAATACTATCAACGCGGTAACAAATGAAATTTTCGTTCGATAATTTGTTTGGCTCTGCAAGCATGGAGCTATTTCATTACTATTCATCGTGCATGTGATCATACTTGATCATATCGGCAAAATTGTTTGCAATAACCACGGAGCTTGCATTTGGGGTAGTAACAGAGCTTGGGAAAGTGGAGAGATCGATAGTAGTTGGACTATCAAATATTTCCAATACATCAACCACTAAATGCAATTCAGGATGTTTGTTATTACTCAAATTAAGAATATCACCGTTAAAACTCAAAGCTACTTCTTTATAATTCACTGTTTGACCCTGAAATCCTCCAATGTGGAACGTGAAATCGTGAGATGCACTTGGCACGGATGGAGATGTTCCTTCAATTTTCAGGAAAATGTAACCACTGTTCCAACTCCAGAACATGGCATTGGTAGGATCAAGTGCTCCCGATTGCGATCCGCTAACATTGCGGGCACTATCAACACCAATAATAAATTTAACAGATTTGTATAAACCAACAGGAAGTGAATCCATATGTAACGACATAGATGTTTCGTCCTCCTGGTTAACAAGGAAGTAAGTATTCGGAATAGCAACTTCAACATTATCGGTTCTTACCAATCGAACATTTGAAATATAATATTTAAAAATAGATGCAGTAATTTGATCTCCGTTGGCAGTAGTGTAGGTTGAATCGAGATAGAATTTACTTGCACCTGCAAGATGATCCAGTTCAATGGCAAGCATTGGAGGAACCTGAGCAACAGGATCAGGAGTGTTGTCGTCTTTTTTACAGGAACCAATTGCGAAGGAAACTGCTAAACCAAATAGTAAAAATAATTTTGTTGATATATTAGATTTCATAATTTTTTTATTGAAAGATGAATTTATGGATCGGTATGTTGAATCGATCTTTGATTAAAATAAGATTATTGTTTAAAGGTAATTATTATATCGGGAACGATGAAATTTATCGCACTATTATAACCATAAAAAATTCCTTATAGAAAAAAATCAGCAAGCCGGTGGTCGAAAAATAGCCTCTACCCTATCGTTTGGTGTTGGAAACTGATAACTATAATAAATATCTCTGATGTAAATAGAATTTAATATTAGTTGAATAGATGAACCATTCTGAAAAAGAACTTCCGATAATGTTTTTACTTTTTGAGATGACCCATCTTGTTGTTTTGAATCTTTTTCAAGTTCCTTTTTTAAATGGCACCTTCCATTACAGTGCTTTTCAGGAACCAGACGGTTTTCACAAAGTACTTCTGCAATATATTTTTGATTAATGAGGTAATCAAAAAAAATCACTTGTTTGCTGAATACTTGCAGCAACAATCCCATAATTAATATAAAACTGAATAACCTCATATTACTACAAAGATAGGGCAAACAGGAACTAAAAAGTGCCTGATTTTTGTCATGATTTACAAAAACGCAAAAGGCCCTGAAAACTCAGAGCCCATTTTTGTTGCAAATAACGCATTAACTACCTCACTATTAACATTTCACGATATTTTGGAAGGGGCCAATAGGCATCGTCAACAATTAGTTCCAATTTATCAACGTGATACCTAATTTCCTCAAAATTCGGCTTCACCAGATCGCAATAGGCGATGGCTTTTTCGCGGGCATGTTCCACCTTATTGGCTTTCCGACGCTCATTTACCATAACATCGGTCTTTTCTTTAATCACCGACACATGTTCAGAAATTTCTTTAATGATGTCGAGCTGTGTTTTAAATGTGCTCGGTTGAAGTCCGAGGGATTTTAAGCCTTCCACATTTTTAATTAGGTCGGACTGATATTTAATTGCAACAGGAAGAATATGGTTCAGTGCAATTGTACCTATTACACGAGATTCAATTTGAATTTTCTTCATGTAGGTTTCCAATAAAATTTCATGACGTGCCTCCAATTCTCTATCCGTAAAAATATTGTTTTTACGGAAGAGTTCTTTTGATTTTTTGGATACAAAGGCATCCAATGCGGGTGGCGTAGTTGTAAAATTTGACAACCCTCTTTTTTTAGCTTCCTGCACCCATTCATCACCATAACCATTTCCTTCAAAACGGATATTTTTAGATTCAACAATGTAGGATTTCAAAACTTTTAAGATAGCTTCATCTTTCTTAATATTTTTTTCGATGAGTGCATCTACTTCTTTTCTGAATTCTTTCAACTGATTCGCTACGATGGTATTTAACACCAACATAGGATTGGAAGAATTAGCGGAAGATCCAACAGCTCTGAATTCAAATTTATTTCCTGTGAAAGCAAAAGGAGAAGTTCTATTTCTATCGGTGTTATCTAATAATATTTCCGGAATTCGACCAATATTTAATTTGATTTGCGTTTTTTCTTCTGGCGACAATTTTTCCTTAACAACTGTTTTTTCAATATCATCAAGCACCTTACTTAATTGAGAACCCAGGAAAATAGACATGATAGCGGGCGGTGCTTCATTTGCACCCAGGCGATGATCGTTACTAGCTGATGCAATACTTGCGCGCATCAAATCGGCATGATCGTGAACTGCTTTAATGATGTTCACAAAAATGGTAAGAAACTGCAAATTTGTTTTTGGTGAATTGCCCGGCGACAATAAATTTTTTCCGGTGTTAGTTACCAGCGACCAATTATTATGTTTTCCCGAACCATTAATTCCTGCATAAGGTTTTTCATGCAGCAGTACTTTAAAATTATGACGACGTGCTACTTTGTCCATCACATCCATGAGCAATTGATTGTGATCGACGGCAAGATTAATTTCCTCAAAAACTGGAGCGCACTCAAATTGACTAGGAGCAACTTCGTTGTGACGAGTCTTTAATGGAATTCCTAATTTGAATGCTTCAATTTCAAATTCCACCATAAACGCATATACTCTTGCCGGAATAGAACCAAAATAGTGATCTTCGAGTTGTTGTCCTTTGGCAGGAATATGTCCGAATACAGTTCTGCCGGTAGTTTCAAGATCGGGACGTGCATTGTACATGGCAATATCTATCAGGAAATATTCCTGTTCAATACCAAGAGTAGCATTCACTTTTGTTACATTTTTATCGAAATACTGACAAACAGGAACAGCAGCTTGATCAAGTTCGTGCAATGCTTTTAATAAAGGTGCTTTATAATCGAGCGTTTCGCCGGTATAAGAAACAAAAACTGTAGGGATGCATAGTGTTTTACCGGAGGTGCTTTCCATAATAAAAGCAGGTGAGGTTGGATCCCAAGCAGTATATCCACGCGCTTCAAAAGTATTTCGGATTCCACCACTAGGGAAACTGGAAGCATCGGGCTCTTGTTGAACTAATGCACTGGAAGAAAAATTTTCAATGGGTCTATTACCTTCTGCGAGCTCAAAAAAAGAATCGTGTTTCTCCGCTGTTGAACCGGTTAGTGGTTGAAACCAATGTGTATAATGAGTGGCACCTTTTGAAATCGCCCATGCCATCATAGCAGTGGCAACCTGTTCGGCAACTCTTCGTTCAATTTGCTGGCCGCTGTCGATAGCTTCCAGAACCTGCTTATAAGGCTCTTTCGATAAAAACTTCTGCATCGTATCCTTGTCGAACACGTTTAATCCGAAATAATCGGAAATTTTCCCCTGTGGAGCATTTACCACGTTCGGAGTGCGGGTCATCGCACTTTCGAGTGCTTTAAATCTCAGAATTGCCATTTTTTATTAATTTTTAGCAAATGTATGCTAAAAGATAGGGGGTTGTCAATAAAAAA
>JBBQVM010000256.1:0-4909 GCA_038211525.1 Bacteroidia bacterium
ATTTACAGTGGAGCAATTCAGCGAATGGTAAATCAGTTGCTGGAATCTGGAAAGGTATTAAGTATATTTCAAGTTGGCGGAATTTCTACGCCCGGAATTTCAGATATTGATTTTTATGTAGTGTTCAAAAATAATGAATCATATACTGCAAACCCCATTCAACATTTACCCTATCCTGACAATCAGCTATTCACACACCGACTTTTTGGCACTTGTGAAAAATTTGCAGTCCAATTAGAAAAATTCACTCTATTTAATAATTATAAACTCTTAGGTGGAGAAAATGTAAGCATGAAGGAGTATCATGTTGATGAAAAAGACCTGCTAATCATAAAAAATCAAATTGCTTTAGAATATTTAGTAAAAGCCTGGATAAGTATTTCACTTGCGGTAACTTTTAAAACAATTAAACTACGAGATCTGCTTTTATATGTGAAAGCAATTTTATATGATATTGAATTTCTGAAAATTCAAAACCCTGCATTTATTCAAGTAGTTCATGACCTCATGGATATTCGAAACAATTGGTTCAAAAATAAAGTGAATTTTAACACATTGGACAAGCTAATTGATATTTACCAAACAGAATTATTTAAGGTAGTTGAACAATTTATTTTCTCACATTCATTTTATATTACAAATGGCGTTAATTTACAAATTAGCAAGCGAATTCATTTGTTTAAATTTAAAAGTATTACTGTTAACAGAAAAGGGATTTTAATTCCATCGCTTCTTACAAATTATTTGCCGCAATTAGCAAAAATAGAAGATAAATTAAACAAGTTTACATTTGGGATTCCCTTTCAAGATGAAAACATCCCGTCTATTTTAATTGAAAGACAGCAAGCTATTGAAAATGCACTAAAATATAATAGCACCCATCTCCCTTCGTTCATAGCAACAGGCTTTGGGATGAATATTTTTGAAACAAAATAATTTAACCTATTCAAATAATGCCTGGCAAGATTAGAGTTCTTCATTTTATATGGTCGGCGAATTTTGGTGGAATTGAAAAACTTGCAATTGATTTAACTACCGCTCAAAATCAAACTGATAAAGTTTACGCCGAAATTTTAGTTGGTTGCAATAAGGGTTCTTTTAAAGAAACTTTAAATAACCCAAATACTCCTCACAGATTTGCCGGCCTAAAAAACGGTTTTGATTTTAATTTTTCAATTTTCAATAAAATTGTAAAATTGATGAAGACTTTTGACATCATCCATTTTCATACTTTCAATATTGTTATTGCTCTGGCAGCCATATTTTCCAGAAAAAAGATAGTGTATACCATACACGGGAATTTTAACTTTGGCAGGAAAATTACCATAAGCGACAAAATAACTAACTTATTAAGGAAATATTTTTTAAATAATTCTGTTGATTTTGTTTCTTTTAATTCAGAATTCACAAAGAACTATTCGCTTAAAAAATATCATCTTAGGTCAAGAAAGAACAAAGTAATTTACAATGGCATTGCCGCCGTTGATAAAAATTCCGTTACAGTTATCGAAAATCAGAGTCATAGAAGTTTTTTGAAGGATAAATTTATTGTTGGTACCACCTCCAGGTTCAATCAATTTAAAAGAATCGACCGTTTGATAGAGTCATTCGCTGAATTTTCTAAAAACAAAACTGATGTAGTTTTATTACTTGTAGGCGATGGAGTTGTGAAGAATAAATTGAGTAAATTGGTTGATCAAAAAGAAATCACTGAAAAAACACTTTTTACAGGATATCAGTCAAATGTTCTTAGTTACCAGAAAGCGATAACTGTTGGTGTTTTTCCAAGCGAAAATGAGCCTTTTGGTCTAGTGGCAGTTGAAACGCTGTCTCTTGGAAAACCAACTATTGTTTTTCAAGATGCCGGAGGTATGCTGGAAATTGTGCAAAAGGAATTCCCTGAAGATGTTGTAGTTAATATATCGGCCCTAACAGAGCGACTCAACTATTATTACCTGAACCAAAGTATTGAAAACAGTCAACTAATTTCAAGAAGAATTAAACACGCATCGGGGTTCAATATTGAATCTATGGAGCACTCGTTTTATGAAGAATATGTATCAATTCTCAAGTAACACGTTGTAAATGTGCTGCCTATACAAGTTTGCACTCCCAAAAAAGTAATTCCAAATGAATTCATTTTCACATGAACAAAAGCAATATGAACATTAATTAATATCTTTACACTCAATATGTTCATGACATTTAAAGAGTGGAAGTTTTGGTTCAAAAATTTGGACTCTCCACTAAAGTGGTTTATCATAGTTATCCTCATCAGACCAATTGTGGATAATTTTTACACCCTAAAAGAAATTTCGCCATTTCTATCTCCACTTTACATTCTTGGTGCATTAACGCCTCTTTTAACAGCCTATGCAATTGCGGCGACCAAAAAACCGAATTATTCACGTTTGGATCTTTACTTTGGCTGGTTTGCGATATTAGCAGGCATTTCCAGCTTTACCTTATTGATTAGTGACGCCTTTGCATTTGATGCAATTGATGCTACGCTGAAGTTTACAATTCCTCTGTTTCTCTACTTTTTTTCCAGACGAATTATTAAATCAAAACACGATTTGCATGGAATCTTTCAAACATTCATGTATTCTACGCTTGTAGTGGTAACTGTTTACACCTACGAAATGATTTTTGGTCCTATCAGAGCCGAAATTTCGCGAGGTTTCGAAAGATTTAATGGGGGTTATTCTGACGTAATGAATTACGCCATCTATGCAGCCGGATCACTTTTAATAGGATTTTATGCTTTTATTGAAAAACCTAAAACTGTCAAAAAATCAACCAATACCATTCTCTTAATTGTGATAATAGTTTATGTTATATTAATATTATTTAACATCCATCACACCTCCTCCTATGCAGTTATTACATCCATTATTGTATTGTTTCTCATACACAATTTCAGGGATAATATTGGCTTAGGATTAATCGCCTTAACAATTGCCATTTCTGTATTTTATGCCATCGGGCCAGATTCAATCACAGATAAAGTTTCGCCATTGGTGCAAACCGACATTCAGGTATATGAGGGAGAAAAAGAAAACGAGCAGTTGCTCCACGGTAGAGTAGGCCGTTGGATGAACTTCCTCGATTTTTTTAATTCGAAAAGCTCATTTGTTCAGTTCCTAGGATTGCCGCTTGGGATGGACCATCCTTACTCCTACCTTTCAAAAGGTGCTCACAATGACTTTATGCGTACTCTTATGTTCACAGGATATCTGGGGCTAATAACTTATATAATTATCTTAATAAATTTAATTCTAAGGGTTATCAGCCATAAAGTGAGCATCTCTTTCCTAGGTGCTGCAACACTTGCGTCTTTAATTTTGTACTCAGTAAGTACCACTCCTTTGCTTTATGCAAGCTTATTATATCTTGTAATGCCAATTATTAGTTTAATGGCACTTCCTAAAAAAGAGGTAGATTATTAATATGAATACTAAGAAAACGGTACTCATTCTGGGCAAATTACCTCCTCCCTATATGGGGCCGTCTATTGCATTTGAAATACTGATAAATTCAGGTTTAAAAAACAGTTACAATTTACTTCACCTGGATATTAAGGCTAACGAAACGTTAGATACTCTTGGGAAGTGGAGTTTAAAAAAGACTTTCGTTAATATTAATATCTATTTCAAACTTGCATCCATTCTGCGAAAGCAAAAACCGGACCTGGTACTTATTCCTATTAGCCAAGCCACATTGGGATTTATAAAAGATTCATTTTTTATTCTTATTTGTTTTCTTTTTAATAAAAAAGTTCTAATTCAATTAAGAGGAAGTGATCTTAAACGATGGATCGCTGGTGCCTCTTCACTCACTAAGTTTTATGTAAAAACAATACTTTCAATTCCAAAAGGAGTAATCGTATTAGGCAACAATCTGAAACATGTATTTGAAGATTATTTTACTCCGGAAAAAATATTTGTCTCTCCTAACGGTGGAAATTATCCGGTACAAACTAGAAAATACGAGTATAGTGGACCATTAAGAATTATATATCTGGCTAATTTGCAATCATCAAAAGGCATTGAAGATGTTGTAGACGCATTAAAAATTGTTAATGAGAAAATGCCGAATAGTTTTGTAATGACAATCATAGGAGAGTGGCGTAAACCGGACACTAAACAAAAATGTCTTTCAATAATTGAAGAAGCAAAAATACCTGTCACTTTTTACAATTCCAGTGTGAGTAAGAATAAATTTGATTACTTATTAAAAAGTGATGTCTTCGTTTTTACACCACGTGAACCGGAGGGACATCCTTGGGTTATTGTTGAAGCAATGGCCTCAGGTTTAGCAATTATATCAACAGATCAAGGTGCAATTATTGAATCAGTAATTGATGGCGCTAATGGATTTATAGTCCCAACTCATAATCCTGCTGAAATTGCTGCTAAACTTGAATTACTGATTCATGATAAGGCTTTGCGGATATCAATGGGTCAAAAGAGTAGACAATTTTACCTTGATAAGTTTACCGAAGAACAGATGGTCAAGAATTTAGCATTTGCTTTTGACCAATCAATGAAGTCTTAAAACTGCTGCTGTTTTAGTGTGCCTTTTCGGGATAATTTGGTACCTTTGCGGCGATGTAACAAATTAGATTTCAAAAAATTAAACACTTTCATTTACGATTCACATGGAACAATTGATACAAAGTCTCAAAGATGGCAAAATGAGTCTTTTAGAAGTACCCTTTCCGGCCTTAAACAGTGGTTGCGTAATGGTACGAAATCATTTTTCATTAATAAGTGCCGGCACCGAAGGGAAAACTGTTAAAGATGCACGGCTAGGATATATTGGGAAAGCCAGAGCTCGAAAAGAAGAGGTAAAAAAAGTGGTTCAAGCTGCTAAAACCATTGGGTTAATGAATACCTACAAAATGGTC
>JBBQVM010000257.1:0-4856 GCA_038211525.1 Bacteroidia bacterium
CCGATACAATTTCATCAATTCAGAAAGACCTATTTTCATAAAAAAGTTATGTGATGAGAGTTCCTGAATTACTTCATTTATCAGCCTCACAATTCCCCTCACAGGTCGCTGTTTATGACGAATTCGGCACGTTCACTTACCGGGAGTTGAGTGATTTGGTGAAACAAATAACCGCTGATTTAAAAGTTAATGGTATTGTTGCTGCCACCTGCGTGGGAGTGATGGGAAAAAATAGTCGAGAGTTTATTGCGATGGTTTTTGCTGTGATGGAGTGTGGAGCGGTGGTGATGCCGATTTCCAACCAAGTAAGTCAAACCGAATTTGATGATATTCGTGTAACTGCTAAGCTATCGATGCTGCTTGATGATGGTTCAACTGAATATTTAACATCCGCAAAAGCGACAGTATTAAAATGCAATAACCAACAATGGAACTGTAGTACATTCAGTGAAAACAATGCAGTTCCATTTGCAATTCATGTTGCCGATCCCGCTCTGATCCGATTTACTTCCGGAACAACCGGATCATCAAAAGGGGTTATTTTATCGCACCAAACTATTTTGGAACGGACTGCAGCAGCAAATAAATTATTGCAGTTGGGTGTTAATGATAAGGTAGTTTGGGTACTCTCTATGGCCTATCATTTTGTGGTTTCAATAATTTTATATTTACGTTACGGTTGCTCCATAATTGTTTGCAATGATTTTATGGCGACAACCATTATTGAACAAGCTAATCGTCATCTCGCAACATTTCTCTATGCATCGCCTTTGCATATACGTATGTTAAGTACTGATACCTCCTCTTGGATGATGCCATCACTCAAAAGAGTAATTTCCACATCAACAGCTATCTCCAGGGAAATCTGTATAGCATTCAAAAATCGTTTTAACATTGACGTTAGTCAGGCCTATGGAATTATTGAAATAGGTTTACCCATTATTAATTTTGAAAAATCGGAACTAGTCCCGGATGCAGTGGGATATGCTTTACCTGATTACACTGTTGAAATTCTTGATGATACCGGATCAATATTACCGGCCAACCACACGGGGCATCTAGCTATCAAAGGACCCGGAATGCTGGATGGATATTTATCGCCACCAAAAATACGAGACGAAATTTTAAATAACGGTTGGTTCATGACCGGTGATCTGGCAACTAAATTACCGGATGGATTAATCAAGATCGATGGACGTTTGAAAAGCATGATTAATGTTGCAGGTAATAAAGTTTTTCCTGAAGAGGTGGAACAAATCTTAGATAAGCATCCCGATATTTCTGAAAGTAAGGTGAGTGGCTACCAACATAAATTGCTTGGCGAAGCCGTTAAAGCTGAAATTGTTTTAAATTCCAACATTAAAAATTATAATGTGGAAGGAATTAGACAATTTTGCAGAAAACATTTATCCTCCTACAAAATCCCGCAACAAATAATAGTGGTTAACGAAATTCCGAAAACGGATAGTGGCAAAGTGAAGAGAGGGGAATTTGGTCATTGAGTCATTTGTCATTGGGGTCATTATGTCATTGAGTCATTGGTCATTGTGTAATTGAAAAAGTCATTTTACATTTTGCATTCTTAATTTTACATTTTAAATTCTTTGTCATTGGGTCATTGGGTCATTGCTCATTGTGATAGTTCTCCCAATTCCCGATTCCGAATGACAAATGACTCAAGCAAGTGTATCGGCTGTCACTATTGCATCAACTTATTTTCACATTTACTTTTTCATATCTCAAAATCCCATTATCTCGATCCGTTACCATTATCAATTCGTTTTCATTCACAATATGCACTGCACTGGTTTGAGCTATTAATACATTGAGCGCCATGAGTACCTGCATACGGGCGAGCGGGGCACCTATGCAAAAGTGCGATCCTTTGCCAAAGCTGAGATGTTGTGATGCGTTAGTTCTGTTGATATCAAATTCACAACCGTTTTCAAATTTGTCGGGATCGGTGTTGGCGGCTCCCGACATTAAAATAACAATGGCATCTTTTGGAATCGTTTGTCCATTTATTATAACTTCCTTCTTTGTTCTACGCAAAAATCGACCTACCGGTGTGTATACACGTAATGATTCCTCCATAAACAATTCAATTTTGGACGGATCGTTTTTTAATTCCGTGAAGAGCTCGGGATTTCGAGCCAGGTGAACGAAACAATTCGACAAAAGACTGGAGGTAGTTTCATAACCGGCAAACAAAATAAACGCACCGGCCATCATCATCTCCGCAAAGGAAACAGCCCCCTTTGTTATATGAAATTTAAAAGTTTCAAGAGGATTCTTTGAATTTTCTAAGGGCTGTGCCGCTGTTAATTTTTCTGCGAAAGCGACCATTAACTTTAGCATAGGACCAACACTGCTAGGAATAGCTTTAAAATTGGGTCGAGGCGTCGAAATAGTTTTGTCAGTAATGCGAACCATCCGATGCAATTCTTTCATTCCCTGCGAGCCCAGCATTTTACGCAACCGCAAAAGTTTTCCTGCATTACCGATGATCGAAAAGGAAATGGCAAATTTTTCTCCCCACGATGGTTCCTCACTTCGTCGTTCACCGGTGCCTCCGGTAACAAATAACGCCCTGTTAATTGCTATGGCATCACGATGCAATTGATTCAACGAATTAATATCGTGTGGTAATCCAAACAATGCAGTTAAGGTACCTAGCGGAATTATGTTGGCCCAAACTTCGAATAATTCGGCTTCTTTGGTGTTCAACAAATTTATTGTCGCGTTACTTACTACTTTCCGAATAACAGGTTCCCACTGCTCCAGGTTTTTGGATGTAAAAACTGTGGCCACCACCGATCGTATTCTCTTGTGATCATTCCCATCCATCAATGCAAAAAAGGGAGCGGTGTGAGTAGGAATTATTTTGCTGCTGAAATTTTCTGCATCTGTGAACGCGTTTTTTACATCCTCATAACGATGCAACATATAATAATCGGTCTCATGAGGGACCTTGTAAACTTCCTTTTTAGGATCGTTCCTTAGCCAATCGTAAAAAGGGTAGGGGTTGGCACGAGCTTCCGGATCCAATGCATCAAATTCGGTAATGGAATCGGTTTTATGGAATGGACAACGGCCGGAAGACTTATTCATATTTATATAAATGCTGACCGGCAACAGGTGATTTTTTGCGAAATTTAAAGTTTATTGTACAGATATTCAAGCGGTTATAATATTAATTCTGGAAGTGATGTATGCTCTGTGGAGTTGTCAAAGTTAGAAAATGGTTAACATAAATGAGTTTCGCAGAGGAATGCTCAATTTTACCATCATTTTGAATTGATATCACATAAAAAGGTAAATTTTTATAAGAATTAACCATTCTTGGGCATCTTACGCCTAAATTTACCTTACTATGCAGCCTCCCTCATTTGATACTTGGACCACCATTTTTTTATTTGCCGCCATTCAGGGACTGTTTGTAACGCTGGTGATACTGATTAAGAAAAAAGCAGCTTTGAGTAATGTGTTGATGGCGCTAATTATTTTGCTCTTTTCAATCACCTTAATTGAATATGTACTTTACTGGACGCGTTATCAAATATATTTTCCACATGTGATTAATATCAGCGCACCGTTTCCCTTTTTAACCGGGGTATTTTTTTATCTTTATTTTAGAGTTATTTTTGAAAAGAAAAAAGTTAAATGGAGTGATTGGCCTCACCTGATTCCCTTTACAATGGTGGTGATCTATTTTCTGCCAATGTATATTTGTTCAGCCGATGTTAAGTTGCAATGGATTCAAGGAATACAAACAAAGCCCTCGTGGATAAACTGGCCAGCCGCTGTAAATCGCATAAGATGGATGGTGCCATGGCTTGGAATTTTACACATGAGTTGTTATGCTTTTTTAACGATACACAAATATTTTTCATTAAGTAAAACGGATAAGGAAGTGGCAGTTTGGTTTAATTGGTTGATAGGACTCTTTATCTTATATATTGCCAGTTTTGCTTCCTATTTTATTTTGGTAAACTATGATTTTTTTAATATACAATGGGATTATATGATCTCCTTTTCAATGATGTTATTTATTTATTTTATTGCCTGGTTTGGCTATCTGCAGCCTAGAGTGTTTAATGGATTTTCGTTAGCCGAGGCAATAGTGTCGACACAGCGTTATGCAAATTCAGCCCTACCGGCTGATCTAAATGAAGAAGTGGTTTTGCAACTCAACGACTTAATGAGTGGTGAAAAATTATATCGCGACAGTGAACTGCGTTTGGAAAAACTTGCCGAACGATTAAATTTATCGAGGCATAATTTGTCACAGATAATTAACGAACAATTTAATATGAATTTTTTTGAATATGTTAATAGTTATCGAATTCAAGAAGCCACCGAATTGCTAAGTACTACTTCACGCAAACAACTCAACATTATGGAAATTGCATTTAATGTGGGATTTAATAATAAGGTTTCGTTCAACAATACCTTTAAAAAAATTACCGGCAAAACTCCAACCGAATATCGAAACGAAACTTTTAAAGAACTGAATGTTTTGAACCGAAATTGATTTTTCTTACTGTTAAAGTTAGTTTTCACCAATAAAATTTAGTAAATCTTTATAAGCATTTACCAATTTTGGTTTTTTACTTTTTTTATTTGCTGAAACTTAAAAAATAATTATCATGTTAAAATCGAACTTAATAATGGTAGCTACACTGTTAATGTGTGGACAGCTAATGGCGCAGGCAGGATTCAATAAAGTAGTTGATGCAACTAATCCTGTAACTTCATTTACCTCACAAGGAATTTACAAAGGGGCAACTTGGGTTGACTACGACAATGATAACGACCTCGATTTGTTTGCGTCGCCCAATTTTCTTTTTACCAAC
>JBBQVM010000258.1:0-4835 GCA_038211525.1 Bacteroidia bacterium
TATCCTGTTTCCAATGAAAGAGTTTCGTATGTTGGGGAACGTGTTATCCAGCCCTTTAAATACCTCAGTTATCATTTAGACAGAAGTGTTTTGCAAGCTGCCTTTGAAATTGCACCAATGGAAAGCGCGGCAGCTAACCGCAACAGTTCGGTGTTAATTACTATTCCAATGCCTGATGGAACCTTTCAGGATTTCAGAATTGTGAAAACGGAGGTGATGCATCCAGACCTGGCCGCTCGCTACCCTGAAATAACAACTTATGCCGGTCAAGGTATTACGGATCCATCAGCGACAGCTAAATTTGATTTTACTCAATTCGGATTTCATGCCATGATTTTATCGGCAACAGGAAGTGTCTTTATTGATCCATACACTTTGCAGGATCAGGAAAATTATCTGGTGTATTATAAAAAAGATTTCGCTACAAGTAAACAGTTTATATGTTTGAATCCTGATGAATCGTCATCCACAGACAAAGAGAGAATGGGTATAACGGCTCCGGGTATTGCTAAATCGGCAGGACCTGAATTAAAAACGTACCGACTCGCTTTAGCTGCAACCGGTGAATATACCTCTGTTTATGGTGGTACCGTTCCTGGTGCTTTGGCAGGAATGGTGACTTCTGTAAATAGGGTGACCGGAGTGTACGAAAGAGAGTTTGCTATTCGGTTGGTGCTGATAGCAAATACCGACACACTTATTTTTACGAATGCTGCCACCGACCCTTACACCAATAATGATGGAGGAATCATGCTTGGGCAGAATCAAACAACTGTAATGGCTCGCATTGGCGGTGCTAACTTTGATATCGGACACGTGTTCAGTACCGGTGGTGGTGGCATTGCCGGCCTTGGGGTGATCTGTTATTTCTCTCAAAAAGCAATGGGCGTTACTGGTTCACCTTCTCCGGTTGGTGATCCTTTCGATATTGATTATGTGGCGCATGAAATGGGACATCAGTTTGGAGGCAATCATACTTTTAATTGTGAAATTGGTTCTTGTCAGGGGAATCGGTCTTTTACTACTGCCTATGAGCCCGGTAGTGGTAGTACTATCATGGCTTATGCCGGAATATGTGGCAACAATAATCTTCAATCAAATAGCGATGATTATTTTCATACTAAAAGTTTTGATGAAATAATCAACTACACTACAACAGGAGTTGGTAGTAACTGCCCGGTTGTGAGTACTACTTTTAATAATCCACCGGTGATAAATCCGGGTGCAAATTATATTATTCCATACCTCACACCTTTTCGTCTAACAGGCGATGCTTCCGATCCTGATGGCGATCCTATAACCTATTGCTGGGAAGAGTTTGATTTGGGCCCGGGTGGTTCATGGATTTTGCCTGTTAATAATGCTCCAATCTTCAGATCATTCGATCCTACAACCAATCCTGTTCGCCTCTTTCCAAAGTTGAGTAATATTTTGGCCAACAATCAATTTATCGGTGAAATTAAACCCTCTTATGCCCGAATACTTCACTTCAAACTGACCGCTCGCGATAACAGATTAAATGGAGGTGGCGTTACCAATATGGATACTCCCATGCAGGTGGAAGTAATTAATACCGGACAAGCATTTGCGGTTACTGCTCCCAACACAACAGGTATTATTTGGAGCAGTGGAAATATGGAAACGGTAACATGGGATGTTGGCGGAAGTGACCTGGCTCCAATCAGCACTCCACTCGTAAACATTCTTTTATCTATTGACGGTGGACAATCGTTTCCTATTGTATTGGCTTCGCAAGTAGCAAATAACGGAAGTTACGATATTACTGTTCCATTTGTAAATACTACAACCGCTCGTATTATGGTAGAGGGTGATGGAAATATTTTCTTTGATATCAACGATAAAAATTTGGAAATTGGCTTTACAGGAATTGCCGAATTGTCGCATCCAAAAGATATTTACATCAGACCTAATCCTGCAAAAGAGAGTTTTGAATTAATTATTAAAGATCCTTCACTGTTGTCGAATGGAAATAATCTACTTAAAATAACCGACATCACAGGACGTATCTTCAAAAATGTTGAAATTACTACCATTAATCAGATTGTTTCTATTTCTGATTTTCCTTCGGGAGTTTATCTTTATCAATTTTCAAATGCATCGGGAGCACTAAAAAATGGTAAACTCATTGTGCAATAAAAAGTGAAGTACATTCTATTTTTAAATTTGAATCAAATCTAATAAAAAAAGGGTGAGACAATTTGTCTCACCCTTTCACACAACCTGAAAACACTTTTTATATTTTGCTATTTAGCGGATAGCACTTTTACTTTGTCATTACAACCAGATACTTACTAGTACTCCAGAATTTTTCAGCGTCAGTAATTTTGATTTCGCTTACTTTATCATTTTGTTTTTCGATAGTATAAGAACCGGCAGGGTGGTTAGTTACCAATTTTGCATCTTTAATATTGTCAAGAGGTATATTGGTAAGTTGAGTAATATCGATTGATTTGAATGCATCGGCATTAAGTTCAGTAGATAATTTTTCTTCTTTACCAAGACCAAGGAATCCACCTTCTTTAGTTACTACATGCTCATCGCGCAATTTCTTGTAGTTACCAACTGCAACATAACCGGTATTCATTTTGGTAGTTTGTCTTTGGATGAAATCGTTGTTGATAGAATCTTTTGTACTAAGTGAAGCAACGGTTCCATTTAAACTTTCTACCTGAGTGTTAAGGGCCAATAACTGGTTATTAAGTTCAACCATTTGAGAATCTTTAGCAGCAATTTGTTCGTTTAAAGAAGCAATCATCTTGTCGAATTTTCCAACTTTAAAATTAGACTGCTTTAACTTTTTGTTTAATTCTTCAGCTTTAGCTTTGCTCTCATCCATCAATTGTTTGATAGATGCAATTTCAGCCTGAATGCGTTCTTTTGCATTTACATTCATTTCTGTTTTGTCAGATGCCTCAACTTGAATAGCACTTTGTTTAGTACTTATCTCTGCAAGGTTGCCTTCAATTTCATCAAATGAGGTGATAAATTCTTCGATCGACTTATCTTTAGTACTAGACACAGCCAAAAGAGAATCTTTTGTTGAGGTCATCTGAGCTAATTCGTCTTTGTAATTTTCACATCCTGTCGTTAATGCTGTAAGAGCAATAAAACTTCCAAGAATCATTTTTTGAGTGTTTTTCATATCTTTTAGAATTTATGTTTATTAATCGTTAGTTGTCAGGGGTATTCTAATATCCGTGCCAACGTAGTTTAATTCATCTCTTTTTGAAGCAAATAAAATATGCAAATACTTGTAAATTAATATATTAAAGTATGTTCAAATCCTTTGCGGGAAATATTAGATCACATTCTGAACCTGCCTGATTTTCCAAAAATGAAACACTTTTATAAGAATTTTTCCCAAAATGAGAATGTTGTGTTAACTTAGCATACTCAAATCATCTTGATTTAGTTATTAGTAAGAGGATCGTCCACCACAAATAACATGTACCAATGAACAGTAATTCAAGGATCAGAATATTCGTCATCATAGCCTTCCTGGCAACAGGGGCACTACTTTACTATGCCTTTAACAGTATGCAGCAAAATGTGAATAGTTTGGTAATCACCGTAAAAAAGAGTGCTCGTCCCGACCAGGATCTTATTCGTATCAAAGAATTATGGTCGGCTATGAGTGTGGCAGGTAATAACGTGAGAGCCTATACTGTTACCCGTGATAATAATTATTTAGTGCAGTTCCTTGAAATGAAGGATACCCTAAATGCAGGGATCGATAGCCTTAAATCGGGTGCTATTAATTCAGGTAGAAGTATTGATGATTTTATTAAACTGGATACTTTGCTCTCGGCCAAAATCGAAGTTTACGATAGCTTGCTTGATATTAATTATAATCGTATCATCAGCAATGCAATAAAAAATCTAGATGAAAATTCCATTGAAGCAGATACAACAGATATTTTTAAGGATCAGGGTAATATGTTGCAACGCATGTTTTCAGGTAAGTATAACCGAAAAGCATTAAAAATAAAAGCTGATAGCTTAATTGCTGAACGGAATGCAAAAGTCACCAACTTCAACAGGAATGCGAACAGGATTCGTGAAGAAGAAGCTATTAAAATTCAAGAGCAATCAGATAAAGAATTAAAATTATTGCAAACTGACAAAGTAATTACCAATCAAATTGAAAGAGTGATTACCAAGCTTGAAGCTGATGAAAGAGAACGAATAAATATTAAAGTAGCTGAATCGGAAAGCGCAGCATCAACCGCCGCTACTTCTATTCGTAATATTATGCTTGCGGGTTTTGTGTTGATACTGCTTCTTTTAATTTTTGTTTTGCGCGATATAGAAGTATCTAACAAGAGAAGAAAAGAATTAATCATAGCACGTCAAGAGGCCGAAAAATTGGCAAGGGCTAAAGAGGAATTTATGTCGACCATGAGCCACGAAATACGAACTCCTTTAACATCGGTCATTGGATTTTCTGATAAACTAAGTCAAACCAAACTCGATGACACGCAACTCCGATACATGAAAGCAATTTCCGGTTCGTCCGGACATTTGCTGTCTATTGTGAATGATGTACTCGATTTTACAAGAGTGGATTCAGGAAAGCTGAAGTTTGAGGAGGTTCCCTTTAAGGCAGCGGATATTTTTACAGAGGTTGGTGAATCGTTAGTTTGGAAAGCTGATGAGAAAATGATTCAATTAAAATTTTATGTTCAACCAATTGCAACATTGGTGTTAAATGGTGATCCTGTTAGATTGCGTCAGGTGCTTTTTAATTTAGTAGGTAATGCCATTAAATTTACTGATCAGGGTAGTGTTGATGTTACTGCTACTTATTCCGATGA
>JBBQVM010000259.1:0-4826 GCA_038211525.1 Bacteroidia bacterium
TCCGATCCATTTTTAGCTGAAGTGCCTAACAAAATATTTTTATCGGCCCAAGCGTCACCTTCCACAACGGAACCATTGTCGAGAGGTTTGAAAAATGCATAGTTAATAATAGTGTATTTAGAATAATCTATTGTTTGAGGATTCACTAATTTATTCCTCTTGTACCATTTCCAACCGGCGTAATAACCAACAACTTCCCTACAAGGTTGACTCACCACAGGCACACTAAACAGCACAGCTAAGATCAACAAAAATGAGTGCCGGAGGAGAGGATATTTAATCACGCATTAAAATTACTGACACTTCCAGTTCAAATATTCTTGACTCAAATTGTGTTTTCAACAATATTTTTAACCAATTTAGCGGTTGAAAAATAGCATTCAACTCTTCTTACTACCGCCATTAATGATAACTTTTATTGACAAAATTATTGATCACCTTCAAGAAAAATACGGTACTGACTTCCGCAAAGTGTGCATTGTTTTTCCAACCAGAAGAGCGTGTTTAATATTCAGAAAAAGGTTAGCAGAAAAAATGGGGAGACCTGTTTTTGCCCCTGGAATACTGGGAATTGGCGATTTTGTATCACGACATAGTCGTTTAACTATAGGCGAAGAAATTCCGCTTTTACTAGCTCTGTATGATGTTTACAAACAACATTGGCCTGATCAGGATTTTGGTAAATTTTATCCCTGGGGACAAATGTTGATCAATGATTTTGACGAAATTGATAAACAACTTTCAGAAACAACCCGGATATTTACTAACATCAGTGAACTTCGAAAAATTGAAGCAGCATTTCTTCCCGACGCCGATTCGTTGAAATGGATCCATGAATTTTTGAGCGCATTCAATACAGATAAACTCACTAATTTACAATCGGAATTTGCTAAAAACTGGAACCGTCTGAGTCAGATATATGCTGATTTTAATGCAAAACTGGAGGAGAAAGGTTTGGCTTACGAGGGGAAAGCTTATAGAGACATCCTTAAAAATCTTCGTGCCAACACCTTCCAAAGTATTTGGGACCATTTTATTTTTGCGGGCTTTTATGGTTTTTCAAGAGCGGAAGAAGATATGATTAAGCTGCTTTCAGACAAAAAAAATGCAACTGTTTTTTGGGACAGCGACCGCTATTACATAGAGAACAAAAGTCATGAGGCGGGTTATTATTTCCGGAAGTCATCGTTGTTCAAAGATCATCCACAATGGATCGGTGATCATTTTACCAACGAGCAAAAAAATATCGAAATAACCGGAATTCCCTTACGTTCAGGGCAGGCGAAATATGCGGGGGAGCTTTTGAAGGAATTGCACGCTGCAGGTAAATTAGACATTAACAAAACAGCCATTGTTTTGCCCGATGAGAGCATGCTTTTTCCTGTTTTGTATTCCATTCCCCTGCAAATTGATCCGGTGAACGTTACCATGGGCTATCCGCTGAAACAAAGTCAGTATGCCGAATTATTGAACATACTTTACGAAACGCATAGATACGACAAAGCCGGTAAAGGTGAAAAACGTTTGTACTATCATCGTTATGTGACTAGAATTCTGAAACATCCATTGTTCAATGGGTTATCGGAAGTTTATTTTGATAGCAAGGAGGATCACCATAACTATTTGGATGCAGAAATGATTGCGGCTATTTATAGTTTTAAGAATTCAAAAACAGTTTTCAGAAAAATAACAAGCGGAAATGATTTGTTCGATTACCTGCTTGCACTATTCGATCTTTTTCATTCCGGCAAAACCGAAGATGCTACGAAGAAAATGCAGTTTGAGGATACCATTACCGATTTTATCAGTTCAGAAATTAAACAGCTTCGGGTGCAATTGGAAGGATATCTGGAAGTTATAGCACCAGAAAATGCTTGGCAGTTATTGATTGAATGTGTTACAGGTTTAAAAATTCCTTTTACAGGAGAGCCGGTTAAAGGATTACAGGTGATGGGTTTTCTGGAAACGAGAGCATTAGATTTTGAAACATTGATTGTATTGAATGCTAATGAGGGGATTTTACCTGCCGCAGGTGGTGCTCGCTCGTTTATCCCCTACTCGCTTCGTAAAGGTTTTGGACTACCGACATACGAGGATGCAGATGCCTCGTTCAGTTATCATTTTTACAGACTGCTTCACCAAGCAAAAAATGTGTATTTATTATTTAATTCAGAAGTGAATAAAACCGGTGGCGGTGAACCAAGCAGATACCTGCTTCAAATAAAACATGAGTTAAAAAAAGTGATGGGTGAAAACCTGAATTTAACTTTTAACACGGTTAACACTAAAATAGATCCGGGAAAAGTATTACCTATAATTATTGATAAAACGTCAAAAGTATTCGAAACACTCAACAAATATCTTACTGCTAACGATTCAGAATACCAGCGAAAATTTTCCAGTTCTGCATTAACAACTTATATTAATTGTAGTCTGCAATATTATTTTAGATACATTGCAGGATTAAGAGAAAAAGAAGATACAGATGATAAAATAGAGGCGAATGTTTTTGGAACAATTTTTCACGGTGCACTTGAGCAACTTTATTCAGGATTAGAGCAAGTGACACCTCAACAAATTGATGAGTTATTAAAACGATCGGACGAGGAGGTGGAAAACGCCATTAAACGTGAATATGGAATATCCTATTTGCAACTGGAAGGTGAGGACATTTTATTAGCTGAAGTAATTAAGGAACTGGTGAAAAAAATTCTTTTGCAGGATAAAAATGAGGCGCCATTTAAGATTGAATCATTGGAAAACGAATTTAATGCAGTTATTGAAATAGCTTCAGGAGCCAAAGTACGACTTCATGGAAAATTTGATCGTGTTGATGAACGGGATGGAGTTACCAGAATTATAGATTACAAAACTGGGAAAGTAGAAATAAAAGCGAAATCTATCGATGCACTTTTCTCTAATCCAGAGAAAAAGACGTTATTTCAACTCAATTTTTATTCTTATTTATACAACCAGAATTTCCCGAACAAAATTTTTAAAGCAGGGTTTTATGTTGCGAAAAGCTTGGGTGGTGGAATACTTTTTCCCGGCAACGGCGAACCTGTTAGTACAGAATTACTGAATGAATTTTCAACAGGACTGCGTGCATTAATAGGTGAAATTTACGATGCATCAATTCCATTCTCACAAACTACCGACTTAAATCGATGTGAGTATTGTGAGTACAAAAATATTTGTCAGCGTTAATTATTTACCATTTTTATTTCCTGAAGTGGCTTTTTGAAGGCCTTCCAAAACAGAAACGAATAGTGTTAAAAGTATACTGAACAAAACTGCCCACCAGAATCCATCAATAACAAAACCGGGTACTATTGCAGCGGCAATTAAAAGAATGAGTGCATTAATGACTACTAGAAATAATCCAAGAGTTAAAATAGTAATTGGAAGCGTGAGTAAGATGAGCAAAGGCTTCAGCAAAATATTTAAAACAGAGAGTACCAACGAAAGCACTATGGCAGTAAGTGCAGAATCAACCCTTACACCGGGAAGTATATAGGCACCAAACAATACAGCCAATGTAGTGGTAACTATTTTAGCTAAAAATGACATTCCTGTTTTCATTTGCGATAAGTGTTTACTAAAGCAAATGTAGTAAAAATTAAATTTACTATTTTTGAAATGCTTATTCCTAACACGACTCAAACTTTTGATTCCATCAAATGCCGGCTTGTGCAAACCATCGTTGCTGGTGATTTTTAATGTAATGAGTGTCAACACTGCGTTTTGCACATTATTATAAAGTAGAGATAATGATAAACTTACTCAAAACATATAAGAATCCGAGTTGACATCTCATTTTATAAAGTATCACCAAATATAAATGTATGTGTTTGTGTAGGAACTGGTCGTTTACAGGCATAATAGCTTAGTTTTAAGTAGAAAAACGTAAATTATGTTTTATATAAAAAATCATAACTTCTTGCATATCCATTAGTTATAATCCATATCGCTACCAATAATTTACTTTTCATTTTCTAATCGGTTTATCATATTTTTCATTTCTTCAATCTCTTTTTTTTGTGCTGCAATTATTCCATCGGCAAGTTTTCTTACTTCGGGATCTTTTATATCAGCACGTTCGCTGGTTAGAATGGCAATGGAATGATGAGGTATCATGCCCTTCATGTACAACACATCACCAATTACCGGTTCTTGTGTACGAACCAGCGTTAATGAGATAGTAAAAAGCGACACACAACCAATCAATATCCCCATATTCTGCTTTTTATTAGTGTACATATTTTTCATTACAACAAACATAATCACGCCCATTGCAGATATGCCTAAACAAGCCATATAAAAACGGGTCATGCTGAAATAAACATGGTCAATTGAATATGTATTCAAGTACATTGTGCAATACATGGCTATAAAAGACAAACCTAACATGAGGTAAAATTTGCGATAGCTATTTCCGCTTTTCATTTTCATTGTGTTTTCCATTTTTCTGTATTTTAAGATTCATAAAATGTTTGTGACTATCATTTTTTATGGTTGTATGCATAACCAA
This sequence comes from Bacteroidia bacterium, assembly GCA_038211525.1. GTDB lineage: Bacteria > Bacteroidota > Bacteroidia > AKYH767-A > OLB10 > JADKJB01. The sequence continues at coordinate 4,532 of JBBQVM010000259.1, forward strand.
AGAAAAATACATGCACCTACATTTTCATTCCATCCATAGGGTCGCTACCTTTACGAAACTTGTACTCACTATTTATCAAATAGGCGCCACTTATTACTATTCTTGTATCTGTACTTATGATCGATTTAATCTCTATAAATCCATTTATCTCTACCCCTGTTTCTACCATTCTATTTTCAAATTTTCCTTTACTTTTTTCAATCCAAATATAACTTGATTTTTCCTCTTGTATTACTGCATCAATCGGGATAAAAATACCTTTAAGTGGTTTGTCTACCAAACTAACATTGGCTTG
>JBBQVM010000260.1:0-4823 GCA_038211525.1 Bacteroidia bacterium
ACACCGTAATACCATAAGTTTCTTCGAGGTATTCTGCCATCTCCTCAATGTCATACTTCACTTCTTCTTTACCGTGCTTCCTTTTTACAAAACTATCTATGTATTGCATTGGACCAGGACGGTACAATGCATTCATTGCAATAAGATCTTCAAACTTATCAGGTTTTAAATCTTTCAAATGTTTTTGCATTCCTGCCGACTCAAACTGAAAAGTGCCGTTGGTTTCGCCCTTCTGGTAAAGTTCAAATGTTATTTTATCGTCGAGCGGGATGGTGTCAATATCTATGCTGATGTTATGATTCTGTCGTATTAATTCAAGCGCCGATTTTATGATGGTAAGTGTTTTTAATCCGAGGAAGTCCATCTTAATGACTCCTGCATCTTCAATCACTTTTCCATCGTACTGTGTAATTAGCAAATCAGAATCTTTAACGGTTGCTACCGGAATCAGATCGGTGAGATCTTTAGGTGCGATGATAATTCCTGCAGCATGAATACCGGTTCCGCGAACGGATCCTTCAAGGATGAGCGCTTCCTTCAGCACCTTCGCTTGCTGGTCGGTACCCTTATGAATTTCGCGAAGCTTTTTCACATTCTCCATATCATCCGCGCCAAGCCCCTCTTTTTCCTTCAAACTTTTTTCTCCGTCAATAGGTGCATTGATGACTCTGTCGAGTGAAATACCGGGACGATCGGGAACCAGTTTAGCCAGTAGGTTAGCTTCCGACAAGGGAAGATCCAACACACGCGCAACATCTTTGATACTCATTTTGGCTGCCATAGAGCCATAGGTAACAATTTGTGCCACCTGGTTCTTGCCATATTTCTTCACCACATAATCAATCACCTTCTGACGACCTTCATCATCAAAATCGGTATCAATATCGGGCATCGACTTACGATCGGGATTGAGAAACCTTTCGAAAAGCAAATTGTATTTGATAGGATCAATGTTGGTAATTCCGATGCAATATGCTACAGCAGAACCGGCAGCAGAACCACGACCGGGCCCAACAAAAACACCCATATCACGACCGGCTTTTATGAAATCGGAAACAATCAAAAAGTAACCGGCAAATCCCATAGTCTTAACCGTTAGTAACTCGAAATTCAACCTTTCTTCAATTTCAGGAGTAAGATTTTTGTAACGGGCACGTGCTCCTTCATAAGTTAAATGTCGCAGGTATTCATCTTGTGTTGCGAACCCTTCCGGGATAACATAGTTAGGAAGAAGAATATCTTTTTTCAGATTGAGCAGTTCAATCTTATCTACAATATGATTCGTATTATCGATAGCTTCAGGAATGTCGATGAACAGTTTCGTCATCTCCTCCTGAGTTTTAAAATAAAACTGATCGTTAAAAAAAGCAAATCGTTTTCCTTTAGAAAAAACATCATCATCCGAAAACTCTTTCATGGTCGGAGTACTCTGTTTTTCGCCGGTGTTAATACAAAGCAAAATATCGTGTGCATTGGAATCCTGTTGATCCACATAATGAGAATCGTTAGAAGCAATAATTTTCACGTTATATTTAAACGACCACTTCAACAACACCTCATTCACTTTATTTTGTTCAGGAATATCATGTCGTTGCATTTCGATATAATAATCCTCACCAAAAATATTCAACCACCATTGAAATTCTTTTTCAGCTTCTTCTTCGCCTTTGCTAAGAATGGCTCTAGGAACAGAGGCACCGAGGCAACATGTGGTAGCAATTAATCCTTTGTGATATTGTTTAACTAATTCCTTATCGATGCGGGGATATTTACCATACAAACCCTCCATGTATCCAAGCGAACACATTTTTATCAGATTTTGATAGCCTTCTGCATTCTTTGCCAGGAACAACTGGTGAAACCGCTGATCCTTATCTTCTTTGGTAAAAGCCCGCTTAAAACGATTTTCAACCAAGTAAAACTCACAGCCTACTATCGGTTTCACTTTGGGTTTACCATCGGCAGTTTTGTGTTTATAGGCTTCAGCAACAAAAGCAAACGCACCAAACATGTTTCCATGATCGGTAATAGCAATGGCCGGCATTTGATTAGCGACGGCTTTTTTGTAAAGCTTGGATATGTCAGCAGCACCGTCGAGTAATGAATACTGGGTATGAACGTGGAGATGAGAAAATTGAGGCATTGATACTGTGTAAATTATGAAATGAAAGGAAGAAAAATAAGGGAAGTTCCCTGAAATGTAAAAATACCCAATTAGAAGGAGGGAGAGGAGGTCTGTTAATAAAATTTGAAAAGTAGGTAACACATTCACTAATAGCAGAAAGCAACCGGGAAGCGATCGCGGTTGCTATTCTTTAATTGTCATTTGAGTTGAACTTCTTAACCTTTTATTTACCCATAGGCAGTGTTTTTTATTGTTTGAATTGCTTCACAAACATAGGGGTGTTTTTTACTGAAGAAAGCAGAGAATGAATTGAACCGTTTCAATTGTAAGGTATTACGGGAAAACTACATTTTTTTCGTTTTTATTTTGCAAGAAGTCCGAATCCACTGGGTTGTACAATTTTTATCTAAAGTAAGACTAAAGGTAAAATAACTACTTTTCTGCTCACTGTTTTGAATTTAATGTTTCTTTTAGGAGCAAATCTTGCTCAACCGGATCCTGAATTATTTATTTTTAAAACCAAATTAATGAATTTTTGACCCTAAAAAGTAACCGCTTTATCGCATAAAAGTGTTTGACCTCTAATTTAAGGATAGTGTTTTCTGCCGATTTAGTAGCTTTGGAAGTTTATTTTATTGAAATGATTCGAAAATTTATATTTCTATTATTAACCTGCTTTGCAATCCAATCACAAGAAGTGGCTTTGGGGCAAATCTCCTACACGGTCTCCTTCCCTAACCCTGCAACCCACTATATTCAAGTTGAAATGCAGCTTGAGGCTCACAAGGGTGATTCTGTTGATATTAAAATGCCGGTATGGATTCCGGGATCCTATATGGTGCGTGAGTTTTCCCGTTTTGTGGAAGGTTTTGAGGCGAAAGGAGAAAATCAGCAAGTCTTACCTTTCCGTAAAGTGCGAAAAAATGTGTGGCGTGTTTATTCAAAATCAACATCTAAAGTAAAAATCAGCTATTCGGTTTATGCTTTTGAATTGTCGGTACGGACTTCTTTTGTAAATAGCGAATTTGCTTTCATGAACGGTGCCGCATTATTTATGTATGTTGATGAATTTAAAGATCAACCCGCCATTATTACGTACCAGCCTCCTGTTTCATGGAACATCATTTCATCTGCTTTGCCAATGCAGGAGCACAATAAATGGGTGCTAAAAGCTGAGAATTACGACCGACTAGCCGACTCTCCGGTGGCAATCGGGAATTTTGATGTTATTGATTTTGATTACAAAGGAATTCCTCATCATGTGACTATGATAGGGAAAGCGAATTATGATATTGAGAAAATAAAAAATGATTTTTATAAATTGGTTGACGAATGCACCGGCATTTTCGGGGAAAACCCTAATAAGGATTATACATTTTTTGTGATTAATACAGATGCAAGTGGTGGTGGATTGGAACATTTGAATTCGGCTACGTTAATGGTTTACCGAACTGCTTACGATTCAGAAAGTGGTTATCAAAGTTTACTGAATTTGGCAACGCATGAATATTTTCATTTGTGGAACGTAAAACGAATTCGACCTATCGAACTGGGTCCTTTTGATTATGAGAATGAGGTATATTCTAATTTAATTTGGTTTTTTGAAGGAATAACAAGTTACTATGACGATTACCTGGTTTATAAATTTGGCCACACCAGTGAAGAAGATTACCTTACTTCGATAGTAAATAATATTCAGAATTTAGAAAATAACCCGGGAGCGAAAATACAATCACTCTCTGCAGCTAGTTTTGATGCCTGGATTATTTATTATCGCCCAACAGAAAATTCTAAAAATTCTTCTGTATCTTATTATACCAAAGGGAACATAATAGCATCACTTTTAGATCTCGATATATTAAATTCCACTAATGGTGAGAAGTCGCTGGATGACGTAATGTATTTTCTTTATCATGAATATTATAAAAAACTAAATCGGGGAATTACACAAGAGGATTTAATTGTTGCCTTTGAAAAAGTGGCCGGAAAGGATTATCATGATTTTTTTAAAAGGTATATTGACGGAACCGAAGAATTGCCTTATGAACAAATGTTTTCCTATGCAGGGTTCTCGCTTCATCGAAAAGATGGAATGAGAACACAACCCGGTTATCTCGGTGCCTCCTTTAAGCAACTTGGCAATAGAATCACTGTTTCTTTTGTAGAACGAAATGCCGCCGCGTGGGAGCAAGGATTAAATGTTAACGATGAAGTAGTTAGTATTGATGAACATGATCCGAATACCATTAAAGATTACCTTTCTACAAAATTGCCGGGTGATACAATTCAAATTAAATTAATTAGATTTGGACTGCCTCAAGCTATAACCATAATATTAGGAGAAGCAACAGCGAAAGAATACGAATTGATTAAGGTTAAAAAACCAACAAAGGCACAAGAAAAAATATCTAAAAAATGGTTGGGCAGAAAAGGCGAATAAGTGGAAATGCACTAAGGCTAATCAGACAATCGGTATTTAAAAAAGAACTAATTTATTATAAATGAAAACGATCAATTTGTTAATGATGATGGTGATGGTTTCAAAATTTATTTCTGCTGCTGATATTAAAACATTAAATGAATCCAATAAATCGCTAACCTACGATGAAGCAATTGCATTTTATCAGCAGTTGGATTCGAAATATTCAACTGCGAAATTATTTACTAAAGGATTAACAGATGTTGGCAGACCGTTACA
>JBBQVM010000261.1:0-4816 GCA_038211525.1 Bacteroidia bacterium
CGTCTGATTCAGTAAAAGAAGAATCCATTCGCAAAGAAACGCCTGATTTAATTGCACAAATAGGTGATTTGCAGGTGAAGTTATATGCCGAAAACAAAAAGAGTCTCTTAGTGATTTTGCAAGGTATGGATGCATCGGGTAAGGATGGTGCCATAAAAAAGGTTTTTGCCGACGTGAATGCCATGGGAACTCATGTTATTTGTTTTAAAAAACCAACTGAGTTGGAATTTGCCCACGATTTTTTATGGAGAGTGCATGACAAGGTTCCCCCTGCAGGAATGATTCATATTTTTAACCGCTCACATTATGAGGATATCCTGGTTCCTACAGTTGAAGGTTATATTCCAAAGGAGATTATTTCGAAAAGATATGATCAAATCAATGCTTTTGAAAAATTGCTGGAGGAAAATGGTACCACTGTTCTAAAATTTATGCTTAATGTTTCTCCTAAAGAACAATTAGAGCGATTAACAGAACGGTTAACTAATCCTAAAAAATACTGGAAACATAAAGACAGTGATTGGGATACAGTAAAAAAATTAGATCAGTATCTGGAAGTATATGATGAGATATTTGAAAAATGTAATGATGTTCCCTGGAATATTATCCCCTCTGACAAAAATTGGTATAAAGAATATTTAGTTGCAGAAAAAGTTTTGGAGGCTCTTAAAAAAATTGATCCAAAATATCCTGATTTGGTTACCAAAATGGAAATCCCTAAGAAAGAAAAATAATTCTATTTTAGTGTATCATCATTCCTATCAATTCACTTGGGATTCTTCAAACACTACTTGCAACAACGTTTGTCCTACCACACCTAAAACTACAGGATCAATTTGTTCCATATTGTCGGTTACCCTGTGATGATGAGGAAAAAAATCGCTGTTAGCTATGTCGTAATGAATGATATCGATGCACGGGATATTTGCAAGCTGATTGACATATACATGATCATCTGTTAATCCGGCTGATTTTGCATTGATGAAATAATTTCCATACCCAAGAGCTCCGGCAATATTCCATACTTTATCAACAATAGAAGAAGCGTAATAGACCGAGCTTCCTTCCTTAGGAAATTCCGCGCCTTTAGCACCAACCATATCTAACAAAATTCCAAAACGGGCATAATAACCCGGCACATGTAAATTTGCAGCCCAGTATTGAGCTCCCAGACACCATGAGTTTTGCATTTCAGGAAAACTACTCTCTTCAGGCTGACCATAATCTTCAAGATCAAACAAAACGATATCCACTCCAACATCGGGTTTTGTTAAACTTAGCTGACGAGCTACCTCTATTAAAACTCCCACTCCACTTGCGCCATCATTGGCTCCATCGAAGGTTTTGTTTTTATTAACACCCTCGTCTCTATCAGCAAAAGGACGGGTATCCCAATGAGAACAAAATAATATGCGATTGCGGCTGGATGGATTGTAGGAGGCGATAATATTTTTTAACTCAAATTTTTTCTGATCAAAAGTCGTTACAACACCTTTTTGAACTATAACGTCAGGCATATATGTTTTCAGCTTATTTACCAACCATTCGGCACATTGTGCATGTTGTTTTGTTCCTGGGATACGAGGTCCAAAGCTTACCTGTTTGGCAACAAATGCGTAAGCCGAATCTGCATTTAATTTAGGTACATTAATAACTTGTTTGGGTTGTTCCTCCTTTTGAGGCACTACTGCATGTTCTTCTGTTGGTTTATCGGGACCACATGCCGTTATAAAAAAGAGTGTGATTAAAAGAATCAAATACGGATGTATCTGTCTCCTATTAAAGCAAATTGATTTCATTACATTTTTATAATTTCTTAGACCACTCAGTACCTTCTTTTCCATCTTTTATTGAAATACCAATGTTTGTTAGTGTATCTCTGATTTTATCAGAAGTATTAAAATCTTTTTTTGATTTTGCTTCAGCTCTGATATCAATAATTAGTTTCATCAGTTCTTCTGTGTCGGCTCCCGTATCTTGTTTATCTGCTTTAATTCCCATAATAGTAAACAGAAAATCATCGAATAGTTTTCGTAAAGCACCTATATCAGCATCGGTTAAAGTTTCGGTTCCTGCATGAGCAGAATTAATGATGCGGGATGCCTCAAATAGATTTGCCACAACAATTGCAGTATTGAAATCATCGTTCATAGCAGCGAAACAATCCTTTTCAATTTTAGCTACATCGGAAGTAGATGCAGGCGAAGGATTCAGCTTAGAGATGGTTGCATACGCATTCAACAATCGTTGCAAACCTTTTTCAGCGGCTTGCAAAGCCTCATTAGAAAAATCTAGTGTGCTTCGGTAATGCGTTTGAAGTATAAAAAATCGAATGGTTGCAGGTAAATAACCTTTTTCCAATAAGTGATGACCACCAAAAAACATTTCACGCAAAGTAATGGTATTGTTGTATGATTTGCCCATCTTTTTTCCGTTAATGGTAATCATATTGTTGTGAATCCAATATTTAACAGGCGCACAACCGCTTGCAATTTCCGACTGTGCAATTTCACTTTCGTGATGTGGAAACAAGAGATCCATTCCACCGCCATGAATATCAAAACGGGTACCGAGGTACTTCGTTGCCATAGCGGAACATTCGATATGCCATCCGGGAAAACCGTCACCCCAAGGACTAGGCCAACGCATAATATGTTCGGCAGGAGCTTTTTTCCACAGTGCAAAATCGGCTGCATTTCTTTTCTCATCCTGACCTTCCAGTGCTCTGCTTCCGGCAATCATATCATCTAATATACGACCACTTAATTTACCGTAATCATGTCCACTTGCATATTTAGTTACATCAAAATAAACAGACCCATTTTTTTCGTAAGCAAATCCTTTGTCGATGATAGTTTTTATCATTTCAATTTGTTCAACAATATGCCCCGTTGCTGTAGGTTCAATCGCAGGACGTTCGCAATTCAACAAATCCATCATGTCATGAAAAAGATTGGTGTACCGTTGCACAAGCTCCATCGGCTCTAGTCGTTCTAACTTAGCCTTCTCTCCTACTTTATCAACTGCTGCTCGACCTTCCTCTTCAAAATGACCGGCATCCGTAATATTGCGAACATATCTTACCTTATAACCAAGAAAAGTAAGATAACGGTATATCACATCAAAAGTAACATAGGGTCGAGAGTGACCTAAATGTGACTCGCCCGAAACGGTTGGTCCGCAAACATACATTCCAACATAAGGAAAATTTATTGGTTCAAAGAGTTCCTTATTGCGGGAAAGCGAGTTTGTAATGTAAAGTTTATTGTCCATAAAAATTCAAAAATTTATTGCGCGGCACTTTTTGTTTTTTGTTCTTTCAAGTGCATCAGCATATCCGTTGTCATTGTTTCAAGGTTAAATTTTTCTTTCCATCCCCAATCATTTCTTGCCGCAGCATCATCAATAGAAGCAGGCCAACTTTCGGCAATAGCCTGACGAAAATCAGGGTTGTAGGAAATTGTGAATGTGGGTATATGTTTTTGAATTTCGTTTGCAATTGTTTTAGGGTCGAAACTCATTCCTGAAACATTATAAGAAGAGCGTAACTTAACTTTATTTGAATCAACATTCATTAAATTGATAGTTGCATCAAGTGCGTCGGGCATGTACATCATTGGCAACATGGTATTTTCTTTAAGAAAACATTCATAGCTTCCCGTTTCAAGTGCTTTATGATAAATATCAACCGCATAATCTGTTGTTCCACCACCCGGTGCCGATTTATAACTTATCAATCCCGGATAACGGATACTGCGTACATCCACTTGATGTTTTCTGAAATAGTATTCGCACCAACGCTCGCCGGCTTGTTTACTAACTCCATAAACAGTGGTTGGTTCCATAATAGTATGTTGAGGAGTGAGATTGCGAGGGGTAGTAGGTCCGAAAACAGCAATAGAGCTTGGCCAGAAAATTTTCATTGCAGCAGTGTCTTTGGCAATTTCCAACACATTAAAAAGTCCTTCCATGTTCAGCTTCCAGGCAAACATCGGATTTTTTTCAGCTGTGGCTGATAAAAGAGCAGCCAGGTGATAAACCTGAGTTATTTGGTATTTATTTACAATTTCAGCAATCGCTTTCCCATCCAACACATCTAAAACATGAAAGGGCCCGCCTTCACTCACTACACCTTTTTGATCACGTACATCGGTTGCAATCACCTGACTACTACCCAAATCATCCCTCAGCCTTAAAACCAGGTCCGTACCAATTTGTCCGGCAGCACCCAGCACAAGAACGGTGTCTTTTTTCGTCATAAATTGCTTGATTTTAAAAGACAAATGTACTAGTAATTTTTGAGTTTAACCGGAGCCAATTGGATTCAATGATTTCTAGTTATTGCATTGTTTTTCAATTTATTAAATATCGTAGATACTTCCATTTCCCTCCCTAAAAGATCCTAATTTACCACAAGGAAACCTATTTTGATTTAATCGAGTTTAATGAATGCGGATTTTGTTTAAAATAATAGTTTAAATTCGGAGAATAAAATTCATATTTGCCCTAACCAAAATAATGATTTAATTTTATTGTCGTTAGAGAATTAATTAAGAAGTATTGGAGTTTGACGAAGTTCCATGTTAATTCAAACTCACTGTTTAACTCCACCAAAAATAAAAGAAAGCAAACCAAAATTCATGAATAGATGGTGATGAATAAATTAAAGTACCAATACATTAATTTTGAATTGTAATTTATTTCAATGGTTAAACAAAAATCAAAATACAGTATATCTTTTCTGCTTTTTCTATTTTTAATTCCATCTATTGGTCTGGGCCAGAAGCAGGGACAGGCGCGGATTGATTCGTTGAAA
>JBBQVM010000262.1:0-4806 GCA_038211525.1 Bacteroidia bacterium
TAATTCACTTTTATATATATTTTGCGTAAGTTCCTAACAAATTAGCGACTCTGGTCAGATGATTCATCCTAGAAATGGTTATAATTTACCCTTTAATTAATATATTTGCCACTTAACATCTCAGGAATTTCAACTATGGAAAGAGGACCAATTTCAAAATTTATTGAACACAATTACCGCCACTTCAATGCCGCTGCGTTAGTAGACGCTGCAAAAGGATATGAAAAACACCTGTTAGAAGGTGGTAAAATGATGATTACCCTTGCCGGAGCAATGAGTACCGCCGAGATGGGGATTAGTCTGGCAGAAATGATCCGACAAGGTAAAGTTGATATTATTTCTTGTACCGGAGCAAATCTGGAAGAGGATATCATGAACCTGGTAGCACATTCACATTACAAACGCGTTCCTAATTATCGCGACCTGAGTCCTCAAGATGAATGGGACCTGCTCGAAAAAGGGTTCAATCGGGTCACCGATACCTGCATCCCTGAAGAGGAGGCTTTCCGTAGAATTCAAAAACATATTTTTAAATTGTGGAAAGATGCGGACACCAAAGGCGAACGATATCTGCCACATGAATACATGTATAAATTGCTGCTTTCAGGCGCTATGAAAGAACATTATGAAATTGATGTTAAAGATTCCTGGATGATGGCTGCTGCCGAAAAAAACCTGCCGATAATTGTTCCGGGTTGGGAAGACAGTACCATGGGAAATATTTTTGCTTCTTACTGCATTAAAGGTGAATTGAAACCTTCCACCATGAAATCGGGAATTGAATACATGACCTGGTTGTCGGATTGGTATATTAAAAACTCCGGTGGAAAAGGTGTAGGTTTTTTTCAGATTGGTGGTGGAATTGCAGGCGATTTTCCAATTTGTGTAGTTCCTATGCTCTATCAGGATATGGAAATGCACACGATTCCTTTCTGGTCCTATTTCTGTCAAATTTCTGATTCAACAACAAGTTACGGTTCCTATTCTGGTGCCGTTCCTAATGAAAAAATAACCTGGGGAAAACTTGATATCAATACTCCGAAATTTATTGTTGAATCGGATGCAACCATAGTGGCACCACTTATTTTTGCTTGGATACTTAAAATGTAGTTTAAAATTTTGAATTAAAAATTAATAACGTCAATCGGAGCAGAATAAACATGATTCTATTTCATAGCAGATTTTTATTTCAAAAGAAAGTAAAATAACCGTCCTTAAACAAAACCTAATTTTTAATTCTCAATTTTTAATTCTTTAACCATCCTTGCCTTGTCCGACTCTCTAGTCATAATTCCAACCTACAACGAATGTGAAAACATCGAGGCCATTATCAGGGCGGTGTTTTCACAGGAGTTTGCATTTGAAATTCTGGTTGTAGATGACAATTCAAAAGATGGTACTGCTGAAATTGTTAAGAAATTAATACTGGAATTTCCCGTTCAACTTCATCTGGAACAGCGATCAGGAAAGTTAGGATTAGGTACTGCGTATATTCACGGATTTAACTGGGCATTAAAAAAAGCTTATCGCTATATTTTTGAGATGGATGCCGATTTTTCGCACAACCCTGCTGATTTAATTCGACTTCGTTTTGCTTGCGCAGAAGGTGGAGCCGATCTGGCAATTGGATCGCGCTACATCAGAGGCGTTAATGTGGTGAACTGGCCTATTGGAAGAGTGATTATGTCCTATTATGCTTCCGCCTATGTTCGCTTAATTACCGGAATGGATGTTCAGGATGCCACCGCCGGATTTAAATGTTACAAACGAGAGGTACTTGAAGCGATTAGAATGGAAAAAATCCGTTTCATGGGTTATGCTTTTCAGATAGAAATGAAATTTACTACCTGGAAATTGGGATTTAAAATTGTTGAGGTTCCAATTATTTTCACCGACCGACAAGTAGGTCATTCAAAAATGAGTACCCGCATTTTCAGAGAAGCATTTTTTGGTGTGATTCAAATGAAAGTTACTAGTTGGTTCGTCAAATACGAGAGAAAAAAACCAAACGCATAACTTTTTTTAGGTTACCTGATCTTCGTTTATCAATCCAGTTTTTTAATCATTACAATATAAACAGGGAAGTGATCGCTATAGCCGCGCATGTACACATCAAAGTCGTAGGTTCTTAACGGATATCCTTTGTATTTCCCGCTTTTTTGTACCAACCAGGGACGATTAAAGATGACTGCTTTTTGAAAGAAAAAACCTTTTTGGTTACTATTTAAAAATTGTTGTGAAATCATAACCTGATCGAATAAATTCCATGCATCATTGTAGGCAAGTGTGCCAATTCCTTTTCTGTAGTAGTTGGTCCATGGGTTAAACATTTCACCACGCCCCACTTTAGTTGAATCCCCTTTGGCCTTTATCACTTCCGTAATACTAGGACTTAATGGGTCGTCATTAAGATCGCCCATAAGCACAATTTTAGCATCGGGATTTTGCTTGGTGATACTGTCCATTTTAGCTTTCGCAACGCCTGCTGCAAGAGCTCTGTTTGGTGCCGAGGCCTCTTCTCCACCTCTTCTGGATGGCCAGTGATTTACAAACACATGCATTGGCTCCCCATTAAACAAACCATACACCCACAAAACATCGCGGGTAGGGTAGGAGGAGCCATCGGCATTTTTTAAAGGAACATTCAATGGCTCACTTGAAATTACTTTAAAATAGGTAGGGTTGTAAATTAAACCCACCTCAATTCCGCGAGCATCCGGTGAATCGTAGTGAACAATTTTGTAGTGTCTGTCTTTGAGCTTTGGCTGAGCAATTACATCAAGCATCACCTGTGCATTTTCAACTTCAGCAACACCTAACATCGCAATTCCATCCGGAGTTTCATTTACGCCCAACTGCGAAATTACTTCCGATAAATTATGAATTTTATCGAGGTAAACTTTACCTGTATAAAGCTTTGTTCCCGTTGGTAAAAATTCTTCATCATTAATTAATGGATCATTAATGGTATCGAATAAATTTTCAAGATTGTAAAAACCTATACAGGCAACATTGTACTTGTGTTTTTGATTACTCTGTGCAACTAGTGATTGACAAGCAATCAATAGAAAAAGTAATGCAATAGATATATGTTTCATTTATTTAGTTTGTTAGTTTATTGGTTTTTTGGCCTGCCTGCTGCAGGCAGGTTTTTTGGTTTATTGGTTTTTGGTTTATTAGTTTATTGGTTTTTGGTTTTTGGTTTATTAGTTCTCCATTTTCTTTTGCCCTAATGACTAATCCACTTAAAATTCTGGTTAAGACAACATACACATTATTGAGGATGGTTGACCTAATCCGGTCAGAACAGATGCGGGGCAAGTGAGCCTTGAAGGATCAACAAAAGTACTAATCCCATTCATTCTAATCCCGCTTCATATAAAATTAACATTATTTTCATAATTTTTTGATAATCAAGTATCTCACGAATCAAGTAAATATATATCTTTGCATTTCCAAAAACCCCCAATTGGGGGAAAACAAATCCTATGAAGATTCTTCGTTTATTGCTTATTGCTACATTTAGCATCATGTCATCCTTTGTTTTTGCTCAAAATGCAACTGTCAAAGGTACTATCACCGACGACTTAAATAATTTTGTTGAAGGTGCCAAAGTATCGCTACAAGGCACTAGCATGTCGGGAGTTACCGATGCAAATGGTGTTTTTGAATTGAAAGAGGTTCCTTTTGGCGATTATAACATAGAAGTAGTTTCTGATAACCACACTGCGCTAATGCAGTCGGTTAAAGTTAATGCTATTAATACTGATCTTGGATTTTTTGCCACCAAAGCTTCAGGCAGTCTTGCTGAAAATTCGGCTGATGATATCCCGGAGATTTCACTTTCTGATAGCGAAATAAAAGAATCCTCTACGCAAACGGTTTCAGGTGTTTTAAATGCTTCCCGCGATGCTTTTAATGCAGCAGCTTCTTATACCTTTAGTGGAGCGAGGTTCAAAGTGAGAGGTTATGATAACGAGAATACCGTTACTTATATGAATGGTGTGCCAATGACCGATTTAGCCACCGGTAATTCAATGTTCTATTTATGGAGTGGTTTGAATGACGTGGTGAGAAATCGCGATAACGTAACCGGGTTAGGTGCGAGTAGTTTTGGCTTCGGAGGAGTTGGCGGGTCTTCTTATATCGATTCAAGAGCATCCAAACAACGTAAACAACTTTCTGTTTCGGTTGCTTCATCAAATCGTGTGTATGAAAATAGAGTAATGGCAACATTCGGAACCGGTTTGCTTAAAGGTGGCTGGGCATTTAGTGGCTCAGTAACCCGTCGTTGGTCGGAAGAGGGTTATATTCCCGGCACGTATTACAATGGATGGTCTTATTATTTAGCTGCTGAAAAAATTATTAACAGTGAACATTCTATCTCCTTAACCACCTTTGGTGCTCCTACAGAAAGAGGTAAGTCGGCGCCGGCCATGCAAGAATTATATGATATTGCCGGTTCCAATTATTACAACCCAACATGGGGGTATCAGCAAGGAAAAAAACGAAATGCAAATTTAAATATCAGTAAACAGCCCGTTGCAATTCTATCCCATGAATGGAAAATGAATAACCAGTCGAATTTAAAAACTTCAATTGGTGCTACCATGGGCGAAAATATTAATACCGGCTTAGATTGGTACAATGCTCCCGATCCTCGTCCTGATTATTACCGCCGCTTGCCAAGTTTTTATGATAATCCTGAAGTTGCGGCCATGGTTAATTACCAACTCACTACTTACGAAACAGAACGCCAGCTTAAATGGGATGACCTTTACAATGCCAACTTTAACAGTTATGCTA
>JBBQVM010000263.1:0-4792 GCA_038211525.1 Bacteroidia bacterium
GTTACAAAATTTTATGGTTATGATGAAGCCACAGGACATTATTATTTTCAGGCAGCTATGAAAAGTCCCATGGAAAAAGGTGTGTATGCTGTAAGCAATAAGGGATTACCCCGTGAAATTAGTGTCGACAAAGGAACCAACACAGCCGTTTTTAGTAAAAATTATAAATACTTTGTGATTACCAACTCAGGAATCGATCGTCCTCACAAAGTCTCGTTAAATTTTTGGTCAGGAAAATTGGTGAGAGTCTTAAAAGAGAATGAGGAGGTAGCTGAAACGATGAAAAAGTATAATTTATCAAAACTTAATTTTTTTAATTTTACGACTACCGAAGGAATTAATTTGAATGGCTGGATGATTAAACCTCCCGATTTCGATTCCAATAAAAAGTATCCTGTAATTCAATATATGTATGGCGGTCCAAATAGTCAGACCGTAAAAGATGAATGGCTAGGACCTAATTATTTTTGGTTTCAATTGCTTGCGCAGAAGGGTTATATTATTGTTTCGGTTGATAATCGTGGAACAGGAGCACGTGGTGAAGAGTTTAACAAATGCATTTATAAACAACTCGGAAAACTCGAAACCATCGATCAAATTGAAGTCGCTAAATGGTTAGGGAAACAATCTTTTGTTGATGCCTCCCGAATAGGTGCATGGGGTTGGAGTTATGGTGGCTATATGACCTCATTATTGATGACCAAAGGAAGCGACTATTTCAAGGCAGCCGTAGCTGTGGCTCCTGTTACCAATTGGAGGTTTTATGATACTATTTACACCGAGCGCTATCTACAAACTCCTCAATTGAATGCTTCGGGATATGATGACAATTCACCTATCAATTTTACAAAATTATTAAAAGGAAATTTTCTACTCATCCATGGAACAGCGGATGACAACGTGCACTTTCAAAATTCTATGGAATTTGTTACTGCGTTGGTTGCAGAAAATAAACAATTCGAATCCTTCTTTTATCCTGATAAAACTCACGGAATTTCAGGTGTGAGATTAAACCTTTACACTAAAATGACTAATTTCTTCTTGAATAATTTATAAGCCGAATAAAAGTTGAATCACCAAAATAAATTTCATTAGTCAATTAACTCCATCCGCAAAGCCGCCGCCATTTCGCTCCCATTAGATACGTTTGCAACTCTAATTTTTTCAGAGTGGTTATTAGGGTAAGTGAAAACCATATTACTTTCCACGTATTGAACATCGATCACACTATTAGCGGGTACAGTATTAGAACTAAGCAGAAGTGATTTCTTAAATTTTACCTCATTTTCATGAATAATAAATCCGCGCTTTATTCTGCTGTCCGGAAAGAGAAATCCTTTAACGATTAAAATAAACCCAGCTAAGAAATACAAATGTGCCGGCTGAAAGCCTTTCAAAGCATTGAACATATTTCCACCCTGAGCAATCATCATGAAACCGGTAAACATAAAACCTGTATCGGCTCCAAACAGCTTATTGGGTCCGGGTTTTTGATAGGATTTAACCGAAGAGTAAATCACCAATACTCCTGTTAATATGCTGAATACTTTAACCAAAATTTGGGAGGTATTGTCCATAGGCGACGAAAATGCAGTACTTATTATAGCAACTGCCGGAAACACATTGGCAAGCATCAACCCAAATCTCCTTCGTTTATTCGGCACTAATGGAATATAAACATCTGGTGTTGAATGTGTCACCTGATTCTGTTCTGTGTTCATTTTAATTTAGATATAGTGATCGAAATCACCGATGATAATAATAAAGATAACTAATTTTGCACAATATTAATCAAACTATGAACTGGATTGAAATTAATTCTGTTGAGGAACTAATTGTAATGGATGAATCGTCAAAAAAGAATCCCGATGCTTCTTATATAATTTTTAAGCACAGCACCCGTTGCAGCGTTAGTAGAATGGCGCATAGAATGATGGAGCGTGAGTGGCAAAATGCTAGCCCTGTTTATCTAATCAATGTGGTAGAAAACAGAGCAGTTTCCAACGATGCTGCATCCAAATACAGGATTCAACATGAATCACCTCAAGTGCTGTTGGTTAAAAATGGCGCCTGCATTTACGATGCCTCTCATTCAGCAATAGAACCAGCTGAACTGAATAAAATAATGAACTCAAAACCAGCTTGACGAACTCTTTTTCCTTCGGGTAGTGGTACTTAGCCCAAGTGCACCCATCAAGCCGCGGCTCAATTCCCGGGCAACAGTGCGCATCACCTGACGACCGGCGGTACTGTCAACAATATCACCAATAACCGAACTCTCCTTTTCCTGTTTACCCTCCTTTTTTGATCCGGCATTTGTGGCTTCTTGATTACCTGAAGCGGTTGCCTGCTCTAACTTACGGGTAAGTATTTCGAACGCGCTATTGCTATCTATTTCTTCATTGTACTTCCTCACCAGTGATGATTTTGAGATGATTGCATCTATTTCTGAAGCAGTAAGAATGTCCATTCTCGATTGAGGAGCACATAGCATGGTATGCAC
Organism: Bacteroidia bacterium; assembly: GCA_038211525.1. GTDB lineage: Bacteria > Bacteroidota > Bacteroidia > AKYH767-A > OLB10 > JADKJB01. The sequence goes on from JBBQVM010000263.1 coordinate 2,504, forward strand.
TACGGGAGTAGGAATTCCCTTTTCATTTAAAGCAGTGACTAATGCCTCACCTATTCCCAATTGCGTTAAAAGATCCTCAATTTTATAAAAATCTGAAAGGGGATAATTCTCAGCAACCGTTTTAATATTCTTTCGGTCGTTCGCTGTAAAAGCACGCAGCGAATGTTGAATTTTCAATCCTAATTGAGCCAATACTGACTCAGGTACATCGGTAGGTTGTTGAGTACAGAAAAACACACCTACACCTTTAGAGCGTATCAACTTGATGATAGTCTCAATTTGGTTGAGTAGGGTTTTCGGAGCTTCATTGAATATTAAATGTGCCTCATCAATAAAAATAGCCAGCTTGGGCTGATCACTATCCCCCTCTTCGGGGAAGGTGGCATAAATTTCAGCTAACAGACTGAGCATAAACGTAGAAAAAAGCTTCGGCTTATCTTGTATATCAGTGAGTCGAATAATACTAAGATAACCTCTGCCTTTTTCGTCTATGCGCAATAAATCATCCGGATCAAAAGATACCTCACCAAAAAATTTTGATGCATCCTGTTGTTCAATTTCAATTATTTTGCGAATGATGGTTGAGGTGGATGCGCTACTGATTCTTCCATACTCTTTTTCAATCTCCACTTTTCCCTCATTAGTGAGGTACTGAAGTGTTTTTTTGAAATCTTTTAGATCCACCAACGGCATTTTGTTATCGTCGCAATATTTATAAATGAGCGAAACAACTCCTGCTTGAGTATCATTTAATTCAAGAATTTTCGAAAATAACACCGGTCCAAATTCCGTGACGGTAGCTCTCATTCTGGCCCCTTTTTCATCTGAAATAGTCAAAAACTCAACAGGATATCCATTTGCCTCCCAAGGCGTACCTATTTTAGCATGACGCTCCTCAATTTTCGAGTTCGTTGTTCCGGCAGCACCCAAACCGCTAAGGTCACCCTTAATATCCATCATCAAACAAGGCACTCCTTTCCGCGAAAGCGACTCCACTAATCCTTGTAAAGTTTTTGTTTTACCTGTACCGGTAGCACCGGCTATGAGGCCATGACGGTTCAACATTTTCAATGGGATTTTTACCTGCACACCATCCACACATTCTCCATTTAAAACACCCCCACCTAACAAAATATAATCTCCTTTGCAGGCATAACCGGTATTAATATTTTCAGCGAATTTTTCGTTCATGGTTTTGTTAGTTATTATTCTTCTGACAGCACTATAAAATTTGTTTCAAACGGATTGGTTTGTTGGTATATTTCATTTAAGAAATCATCGGTACCAACCATATAAAATGGACTAAAGTTATCCTGACGCTCCTGCAAACCTCCTCCGGGAAATAACTTTTCTTTTAAATTATTGAGTTGATTTAATAGGTTTTCATTTTTCTTCTTGAGAGCCCTCCTACCCTTTTCTTCCAGCGTTTTTAGTCCGTTGAGAACTTTGTGTTTTTCTGCATCAACAGTGGGTAGCAGCGAAACATCTAATTTTTCATACTGCTTGGCGAGCTTTTCATACACTTGCTGGATGGAAGGAATAAAACCTTCGGTTCCAACATGAATGTCTGCAGATTCTTCCAGGATTTTCAAAACGAGAAAATCGGAACTTTTAAAAAGATCGGGAATTTCAATCCCGAGTTTAAGAATTTTTTTTACAGAATTTCCATCTACAAGCAGCATACAGTTCCTAAGAAATAATATAGGATAAGAAACTCCGGCTTCTGCAAAAAAATCTTTAAACTGCAACCAGTAATTCAATTCACCCGGACCACCAATGTAGGCCAGGTTAGGCAAAATCTTTTCCTGGTATAAGGGTCTCAGAACTACATTCGGACTAAATCGCTCGGGATGAACGCTAAGTTCCGTTAAAAGTTCTTCGCGGCTAAATAACTTTTCAGTATTTAAAATTTGATACGTACCATCCTCGTTTTCTACAATTCGATCGCGCGAGGTATTGGTGATATAAAATAAATTTATTTCACGTGGTTGTACCTGAACCTTATAATTTTCACTAAGTCTTTCTGATGTAGCAGTTACCGTTTTAAAAGCCGAATGTTCCGTCAAATCAAGCTTCATTTCGGGGATGAAAAATTTTTTCAATTCCGCATTATCGCCATCAATAATTACCAGTCCGTACTTACCAAATAATTTATGAAAAATAGTTCTTGTGGCTTGGGCCAGATTTTCAGAATCGGTGTATACACTTTCAAAAAGTTCCTTTAACGACGTATTTCCGGATGTCAGTTGATCCAGTTCCTCCAATGCACTCTTCAACCCATCGAGATCA
>JBBQVM010000264.1:0-4759 GCA_038211525.1 Bacteroidia bacterium
CATTCCTGAAGTGTAATTGAAAGACTGCAAATTGGGGCCGATCACTCTATCTTCACACTTTAATAAATGATCATCGGCTTCCCAGTCAAGAACCTTTGCCGTGATAGTTTCTTGTTTCGCGATGAGTTTTAAAACACCATTTTTCAGTTCAAAATTTTTATCATCGGTGTAATATTCCAGCTCTGCATTGCAGTATAATGATCTTCCATAAGGAAAGGTTGTTAACCACTTTTCTCTGTCAAGTTTTTCACTGATAAATTCATCCCCATCACTATAATACCAATTGGTGATTCCATCGTCAGACACCTGCCACATCACCTGCGCATTACAATTTTGAAATGACCATCCTGCTAAAGCAAGAGCAAACAACAATAAAAATATTTTCATTAAACAAGCTAATTAATTGTTAAAGATACCATGCAAATGGAAGCAATTGCACAATCAATATTTCAAAGCAATGAACGCAATGTAGAAATTAACCTACAAATATAAATTCAAGCTACGAAAAATTAAAATTATTGAAGTCCGTTCAATATACTCAATCTATTCATATTTAATTAATTAGATCCGTTTTGGCAAATACAGAAGTAACAATAAATTACAAATTTTAAGAAATAAGTGTTAATTTTGAAGAGTATAAACTTCATTTGAATTTCAGTACGAAATCGCTATCAGTATCAATTCTATTTTAATAAATTAGTTCATGGACAATCCAGTATTAGTAAAAAAAATTTTAATTGTAGATGATCACGTAATCATTCGGAGAGGTTTAAAGTTTATTTTGGAATCCAATTTTGGGATTACCGAATTTTATGAAACAGAATCGTGCAAAGGATTGAAAGAGATTCTCAACAGTCAAAATATCAGTCACATGATACTAGACATGCAATTGAATGATGGAAATGTTATTGAGATACTGTCCGAGATCATTCAATTGTATCCAAACGTGAAAATTTTAGTTTACACAATGAGCCCGGAGGAGATTTTTGGAATGCGAATGATCAATATGGGAACAGCAGGGTATTTAAACAAGCAAAACAACGAGAAAGAAGTTATAACTGCTTTAACATTATTTTTTAATGGAAAAAAATATTACAGTCCGTATATTGTTGAGCAGATGGAAAAGAAAAAAAGCGCTGATGGGGGAAATGATCCCTTCAGAGAGCTTTCGGAGCGGGAAATTACAGTGATGAACTATCTCCTTAAAGGGGAAGGAATAAAAGAAATAAGTGGACGTTTAAATATTAAATCCTCGACTGTTGCTACATTTAAAGCCAGAATATTCAATAAACTTGGGGTGTCAAATGTTATCGATTTAAAAAATCTTGCTGAAATTTACAAATTCAAACCCTCCATACAGTAAATCCGGTATTTAAAATAATTTGCATGATCAATACTTTTAATAATTTAAAAATGATCAGCGTCAAATATTTAAGTGCATTGCTAATTTTTCTTCTTGCCACATATCCTGCTATCAGTCAGGATTCTTCGGAGTTTACCATTCATCATTACACATCCAAAAACGGACTACCTCAAAACAGCATTCGATCCATGTTGATGGATAATGATCGCTTTTTATGGATGACTACAGAGGGTGGTTTGGTGCGATTTGATGGCCAATTTTTTATGGTATACAATCATTCGAACACACCTGAGATTCAAAATGACCGCTTCTTATCAGTAATAAAAACAATTGATGGCAATTTTGTTGCATATGATCAGGCAAGAAGTACTTTTAAAATTGAGAATGGAAAACCTTTATTGGTATATGCCGGAAATCGGAAAACGCCACCTAAAATGTCAGTTGAGGGAAGCGTTCCCAATATAGAATTCCTAACAAATTCATTTTCGATGAACATAAAAGGAATTGAACCGAAAGATTTATTTGATGGCACACTCAGAGTATTTCCCCTCAATAAAAACGACTATGGTTATTTACTCAATCATAAGTTAGTCATTTATTACAAAGATCAGCTTTCCAAAGAAATAGCTACAAATCCATACACCATTGTGAAATGTTTTGTAATTTCAGGAATCATCTATTTTTATGATCAAAAAGGAAACTTATTTTATTTTGATTTACGAGCAAATTCAATTAAACCGGCTCATATAAAAGAAGAATCTAATACTTCAGGTATCACTAATTATATTGTTTGGAAAAATGTAATCTGGAATTATGCCTATCAGGACGTTTATCTGAAAATTAATACTACTCTATACCAACTCAATGTTAATGAAAATCCAAGTGAATTAAGTTTAAAACTAATCACTTCAAATTTACCTCCGAATTGCAAAATAACAGATGCCTTTTATGATAAAAAAAGTAACAATTTATTTATTGGTACCGATTCAAAGGGGTTATATATTTATAAAAGCAAGTATTTTAAAACTTTAGTTTACTCAAATCCATTTGGCACTGCTGACAATTCCTACTATAATCAATGCGAAATAGACAGCGGTAGAATATTAACTTGGAGAAACAAAGAATTCACAATAGAAGGAGGTAAGAATACTACTTTGCCAATTAATAATATAAGTCATGAATTTTTATTTAAAGATAGCGATAACAATATATGGTATACAAGGCTGGACTCACTTTATGCATATAATCTGAAGCAAAATAAATTAAGTGCAATTTATCATCTAAAAAATCAGGCATTTTTTTGTATGATTCAGGAGGGTGATTCATTTTTTGTGGCTACCTCTGAAGGAATTTGTCAAATAAAAAATTCTATTTTTTCAGTATATTTCAACGTTAATAGCTCAGATCCCGATTCAAAAATCGAAGATATTATCAGAGGTCCGGATGGTAATCTTTGGATTGCTTCTTGCACGGGAGTTGCTATTTTAAATACAACTAACGGAACATACAAACATGTACCGGGCCTACAAAATATTTGTGCGAGAACTTTATTTAAGGAGGGATCAAAGGTTTTTGTGGGTACTTACGGTGATGGATTTTTTGTTTGGGAAGATGGCAAAGTTTATTCCCCTCTTTTGGACCGAAACAAATATTTAAGTCATGTACACAGTTTTTTAGTCGACAAAAATAATTACATGTGGATGTCCACAAATAAAGGCTTATTAAGAACCAGATATGAAAACCTGCTTAAATTTATAAATGACCCAAAAACTAAATTCAACTACCAGGTTTTTGGAGAAGACGATGGGATTTTAAATTCAGAATTTAATGGAGGATGTTCTCCATCGGTACTACGACTTAGCACCTCCTATGTATCCTATCCTACAATGGAAGGAATGGTTTGGTTTAAGCCAGAGGAAATACCGGATGAGTATCCGGACGAGAAAATTGTACTGGACAATGTACAGATAGATGGAGTCAATGTATCGCCAAAAACTAACATTTCATTACCTAACAATCATGAATCAGTAAAAATATTTTTTAGTACCCCTTATTGGAGTAATGCAATCAACCTAAATTTAGAATATTTTTTAGATGGATTTAACAAAGATTGGATTCCTGTTCCTCCCGGCGAAAATGCGGTGCTATTTTCTAATCTTCCATCGGGGCATTACATTTTCAAAATTCGCGAACTGAATGGAATTGATAAGGATTCTTACACAGAGACGAAATTGATGTTTACTGTAGAGAAAAAATTTTATGAAACGACCGCTTTTTTATTGTTTTTTATAATAGGAACGAGTGGGCTTATTTTATTATTGTTGAAATTTAATTCAAAACGGATCCTTAAAAAGAATCTGGATCTTGAAAAAAGCATAGAAGAGCGAACCCAGGAATTACGACAGGCCAACAAACAATTGGAAGTTAACTTTAGTGAACTTGCTGAGAAAGAACAATTTTTAAGAGATACCATTCTAGTAAAAGATCGTTTGATTTCGGTGATCTCACACGATATTATTACTCCGCTAAAGTTCATTTCAATGGTATCACGGATTTCGAAAAAAAATCCGGATTTGCTCAATAGAAAAAAGTTGATTGATAGCATGAATGATATTGAATTCGCATCAGATAAACTTTACAATAATGCGAGCAACATTCTAAATTGGATGAAGTTCCAGAACAATCGTATAACACCTAAAATGGATTATATTGCTTTTCACGATTTTGTTGATGAACTATTGGAGCCCCTCCTCGGAATGGCTGATATTAGGGGGCTTAAAATAGAAAATAAAATTCCTGAAGAAGATATTATTATTACCGATAGAAACATTCTAACTATTGTTTTACAGAATATACTTTCTAATGCTATAAAATATTCAGACAAAGGAATTATTACTTTTAGTGCATTCCAAAACGAACAAACCTATCTTGTTTCGGTGGAAGATAATGGAATTGGCATGTCACCGGATAAATTATCAAGAATTGAAAAAATAAAATCACGTCAAGTGCACTTATCAAATTCCAATTTTAATCCCGACACCAGTAGCAATCTAGGTTACTATATAATTGTTGATTTTTTACATTTATTAGGTGGAAGCATTGATGTGCAAAGCGAATTGGGGAAAGGTTCAAAAATTACTATTAAATTACCAATAAAAGATTGATTTTAAACTTAATTCGCCCTTGAATAAATAATTCGAACTATAAATATTTTCGTTACAAATAGTCAGTCTCAAAATTTAGAAGTCACCTGAAAAGCGATAGTTCTGGGAGATTCGATTTTTAAAGGGCGCAGTGAATATTGTTTATTTGCCAGATTGCTGGCTATAACTCCTAAAGCTAATGATTGCCTGATCTGGTAATTCAATCTTGCATCAAAAACCAGACTTCCTTTAT
>JBBQVM010000265.1:0-4750 GCA_038211525.1 Bacteroidia bacterium
ATCCTTAAAAGCAGCAATTTGTTCATTTTTGAAAGTCAAGTCCCAATGATAATCGAGACCAATTTCACCTATGGCAACAACGTTAGATTGGTGCTGTGTAAAAAGATTTTTTATGTGGCTTAGCTGTTGCTGATAATTTTCATTAATATAACAGGGATGTAATCCGAACATAGGAAAACAATATCCTCGATATTTCTCACACAACAACATCATTCCGGGTATCGATTCGGTATCGATATTTGGTAATAAAAATTTATCCACTCCGCTATCCAACGCGGAGCGTATTAGTGTGTCACAATCTGTGGCAAACTCTTCAGCATAAAGATGGATATGAGTATCAACAATCATTGGTATTGTTTATTCGATGGAGCCGCGATGCTCGCGTCTTTACTGCAGAGCCGCGAGCATCGCGGCTGTACGGCATAGACGCGCTGCTCGCGTCTTTACGGCGAGCTATTTTGTTAATTCCATATCTTTTATTCCATCAAAAACAGGTTGAACAACCCACTTACCTGTTTTATCAACCATTCCCCATTTATCGCCCTGTTTAGCAGCAGCAAGACCATTTTTAAAATCGCGGGATCCATTAAACTGTGGCTGAATTACCCACTGACCTTTGGGATCATAAAAACCGGTTTTACCATTAGATTTTCCTTCTGCTAATCCTTCCGAAAAATCACCGTAAGTATCTGTTAGGCCAACATAAGTCAACTCACCTGCTTTATTCACATAAGCCCATTTGTCACCATTTTTTATTCTGGCCAGACCACTAACCGGATCAAAATCTTTACCTGCTTCAAAATTAGGTCTCACCACCCATTCTCCTTTGGGATTAATATAACCAAGTTTTTTATCACTATTTTTTGCCCAAGCTAATCCATCCGTAAAGTAGCCTACACTTTCAAATTGAGCTTGAATGGCTACTTTCCCATCAGGACCAATGAACCCATATTTTTTGTCATTTGCACGATAAGGAGCCAACTTTTCAGAAAATGGTTTCATATCAGCAACGCCGGGAACAGAAACAAAAAACTCTTCCCCTTTGGTATTAACAACTGAATAATTGGTGCCAGACCGAACAACGGCATAACCGCTACTAAAATCAGATGCTTCATCATATTTAGCCTGGATGGCTATCTTTCCGGTGTTGCTTAGGTAACCCCACTTTTCTCCAATTTTGACTGGGATTAGCCCATCTGAAAATGAGGATACATCAAATCCGAAACCATCATGCAATTTAAAATTAGTGACTTCTGTATTTAATTTTTCACCCTTTGCATTGATGAAATAATACTGATGATTTTTGGTATCGTATATAGTCGCATAGCCATCACGGGAAAATTTATAACATTTTTCAAATTGAGGAGGAATCACTACTTCCCCTTTGTTGTTGGCATACCCCCAAGTTTTGCTTCCAGATGGCTTCACCTGGGTAAGCATATCCTGGGAAAATGATTGAGTAAGACAACAAATTACAAAAACGGCAACCGAATAAATGATTTTTTTCATAGTATTATGTTTTGGGGTTCAATTTTCAAAATTAAGATCTTTTTGCTAAAAAACATAAGAAACCTTCCTAATCGGGAAGGTTTCTTAAAACTGTGAGCCCGAAGGGATTCGAACCCCCAACCGACAGAACCGGAATCTGCCATTCTATCCAATTGAACTACGGGCCCAAATTGGTGCGCAAAAGTAGTTATTTATGGAGGAAATGGGTTTATTAAAATCTCTTAGCTCCAAAATTTTTTGGCAATAGCTACTAACTTAGTAATATCCAAATCATTCATGCATTTAAAATGCTTCTTGGGGCATTCATCAAAACCGATTTTTGAGCAAGGGCGACAAGAGAGGTTGTTGTTTTGTATAATGGAGGATTCACCGGATCCATCAGCAAAAAAGGGGTACATGCCAAATTCGGGAACCGTATTACCCCACACTGAAATAATTTTTTTTCCTTTCGCCGCCGCTATGTGCATCAATCCGGTGTCGTGGGTTATTACAAATTTTGATTGTTCCACGAAGGAAGCAGATTGCGACAGATTATATTTTCCACACGCATCAAACACATATTCCGGAGCTGATTTGGAAATGTTGGCAGCGCTTTTTTGATCTTCTTTTCCACCCAACAAAACAACAGGCAATTTCAACAAATTAATTATTTCTATTATCTTTTCATCGGGCATTTTTTTTGTTGCATGTTTCGCTCCTATCACAAAAGCAACGTATCCCTTACTCCATTTTTCGGGTAAAGAATTTAATTCAATTATGTCGGTATCAGGAATGAAAAAATCTAACCCTGCACCATCATAAATTACATTGAGAGGCTTTACCGTTTCCATATAACGGTTGACTATATGTGTATTTGGCAAACAATTAATTTTAAGGTTCACCAATAACCATTTTTCGAAATTAAGTTTATTAAAAGAGGCAGCTTTTTTACCTAATGCAGTTTTAACTCTTAATGAACGAATGTTATGATGCAGATCCACAATGAAGTCATAGTTTTCTGCTTTTAACTGGTCAATGACCGAGTTCAAGTCTTTCTCAAATGTAATAACCTTGTCAATATACTTGTTATTTCTTACCAAACCTGCGAAAGTCGCCTTGGTTAAAAAGTGTACTTCGGCACCCGCAAGTTGTTTTTTAACGCAACGAACTACCGGGCTGGTAAGCACAATATCACCTATGGAGCTGAATCGTATGATGAGAACTTTTTTCACTTGCCGGGGCTAAGGTTAATCCACAAAAGTAATAGAATGTTTAACTAGTCAACAGATATTTAATTCAGATTGATGAAAATTTAAATTATTTCAATTAATTTTATACTATTGTAACAGAATTAATATGAAACAGTTGTAACAGAAACAAATCATCACTTAGCATGATTCGAAAATTACTCATTGCATTATTAATGGTCGTTGCTGTTTATGCTCTAGTCTCATTTTTCCTTCCCGGGAAAATTCATATAGAGCGTTCTCTTGGAATAAATGCTACTGTTGAAACGGTTTTTAGTCAGGTAAATACACTAAAATCCTGGAAAAACTGGTCTTATTGGGATCGACTCGACCCAGAAATGAAATCGACCTATGAGGGGCCCGTTTCCGGAACCGGAGCCATTCATAAATGGAACAGTACTAACGACACAGTTGGAAACGGTTGCCTTACCATTACTGAAAGCATGGAACCCAATCACATCTCTACATCGGTTGCATTGGATATGGGAACTATAAATGGAGGCTGGGATTTTGAGAATTCAGAAAATCAAACAAAAGCAACCACTTACATGGATTTCGAATTTCCGTTTTATGGCAGAATTTTTCCCGGGCTCTTTATTGAAAAATGGGTAGGAAAGGATTTCGAGAAATCCCTTGCAGGATTAAAAGAATTTACAGAGAACTTACCAACTCCACCAACTAATTCATGGAACATACAACCTACTGCTGTTCCTGCCATCAATAAACTGTCCATTAAAATAAATTGCTCGCTTGCCGACATGAAAACGAAATGGGATGAGAGCATGTTGAAATTGAGTGACGAACTTTCAAAGCAAGGCTTAATGCAATCCGGAAATCGGTATACTGTTTTTCATTACTTTGGAAAAGATTCACTAACCATGGAACCCGGCATTCCTGTTAATGAATCCGGAAAAAACAATGGAGTTATTATTTCCGGCCAACGCGATTCCTCCAATGCATACATGCTCGACTATCATGGTGGGTATAATCACCTTGAAACAGCCTATACTTATTTTAATAAATGGCTTAACGATAATAAGGAACTGCCAATTGGCCCTCCGTGGGAAGAGTATGTTTCAGATCCCTCTTCCGAAAAAGATACCGTACAATGGCTTACCATTATTTACTTTCCTGTAAAGTAAAAAATTCCTGAGTAAAATGTTTTTGCTTTCGCTGAAAGATGTAAAATGAGGGTTTCAGTTATTATTCAACAACAGCTTTTCGGTTGAATTTGTGTAACAGATAAATTACAGATGTAAAGAGAAAAAAGGCCCCAATCTGGTGAAGAACGCCCAATATAATCGGCACATCGTAAATTAGTGTAAACACACCAAGAAAAAACTGAAAGAATACAACTACCAAAACGAGGGTGATAGCTTGGGTTTGTCCTAAGGATAATTTATTGGTTGCTACTTTTTGCTTTCTTCGTGAATAAATATCCAAACTAATGATTAAGAAAAATACGATGTATGCGAGATAACGATGAACAAATTGTACCCCCGAAATATTATTGACAAATCCTGAAAGTCCCATTGTATTGAAGGCAAAAAAAACTGCATCAGGAATAAGTGTTTCTCCCATCAGAGGCCAAGTAGTGTAAATATGACCGGCTTTCATACCTGCTACAAATGCACCATAGATAATTTGCAGAATAGTAAATAAAAAAATAATTTTAGAGAAATTATAAATCGTTTTGTGCCAACCTTTATTCTCTATTTTTTCAGTATTAATAAGTTCAAATGCAAACCAAAATGTTAATCCGAAAGTCAGAAAAGCAGTGAGTAGATGAAGCGCAAGTCTAAAGTGACTTACACTCGGAACATCCACAAGTCCGCTACTTACCATGTACCAACCAATAAAACCCTGCAATCCACCCATACCAAACAAAATGAGTGATTTAATTATGAGTTCACGGTTAAGTTGTTTGGTTATCAGAAACCACAAAAAGGGAATTATAAAAACAACACCAATCAATCTTCCAAGCAAACGATGAATGTATTCCCACCAATAAATTT
>JBBQVM010000266.1:0-4726 GCA_038211525.1 Bacteroidia bacterium
TAACTTGTTTTTTGATTTTCATAATTTCATAAACATTATTCTATATCGTTAGCCGATTTTTTAAGTTCATCCAAAATTGCCTTTTTAGATTCTACATTCTGAGCCTGAGAATCTATTTTCTTATTATTGTCTTCTATGTCACGCTCATAATCTGCTATAGAGCTTTTCATATCTTTTATTTTGCTTTTAAGTTTATCGTTTTTATTCAGAAGTTCTTTTTTATCTTTTTCAGTGTTGCTCAATGCTTTTTCTGCTACTTTAATTGCATCTTTATTCATCTCCTTTTTTATGTCTACTGCAAACTTATATAACAAGTCGTTCATTTCTGAAGCGCCTGTAGAGGTGCTACTCAGAAATTCTCCATTTCTGTTAATTGCCAGTAGAATCTTCACAGATTCACCATTTTTTTCTACTCTAGAATAGATATCCAGTGTGTCTGAACTGATATTTTCAATTTTGGCATTATCTAAAAAATATTCTCCTTTTTTTTCTTTTAGTTTCCCGCCAAGGTCTTTCAAATAGGAGGCCCACTCTTTTTGCACCATTTTAATATCGGCATTATCAATTGCAACCGATGAGGTAGGGATGATGCCGGCTGAAAAGTTTGATGTTCCGGAAGAAATTACAGTTTTTTGAGCTTTCAAACTAAAAGTTGAAAGCAATAAGAAAGTTAAGAAAGAAAGGCTGAGATTTTTCATAGTTATATTTATTTATTTCTGTTCATGAATAATTAATTCTTTATTCAACATAATATTTTTGATAATCGGTGAAGTTATTTTCAAATTTAAATTTCTGTTACACCTCCTGAAATAATAAACTTCATCATCTCAGTTCCGGAAACATTTAATTCGAAAATGTTATCGGATTCCACTATTAATAACTGTCCGTTGAAACCATAAGAGAAAGGTAGATATACTGCCATTTTAGTTGCTGAAATACCTAATCTTGTTAAATCATTTTCAGTCACAAATCCGATTCGTTGAATCACCGGATTATTATTAACGGTTACCATTACCGGTTTCGTAAATCGTTTTTTCTCGCCTACAAAAGCCTCTACCAAATCCTTTACAGAAGTGTAGATAATTTTTAGCAACGGTGTTTTACCGAGTAACTTTTCAACCATGCTAAAAAGTGGATTCGCAACCAGGTTAGTGGCGAAATATCCTAAAACGGTTACTCCTGTTGCTAATATCAAAATGCCAAGACCTGGAATTTCAAACTCATGAATACCCGGTATGTGGATAGGTATGTGTAAAGGGATTAATCCATCTATCCAAACAATAGCTTTAATTAAAACAACTAAAGTTACTGTGATAGGAACTGTTATTAAGAGTCCTTGAAGAAAGTAATTCAGAATTTTACTGAATAGCTCGGATTTGGTTTTCATGATTTATTAGACTAGCTATGGTAACAATAGGTGACAATAATTGTTCACTTATTTACCATTTAATTTAAATAACAACTATTGGGATTACTTTAATAAGCACGTTCGTTCTTGCCTTCCATGTAATTCACAAAAGAGCGACAAACTACTTTATTTCCTCCGGGAGTTGGATAGTTTCCTGAAAAATACCAGTCACCGGAATTGTTAGGACAAGCTGCATGAAGCGCTTCAATAGATTGGTAAATAATCTGAACCTCCGCATTGATATCTTTTGGACGGATCATTTTTGCTATTCTATCGGATATTTGTTGTGGTGTAAATGGTTTGTAGATATCTTTAACATGGTTCACCATTTCAGAAGTTGGAAGTAACAGTTGCTGTTTGCATTTATGATAAACTTCATCAATAATATGTTCCAGGTTATTTTCTTCCAGCAAATTAATAGCAGCGGCAAAGGCAACAAAATCACCTAGTTTAGCCATATCAATTCCATAACAATCGGGGAAACGAATTTGAGGAGCTGAGGAAACTACAATAATTTTTTTCGGACCCAACCGGTCAAGCATTCTTAGAATACTCTTTTTTAAGGTAGTGCCACGAACAATGGAATCGTCGATGATAACTAGGTTGTCGGAATCCTTTTTAACTGTACCGTAGGTGATATCATAAACGTGTGCAACTAAATCGTTCCGTTGTGAGTCGTCGGTGATGAAAGTACGAAGTTTCGCATCCTTAATCGCAATTTTTTCGATTCGTGGTTTAATAGATAAAATATCATCTAATTGAGCTTCTGTAAGAGAAGTTCCGGCTTTAATAATTTTTCGTTTCTTTACTTCACTCAGATAAGCTTCAATTCCACTTACCATACCGTAAAATGCAGATTCAGCAGTATTGGGCACATACGAAAATACAGTGTTTCTTAAGTCGTAATCAACGGCCTCGAGAATAGATGGACAAAGTAGTCGACCCAATTCTTTTCTTTCTTTATAAATATCAACATCGCTGCCACGTGAAAAATAAATTCGTTCAAATGAACATGCTTTACGCTCACCCGGTTCACGGAATTGAACCTGTTCTATTCTTCCGTTTTTGCGGATAACAATAGCATGTCCGGGTTTAATTTCCTGCAAAGATTCAACCGGAATATTGAAAGCGGTTTGCATGGCGGGTCGCTCCGAAGCAACCACTGCAATTTCATCGTCGGAATAATACCAGGCAGGTCGTATGCCATTAGGGTCACGCATTACAAACGCATCACCGTGGCCAATCATTCCTGCGATTACATATCCACCATCCCAGTTTTTTGCAGCACGCGTGAGTATACGTTGTATGTCGATGTTTTCACCTATCAGTTTGGATATTTCTCTGTTGCCATATCCCTCTTGTTTGTAACGTTTATAGAGCAATTCATTCTCCTCATCCAGGAAGTGACCTATTTTTTCAAGTACGGTAACAGTATCAGATTTTTCTTTTGGATGTTGACCAAGTTCTAAAAGTTGACCTAATAATTCATCCACATTAGTGAGATTAAAATTACCGGCTACAACAAGGTTGCGTGTCATCCAGTTATTCTGACGTAGAAATGGATGACAATTCTCAATGCTGTTTTTGCCATAGGTTCCATAACGAAGATGGCCCAGAAATAATTCTCCGGTGAACGGTAAATTATTTTTAAGCCATTCAGGATCGTTGAAATCATCAGGATGCTCCTTGGCAGCTTCACCGAAACGGGAATTTATTTTTTCAAAAAGTTCGGCAATGGGTTGTGATGCATTACTGCGATGCCGACTGATATATCGGTTGCCCGGCTCAACATCCAGCTTAATGTTAGCAACACCCGCTCCGTCTTGCCCTCTGTTGTGCTGCTTCTCCATAAGGAGATACAATTTGTTGACACCATAAAACGCAGTGCCGTACTTGTGTTTATAAAATGAGAGGGGTTTTAATAATCGAACCAGCGCAATGCCGCATTCGTGCTTAATTTGATCGCTCATAGCCAGCTTCTAAGGCGCAAAGATACGCAAAAAAGTAGGAGCTTTAGTGGGGAAATTGGGCTGTAAATCGGTCTTATGCAGAGTTGGTGGTTGTGTCAGGGAGCGCGTCTCGTAAGTTATTGGATAAGTGTTGATTAGTAGGTATTTGATCTGCTCAAATGGGCTTCTTGTGCAACACCATCTAAAAAACTTAATCTCCTACTTATCCACTTATCCACTTTTTTTCCACTGCTCCGAGTACTTTTCGGGTTGATTTATTCTGAATGAACAGAATGATGCTTTTGTTAGTACCCGGTTTTGTGGCTTTTAGCGGAACTCTTAATATTCCTTTAGAAGCATTGAGCTCAAAGGAGAAAAATATCCGGCAGACGTTGTCGTTTAATAATGTTTTTCCTTCATTGTCTCCTTTGGTCACTTTCGTGGATAATCCTTTTTCGACAACCGAAACGTAAATGTAATTGTTGTTGCCTGATTTTCCTGAAATTGATTTTAAATGCGTGTCGTAAACAACATCCAATGTATCGTTGAAAACAGAATAAGTAAATTCAGGGAAAACCGAAATGGGTTGATTTATTTCAGTCTCAATAATGCTCAATACTTTTTTGCGATCAGTTCCTGCTACACTTTTTGTTCCATTTACAACTATGTATGGTGTAAAGGTTTCTTTTTCTTTAAGGAAGGAGGTGTAGTTAGTTAGTCGACGGGTGTACATAATGCTGCTAAATGGATCTTTCCAACCAAAACGGTTCCAAAAATCGACATGCATAGAAAGGCAAATAATTGGTTTGTTGTTTTTAGAAGCATCAGCAACAATATCACGAAGTAAATCATCGGCTGGTGGAGAATTAATATCTCCTTGCGATGTAAAAAGTTCTACTACCGCTATACCGGGATAGCTTTTTTTATTTTCATTTGTTTGCGCTATTCCAATACTGATTAAATTTAAAAATAGAATGAATGTAAAGATGAATTTATTCATAGTATGATATTATTTTATACCTCTAACCAAACACGAATATTCCAAATACTAAAAATCAATAAACCATAAAACCAACGAACAAATAAACTATAAAACTAAAAAACTAATGAACTGATGAACCAATAAACTAAAAAACTAAAAAAAATCCTTCTTCATTCCAAGCCACTCCAATGCAGTTCCGCTAAGCAATTGTGCTTTTGTAGCGGCGTCAAAATCCATGCTGTTAATAAGTGCACCGGGAATATCTTCACCTAACGGGAATGGGTAATCTGATCCAAGCGCCACTCTGTTCGCTCCTGCAAGATTAACCAGAAAACGTAACATGTCTTTATCATGAACGAGTGAATCGAAATAAAATTTCCCGATGTA
>JBBQVM010000267.1:0-4678 GCA_038211525.1 Bacteroidia bacterium
GAATTAGTGTCGAGCACCTGTCCAATCAGCAATTCATCTCCTATTGTTATAATTTCGCAATTCATAATGCAAAGATGCAGATTTAAACATTTCAACCCCAACACTAAATTGGCAAAGCTTTTGCTAATAGCGCCAAGAACCTTATTTTTACACCGTTTAAAATCTCTAAAAATGAAAAAAATCAGTCTCGCGGCACTCGCATGCAGCCTATTGCTCTTTTGTCAGTGCTCTGCTCAATTTAACCTGCACAATGTTATCAGCTCTGCCACCTCATCAGCCGGCAGTGGCTTATCAAACGACAAAATTATTGCAGGATTAAAGGAAGCACTCACGGTGGGAACCAAAAACTCAACTGATAAAGCATCAAAACTTGATGGATTTTATAAAAACCCATTCATTAAAATCCCATTTCCTGAAGAAGCCAAACAGATGGAGAGCACCTTGAAGTCGCTGGGAATGCAAAAAGATGTAGATAAGTTTGTGAAGACTATGAACAGGGCGGCTGAAGACGCGGCTCAAAAGGCAACTCCAATTTTTATAAGTGCCATCACTCACATGAGTATCACTGATGGAATTAACATTTTGAGAGGTGGTGATAATGCGGCTACCCAATTTTTAAAGAATGGTACTTCCGGGGCATTGAGAAATGAATTCATACATGTTATTAAAAATTCACTTAAGAAAGTTGAAATAAATAAATATTGGAATCCGCTTGTTAAAAGCTACAATCAGGTACCTTTTGTGAAGAAAATGAATCCCGATTTAGATGATTATGTTACCGGCAAAGCAATGGACGGACTGTTTAAATTAATTGCAGACGAAGAGCTTAAAATAAGAAAAGATCCGCAAGCAAGAGTTACGGATCTTTTAAAGGAAGTTTTTGGCAAGAAGTAATCTTAAAAACTAACACTTATCTTATCGGGATCAACAGCTGCCGGATGAATACTAAGCACCGGTATTTTAGAATTATTTACAACTTTGGTAGCGTAGGTACCCAATAGAAAGCCGGTTATAGAAGGCTCCTGCTCGGTCATAATCACCAACAAATCGGCGTCCACACTTTCAGCAGCTTTCATAGTTAACAAAGCCAGATCATTTCCTTCAATAAATGTGGTATCGTAGGTTAATTCATGTTGTGCCACATATTCTTCCACCTGCTCCACTTTAATTTTAAATTTACGGATAGGGTCGGCTCCACTGAAATTAATTAGTCCTACAATATGGATGTGAGCCTGGTAATGCTTTGCCAGTCCAATAGCAAAAGGCACTTTTTGTCTCGATTCGGAACTATCATCAACAGGAATTACAATTTTCGTGAATCCAATACCTTTTGCATGACTTTGTACCGAAAGTACGGGGCAATGGGACTCCTGCACAACACGAGAAGTGTTGGTGCCAACTGAAAACTTTTGATAGCCGCTGGAGCCGTGGGTGCCCATAATAATAATATCTGCATCTATCTCTTTAGCCACCGAACAAATGGTTTTATAAATTCTACCAACTTCTGTTCTGATTTTCAATGAAACACCTGATTTCAGATGAATATCATGAGCCAGAACTTCCAATTTTTCATTGGTGGCAGTTTCAATTTTCTTTTCCACACCGCTAAATGCCTGACTGATAGCAGCTGTAAAAGAAACGTTTTCGACAATATGCAGTAAGGTAATCTCTGCTTGTAAAAGTTTAGCCATAAATATCGCATGCTCGAGACTTAGGTCGGCTGTTTCAGAAAAATCGTAAGGAATTACAATTTTCCGGATCAAATCATCTTGTTGAGGTTTCATAACTGGAATGTTTTAACTGAATACAGATGCAGTAGTATCTTTTTTCGGAAATGGGCGGATTGACAGTACCGGAATTTCAGAGTTATTAATGATTTCCTGCGCCGATGAAGATAGGAATAAATCGGTAAATCCAACCTCTTGTTGTGTCATAATCATAATAAGGTCGGCATGAACCTTTTTTGCTGTTTGCAAAACTTCTTCAGCCACATCAGATCCTGATACCAACTCGGAGGTGCATTCGATACCGCCTTCTTGAATAAAATCAGTGACCTGGTTCATTTGACGGTTGAGTTTATTCATAATAAACTCGTCATCACTTTCTACAATGGTCACCACGTGAATAACAGATGCAAACATCTGTGCAATTTCAATGGCCTTATCCACCTTTTCTTTGGTTTCTTTCGATAAATCAAGAGGTAACAAAATATGCCTGATCCCGAAACGGTGTTCTTTACCTTTAATTGTGATAACAGGGCATTCAGACTCTCTAACTACTCTTGAGGCATTGGAACCTAGAATTCGCTTCTTAATTCCCACAGCACCCATAGTTCCCATAATAATAAGAGCAGCATTTATTTCCTTGGCTGCCTCTACAATTTCTTCATAAATTTTACCAACCTTAATCAGTACATTAACCTTCACCCCTGCTTCGGACTGAACCTTATGCGCCAATTCATCCATTCGAATTTTAACATCGTCCTTCAAATGTCCCTCATAATTGTGTTTAGCAGAAATAATATCCTGAAATGGTTTTAGAAAATCCTCATCGATAACATGTAATAATGTGATCTCTGATTTCGTAAGTCGTGCGAGATTAAATGATTGAGAAACTGCAATTAGTGCTTGTTCACCAAAATCGACCGGTATAATAATCTGTCTGTTTTTGCTACTCATGATTTACTATTAAATTTGTTGACTCCAAAATTATACTTTCCTTGCTTATGAAACAAATACCAGAATCGGAACTTATTCTAAATAAGGACTATAGTATTTATCATTTAAATCTTCTCCCTGAAGATATTTCAGATACCATCATCAATGTTGGTGATCCGGAAAGAGTTTCTAAAATAAGCAAATTCTTCGACAATATTGAAATCAAAAAACAAAAGAGAGAATTTGTAACACATACTGGAAATTATAAAGGCAAGAGAATCACTGTATTATCTACCGGTATCGGAACTGATAATATAGATATAGTTTACAACGAACTGGACGCTTTGGTAAATATTGATTTAAAGAAAAGAGTAATAAAGGATCAGTTGACTTCTTTGAACCTCATCCGCATTGGAACATCGGGGGCATTGCAGGAGGATATTCCGGTGGATTCATTTGTTTGTTCTACACATGGATTGGGTTTGGATGGATTGTTGAATTTTTATCAGCTTCAGAACGATGAAGGGGAACAGAGCATTATTGAATCGTTCCGTAAACATTACCCCAATAATGGTATTTTGGCTCGACCTTATATCGCATCGGGTTCAGTCAGGCTGATCAATAAACTCTCACAGGGTATGCACAAAGGAATTACCGCCTCCTGTGCAGGCTTTTATGGGCCCCAGGGGAGAATCTTACGTTTGGACCTTGCCAGAGAAGACATGATTGAGAAATTGAATACGTTTAAAAGTGGTGAGCATCGAATCACCAATTTTGAAATGGAAACAGGGGCTATGTATGGTTTGGCTAAATTGCTTGGACACCACTGCTGTTCCACCAATGTGATTGTTGCCAACAGAATCGCTCAAAAATATTCTAAAAATGCAGAGCAATCTATGGAATTACTCATTCAGGAGGTACTTGACAAACTCGCATCATAAAAAAAGAGCCCCTTTTGGAGCTCTATAGTTTGAAGTATTTTATTTTTATTGTTTTATTATTCGTTCGCGATAAATTCCTGAATTGGTGCTTACTTCCAGCAAATAAGTTCCTTTCGTTAAGCTGCCTCCCAAATCGAAATTGGTGGATCCGTTTTGATTATTGATGTCACCCTCATCCATCTTTGTTATCAATTTTCCCGCAAGGTCATAAATTGTTACCCCAATCAACTTTTCCTGGTCGTTTTGGATGTTAATGTTCACCTCGTTTCCAATTAAAGGGTTTGGATAAACAACAACCTGATGATCTTTAACAAAGTTCACCTTTTTCACCTCCGACCAAGAACTGATTCCATTATAATCGGTTTGTTTTAATCGGTAATAGCTCACTCCTGAGAATGGCAAATAATCTTTTGTAGCGTAATTGTGCATAATAGAAGTAGTTCCTGAACCCGGTAACTGCTCTACTTTTACAAAGTTTTCCCCATCAACACTTTTTTCAATGGTAAAATAGTCGTTATTTATTTCTGATGATGTTGACCATTTTAGATTTACGCTTTTCGACTCTGCAACAGCCGTAAAAGAAACTAATTCAACCGGTAAAGGGTTGGATGCTGATGATAAGGTCCACCAGGTGTTAAGCGCACTAATTGTATTAGCTAAAGTAGTGACTGCAGTTGGATTTGATTGAATACCTGTTGGAGGAAACCAACCCATGGTAATAGGCTCCCAAAGCTGCGCCCTTGGGTTCACTAATCCCGACCGTTCTGAAGCTGTAAAGGAGAAAGTAAGATTAGATGTTGCACTTCCGGTCGATTCCAGTCTCCAATATCTATCAACAGTATTGGTACTATTATCTGCTCCTGAGAAATCACGAACATGTGTAACTGTTGGAGGGTATGGTGTGTTATCAGCAGCCGAATGATAGGTTGCCAAAGTAACAGTACCGGAGTTTCCGGCAATAGCCTGATAAGTGAACGGAATATATTCGGAAGAGGTGAAACCAAATGGAACAACAAAACTTCCGTTGGTAGATATTTGCCATTTAACAGCCGCAGTTCCATCTTCAGTTTCACTTCTGAT
>JBBQVM010000268.1:0-4667 GCA_038211525.1 Bacteroidia bacterium
GTGGGGTGGCAGGTAGTCAGAAACATAAATAAATTTGTATTCCCAATTATTGGATTTTGTAAATCGCTTCAAACAAATTAAATCATCAAATTTATAAATCCTTCCCTTTGTCGTCACCAGTTCACACGCGAATCTAGGATCTGAAATCATCATTTTACAATTATCACAATGCTCTTTATTCAATTTTATAGGTTCTTTTTCAATTTGGGAGCAGGATGAAAAAACTAGTACTGCCAAACAACTTATTGCAGTCAATTTGTTTGATGCGCGTTTTGAAATCCTGCTTTCAATAATAAAAGCCGTTAGCATTAAAAGTCCGCTCCCTATAAATAGCCAACCGCCAATATCTGGTATGGAATAAGCTCCAAAATTTAGTAATTGTTTGAATCCAATTAGTGGAGGTTGATATGCCATTCCCGGAACAATGATGGCTGCGTTCGGATTTAGATTGTGTCCGTAGTCATATTCCCACCGCCAGAAATCTACCATTGCAATTACGCCAAAAACAACAAAGGCACCAAACAAAATGTATAATCCTTTTCTTTTTCCTATTATCATAGTAATAATTGATGCTAAAGCAAAAATACCTATTATGAAGGGTAAAACTGTAAATTCTATAAAATCTTCTTTGTGTAGTGTTTTCATACCGATATAATGGTTTAGTCCATTAATAATATCGACATTACCTCCAAGCTTGTTACTAAAAATTTGCAAATATAAACCTTCCGGATATTGTGGAGCACTCAATTCAATTCTCCAGATAGGAACAAAAATGGAGATGATAAGTGCAATTGATGCAAAAAATAATAATGCCTTTGATAGGATACTTATTTTGTTTTTCATAATTTTAAATTTCAATATTTTGGGAAATGAAATAAAAAAAAGGGAGTAGTGGTAGGTTATTCACCGCTACTCCCTAAACTTACAACATCACTTAATAAAAAATCTTATTTGGTAGTAACTGGAGCTGTTTCGCCTAAGCCGAATTTAATAGGTACAGTACTTCCTGCAGGTGATACTCTTACATAACCTTGCATTTCTTGATGCAACGCGCTGCAGAAATCCGTACAATAAATTGGAATCATACCAACACGATCCGGTACCCATTTCAATGTGGATGTTTCACCCGGCATAATCAGTAGTTCTGCTGACGATGAACCTTTGACTGCAAATCCATGTGGTACGTCCCAATCTTGCTCAAGATTGGTTACATGGAAATAAACCTCATCACCCATTTTAATTCCTTCAATATTGTCAGGGGCAAAGTGAGAACGAATGGCAGTCATATATACATGCACCTTGTTTCCTTCTCTTACAACTTTTGAGTCTTTCTCTCCTTTCGTTACGTATGGATTTTGATTATCATCAATCTTGTAAATTTTAACCTGATTATCTTTTATCATTTCTGCAGGTATTGCCTGTGCATAATGTGGTTCACCTATTGTTGGGAAATCAAGAATCATTTGCATTTTATCACCACTGATGTCAAATAACTGCGCACTCTGAGAAAGCTCTGGTCCTGTAGGAAGATATCTGTCTTTTGTAATTTTATTATATGCTATAAGGTATTTTGCAGATGGTTTTCTGCTGTCGCCACCTGGGATACAAATATGGCCAACAGAATAAAACGTAGGAGCACGATCCAACACTTTAAGATCTTTTATGTTCCACTTAACTACTTCTGAGGACACAAAGAAAGAAGTATATGCATTACCTTTTCCATCAAACTCTGTATGCAGTGGACCCAAACCCGGTTTCTTTACTTCACCATATAAAACAGATTCATATTTTAAAACGGGGATTCCTTGATAATCGCCATCAAATTCTTTTTTGGCAATTGCATTTTGAAGTTTATCAAAACTAAATACAGGAACAAGGGCGGCTAATTTGCCACTTCCAACAATGTATTCTCCTGTTGGGTCAACATCACAACCATGTGGTGATTTAGGACATGGCATCATATAACACATATCTGGAAAATCTTTTACGTCGAGTACTAATACTTCTGTTTTAATTTCAGAAACTGCAGTTTGTGTTTTTTCGTCCATGTAATTGTGAGCATACCTGACAGCTACTTTTTTTGCCTTACCGGCCTTCACATATTCCTCAGCTTTTTTCCAATTAACCGCCATAATAAAATCTTTATCCTTTTGAGATGCGTTCACTTCAAGTAAAGTGTGTGCTTGCTCAGTGTTGTAACAGGAGAAGAAGAACCATCCATGGGATTTACCTTTTCCAGCATGACTCAAATCAAAATTAATGCCCGGGCACTGCAATTGAAAAGCAATATCCATTTTGCCATCATCTTTATTGACTTTAATAAAGCTTATGAAGCCTTTAAAATTTTCTTTATAGGAATCAATCGGAACATCCGCATTAGTGTTATCGGGTGGAATACTAAAACGGGTACCGGCAATTACATATTCGGTGTTTTCAGTAATGAAAGGGGAGGAGTGATTACCGGCACTATTTGGTAATTCGATGATCTCGGCTGTTCTGAATGTTTTCAAATCAATACGTGCTACCCTTGGCGTATTATTTCCATTTCCGAATAACCATCTGCCATCTATCTCACCATTTGTTTGTGATAACTCAGCGTGATGCAAATCATCCCATTGTATAAATCCATGAGAAGTGTTCAGCATAGGCTTAGTCTCCTCACTGTATCCATATCCTTTTTCAGGATCTACTGAGAATACAGGAATTACTCTTAGCAGCCTACCGCTGGGCAAACCATAAACGCTCATTTGTCCGCTGAAACCGCCACTAACAAAGTTGTAATATGAATCATATTTACCGGGAGCCACATAAGCTTTTGATGCAGCATCTCCCGAAACAGCATTACTGGTGTTTTTAGGTCGGCAGGAGCCTAAAAATAAAACCGCCGGAATTAAAGCAGTGCAAATTATAAAAGTTTTTGTTTTCATAGTGTTAAGTTTTTCATTTATAGGTTGTAGTCAATGTTTGCATTTGGTTATTGAACCCCATCATTTTTTCTCATAAATTCCAGAATTTTACGAGCTTCTTCATCATTCAGTCCTTGATTAGGCATTCTTACAAGACATAATTCCAATTGTGACTGCATAGCAGGATCTTTATCAATCATTGGATCCGGGTTTGTAATAAAATTCATGATCCAAGGTGCCTTTCTTCTTGCTGTTACACCTTTCCATCCCGGTCCTACCAATTTTTCGCCAGTAGTTTTATGACAAGAGAAACACTTCACTCCTGCAACTTTTTCTCCTTCTCCTGCCATTGCCATATCTAATTTTTCACCTAAATCCACTGAAGTAAATTTACCTTCCCCTCTATTGGGGTCGTATGTTGGATTCCCACTTTCAGTTGTTGCAGAAGTATTATCGCCAAGTGGTTGTGGCTTATTTTCGGTGGTTTGCGCTTCTTGATTCCCGCCACAAGCGGCAAACAATACGGCAATGGAGGCTGATAAAATAAATGTCTTCATGGATGTGTAATTTGAGTTATAAGTTAAAATAAGAATGTTGTTCAGATTTGCGACACTACATAAATTTCCTTGATATCTTTTTTGATTGGTAAGGAGAATTATCAAGGGTACAAAGATATTTGTCGTAATAGCTTCAATATATGATATAACACATGCAAATATATGATATAAATCACATTAATTATTTTATGGTTGTTGCATTTTTGTAATTACATTACTTATCCTCCAAAGCATGGAATCAACTAACAAAAACACTGTTGCTGAAATAGTTATGAATTTTCCGGTGACTGCAGTTTTATTCGAAAAGTTGCAAATTGATTTTTGTTGTAAAGGAAAATTAACTTTAGCAGAGGCTTGTTTTCAGAACAATCTTGATCCTGTAATAGTTGAAAATTTGATTACTGTTGTTGTAAATGAATCTAGTCAAAAACAGGAAGATTTTTTAAAATACGATAACAAAACTTTGATCGATATGATCCTCAAAAAACATCATAGTTATGTAATCAACAACATTCCAATTATTAGCGGTCATTTGTATAAAGTAGTAGCCAAACATGGGCCTAAACATCCTTTTTTAAATCAGGTTTCGGAATTATTTAATAAACTGGCTATTGACCTTGAACAACACATGGAAAAAGAAGAAAAGGTCCTGTTTCCTCATTTGATCTTTATTGAAGAAGTTTATCGAAAAGGAGAACAAGATCGCTCAGTATCCTTTTTTCTGAAAGGACTTGTTGGAATGATGGAAAATGATCACCAAAGAGCGGGTGAAATATTAGAAAAAATAAGATCATTAACAGACGATTTTACTCCATCAGCTTCTGCTTGTAATACTTATAAACTGGTTTATTCTGAACTTGAATCATTTGAAAAGGACTTACACAAGCATGTATTCCTGGAAAATCATATCCTTTTTCCTAAAGGAATTCATATGGAGGCCGAAATTGTTTGCAGATCACAAAGGAACTAAATGATTCCAGATAATTCCCTGAGCTTTAATTAAAATATTGAAATTCAAGTATTTTTAGTAGCAATCAGCCTGCTATTCTAAATTATTTTAAGCCAATCCTTGATAATCGATACTCAAATTTGTGCATATTTTGAATCATTTCTAAATTTCATGGCTGAGCTGTTTATTGTGTAATATTCTGTAAATCAAAATTATACAATGAATTATTTGATATTTTGGAGTAATAATTTGGTA
>JBBQVM010000269.1:0-4664 GCA_038211525.1 Bacteroidia bacterium
AACTGTAAACTTATGGCAGGATTATTAACTAACAACTGTAAACTTTTTTCAGGACGAATCATTTAATTTATTTCCAGCCGCACATTGCACGCAACTGCAAGCAACACAAAAACCAGCCGCACGACCAAAGATTGCAATAACGTTCAATCTCCAACAGTACCAATACAAACAATTATTTTCGTTGATATAACAAAACACTCAAAAACCGATATTAGTAATGTGAAATGAAAGTTATTCCAATAAGAAATATTAAAACGCCACTAGACGAGCCAATTTTTTCTGAAAGCTTTAGCATTCGCGATATTAAAGATTTACTTGCTGGCAATGAAATGGTTCAGGAGCTTCACAGACATGATTTCTTTTTTATTCTTGCTTTGAAAAAGGGAATAGGAAATCACGAAATAGACTTCATATCCTACGAAGTTTCTGACTATTCTGTTTTTCTTATGCGACCCGGACAGGTGCATCAACTTACACTGAAATCAGGAAGTACTGGATACCTGATGCAATTCAAGACTGACTTCTATCATCCCGTTGATACGGTATCAAATCAGCTATTACGCAAAGCCAGCAATAAAAACCTTTGTCAACTCACAGCAAATAGTTTAAAGAAGTTATTTTCTATATTGAAGTATATTTATCAGGAGAATACAGATAAAAAGGAAGGTTATCAGGAAGTTATTAAGGCGAATCTTGGTATTTTTTTTATTGAACTTATTCGGCATCGGCAGAATAGCGATGACACTCCAAATAATGCCAATTCCTATACGCAGGAACAACTTGAGAAATTTTTGGAACTATTAGAGACACATATTTCTACTCATAAGCAAGTAAGTGAATATGCTGACAAGATGAATCTTACCACTTATCAGCTGAATGCCATAACAAAGGCGACTCTAAATAAAACGTGCTCAGACCTTATCAATGAATATATTATTCTGGAATCTAAAAGATACCTTCTTGCAACATCTAACCAGGTAAACCAAATAGCCTATTATTTAGGATTTGAGGATGTTTCCTACTTTATCAGGTTCTTTAAAAAGCATTCCGGTTTTTCGCCAGAGGTTTTTCGCAACAATTTCAGATAAGTCCTTTTCAACTACACTTTTGTCCTATCCTGCAGATTAATGCGGGCAGTATTTTTGTGCCTATCAAATAACAAGTTATCTGTATGAGCACAAAAATGAAATTAATCTCATCCCTTAAAATCGGGCTTGTGATTTATCCATCCATCACTTTGTTTCTTTATCTGTTTGGAGCAGCCTTATCTGTTTTGCCATTATATCAAAGAACTTTATTAATCACTCTTTCATTGGTTCCATGGATGATATACGTCGGATTGCCATTTCTCAATTTAATCATTAGTCTGTTCACTTCTAAAAATAACAAAGTATAAATGAAGATGACAATTGATGATGGAAAATTAGTATCCTCATAAAGGCGATAATTTAACAAGCAAGATGAAGTAACTCTTATAGCCGTTCCGTTTCCATTTGACATATTAAATATTTCAAAACAAGATATTATGATGAATAAAATACACTTTGATGTAATAATAATAGGAGGAAGTTATTCAGGACTTGCAGCTGGCATGGCATTGGGCAGAGCATTACGACAAGTGCTGATTATTGATAACGGTAAACCTTGTAATGAACAAACCCCTTATTCACACAACTTCCTTACACAGGATGGAAAATCCCCAGCAGAAATTTCAACAATTGCAAAGAAACAGGTAGAAAAGTATGATACAGTGAAGTTCTTGAACGGTTTAGTAACAAACGGAATTAAAACAGATAACGGTTTTGAAATCCAAGTAGCAACAGGTGAGATGTTCAGCACAAAAAAATTAATTTTTGCAACAGGAATCAGAGATATTATGCCCAACATTAAAGGGTATGCTGAATGTTGGGGCATCTCCGTGCTTCATTGTCCTTATTGTCACGGTTATGAAATAAGTAATGAACGAACAGGTGTTTTGGGTAATGGAGAATATGGTTTTGATTTTTCAACTCTTATTTCAAATTGGACAAAAGACCTCACACTGTTTACAAACGGAAAATCTATTTTAACAGTTGAACAAACTAAAAAACTTCAAAGCCATAATATAAATATTGTTGAAACCAAAATTGAAAAGTTAGAGCATACGAATGGGTATCTTCAAAAAATCATTTACAAAGACGGTACAACAACTCTCATCAAGGCCCTATACGCTCGTACTCCTTTTGAACAGCATAGCAACCTTCCTGAATTGCTAGGATGCGAAATAACTGATGATGGGTATATTAAAGTAGATACTTTTCAAAAAACTACTGTTCCAGGGATTTTTGCTTGTGGTGATAATACTTCACGCATTCGAACAGTTGCAAATGCTGTTGGAACGTGCACTACAACCGGAATGATGGTAAACAAGGAAATCATTCTTGAAGAATTTTAAAATGTTTTTACAGCATATAAAAATACAATCATATAAATAATAATTAAAAATGAAAAATCTGAAAATTATCATCGTTGGTGCAACAGGCACTATGGGTCAATACTTAGCAAGGGCATTGGAAAAAGACCATGAAATAATAAGAGTGGCTGCCACTGGCGGAGACCTCCAAGCGGATATTACTTCTACAGAGTCAATAGAAAATTTATTCAAGCAAGTGGGGCCATTTGATGCGTTAATTTCAACGGCTGGCCCTACCTATGTAGGTCCCTGGAAAAACCTTAACGATAAAGAATTTAGAAAAGGTGTGGAAGGTAAAATGATGGGACAAATAAATTTGGTTCTTATTGGGCAACACTACATTAATCCAAAAGGTTCATTTACGTTAATTACAGGGGCTTTAACGAATGAACCACAAGTGAACTTTGCCAACGCATCGGCAGCTAATGGAGCCGTTGAAGGTTTCGTACGTGCAGCAGCAATTGAATTGCAAAATGGTATTCGTATCAATGCAGTAAGTCCAACCGTAATCGAAAATTCTCCTCATTATTTTCCCTTTTTTCCCGGAGATATTCCCGTAACTATGAAAGAACTGGAATTCGGTTTTAGAAAAAGTTTGTTTGGTGCAAGCACGGGTCAAATAATAAAACTGCACTAATTTATATTCCGAAATATCAAAAACAACTGTTGTGTCATTATTCGAAAAGATATTGACACGATTAATTCTAAGAACCACTTCTTCTGGATTTATTGTTTACAAAAAATACAAATAATGAAAAAATCAATCCTCACAACAGCACTTGTTTTGAGTACTTTATTTTCTCAAAGTCAAATTAATATTTTAAGATACAATGATAACTTCATTTATTTGAAAAATAATACCGCTCTTAAAAAAGGCTTTGATAAATTGAAGTATATTCAACTCTTTGGAAAAAACAATATTTCTTTTGGTGGCGAAATAAGAGAACAATTCCAATACTATAAAAATCAAAATTTTGGCGATGTACCACACACATATAAGAAAGTAAATGCAATTCAGGTTTGGCAAAGAGTGATGTTTCACACCAACATAGAATTGGGTAGCAAGTTGAAAATATTTGCACAGCTAGGAAGTACGTTTCGTTTCTTCAACCCCAATCCACTTGCACCCGAAATTGACGAAAACCAATTGAGTTTACATCAGGCTTTTATAGATTATCATTTTCCTAAGCATTGGACATCCCGTGTTGGGAGGCAAGAAATAAGTTATGGAAATGATCATGTGCTTACATTCCGTGAAGGTCCAAATACAAGATTGACATTTGATGCAGCCATTATCAAACACGAGTCACAAAAAGGAAAACTTGATTTTTTTATCTTAACACCTGTTACATCAATGCCTGGAATCTTTGACGACAAATCATATGAGGATTTGATAGTTGGCATGTATAGTTCCAGAGGAATTATCGAAAATACATTTTTGATAGATTTTTATTCTCTCAGCTTTAACTCAAAACGAAGGAAGTATGATTATGAAGCAGGTGTGGAATCAAGGCAGAGTAATGGAATCAGGCTTTACTCCCAAAATCAAAAATTCAATTATGAATTAGAAGCCGCCTATCAGTATGGCAAATTCGGTAAATTAAATATAAACGCTTATAGTATTTCTGCTGATGTAAATTATAAACTTGATTCCAAAAGTAATTTTATTGTTGGCTTAGGCAACAATTTCAGTTCAGGTGATAAAAGCAAAGAAGATAATCAGTTAAACACTTACAATGTAATTTTCTCAAAACCACAATATGGAATAACAGCTCCTATCGGATCATCCAACATTGTAAACATCAATCCTTATTTTAAACTAAATCCAATCAAACATTTCAATGTGTTCGCAAGCGCATATTTGATGTGGAGACAAAGCAATCAAGACGGCACTTATTCACCGGGTGCAATAGAAATACAACCAAACCCTGCAATTCTTTTTGTTTCTACCAAAAAGCAAATAGGAACTCAAATAGCTTTGGAAACCAGCTATGGTATGAACAAGCATTTAACGTTTGCATTTGATGCTGCCTATTTTTTTGCAGGTAAATACGTAAAGGAAACGGGGAAAGGGAATGATATAACTTATGCTTCGCTTAAAGGAGGCTACAAATTTTAACGGGTACTGAAATTCCAAGTATGTCCTATTCAACTCCCTTTTTGTCCTATCATGACGGTAATTACAATAAGTACTTTTGAGCAATAATTAAAA
>JBBQVM010000270.1:0-4656 GCA_038211525.1 Bacteroidia bacterium
CGACCAGACTTCAGGTTTACCAACAGGATTAACTTATAGCCGACAAGGCACAGATGTTTTTCTTGGTGCGGGCACAATTACTTTGACGGATGCTTTTAATGTGAAAATTCGTTTAAAAGATTCTGGTGGAAATTGGAGTACGTATTATGACTATGTCACCAACTAACGCAACGAATCTACAAATTACAAATTGGCTTCGCCTTACGAATCTACAAATTACAAATTACGAATTGGCTTTGGCTTAGGAATGTCTACTTCATGCAAAAATAAAATATCGATTCCTAATTTATATCAAATCCATCATAATAAATCATAACAATTATAATGATCTAAAAATCATAAAAATCATACAATCATGAAAACAAAATATATTCTCTTCATACTATTTATTGTTGCACTTAGTTCACCAACCTACTCAGCGAATTTCGTATGGTTAGGAACCACTTCGTCCGCATGGTCAGTTTCAGGGAATTGGTCTGGTGGTGGAGGCGGTACTCCCGGTTCGGGTGATTCCATCACTATTAATAGTAATGCACCCAACAACTTGATTTTAACCCAAAATCGTACTGTAACTGCCTTCACAATAAATGGTGATACAATGGATTTAGGTGGTTACCAATTAACCATTACCGGAACGGCCAAATTTGATGGCGGATTAGTTACCAATGGAACCGTACTTCCAACAGGTAATTTGTGCCAATTTTCAGCAAGTATTCTGAATGTATTTGTCACTGCTACCTGTGGATATTTTAGAATGAATGGGGGAACTTTCAATTATCCTGTGACTCTTTCCAGTACAGGAGCGGCGAGCACCAGCGGTACGGGTGGCTGCGTGTTTAATGACAGTCTTACTATCACCAATACAGGTAATTATTACTTTACCATGGGTAGCTCAGGTAAGGATATTTTTTCAGGAATTGTTAACATCAACAATTCGGGTACCCACGAGGTCTATTTGGCAACAGGGGATTCAGCCTTCTTTTATGATAACATACTCATTTCCAGCACAAATAATGGGGGTATCGTCTTAGGTAATGCAGGCGGTGTGAGCACGTTAGCCGCAGGTAAAACCATTTCTGTTGGTACCGGAGGCTTTACTAATGACTATTTGACTTTGAAAAATTTTTACCAAGAAGGCTCGACTTCGCAAACATTAACTTTGACAGGTACTGCCATTGTGAACTTAATTAACTGCACTTTTAATGGTGATTTAACCGTCACCTCTCCGGGTTTCCTATTTAAAACCAGCACCTTTAACGGCACTTCTTCCTTTACCCGCAATGCAAGCAGCACCAACCACCAGAGTGACGGGGGCAATATTTTTAACGGAACAACAACCATTGACAACGCCGGCAGTGGCGGAAGAATCCGCATGGCCACCACCACCGGCGACACCTTTAATGGCAATGTTACCTTTAATTCTTCTGGTGGACAGGATGTTCAAATTTGTTACGCTGGAAATTCCTATCTTTATGGAAATATAACCATTAACAGTAACAAAGTAGTGTTTAACACATCAAACGGAAAAGTAACTTTTGCAGGCGGCAATTCGCAAAGCTTAAATGGAAGCTATAACTTTGCGTTTAAGAAATTGTTGATCGATAAATCGGCAAATCAGGTTACAGCAAATACTACTTTGAGTGTGGATGATACGCTTTTTTTAGTAAAGGGAACATTTCTAACTAAAGCTTCCAATCTGATCTCGCTCAAATTAGGAGCAGCAGTGACAGGAGCCTCCGATAGTAGTTATGTTGATGGTCCGGTTAAAAAAATTGGAAATACTGCATTTGTTTTTCCGGTAGGTAAAAACAGTTCTTACCGACCCTTTGAAATAAGTGCACCATCAACGACTACAAGTGAATTTGTGGGAGAATTTTTGGAAGACTCAACGTTAATTCATACCGTACAACGTGATTCATCGCTTGGATTTTTAATCAGAAATAAATACTGGAAATTAAATCGAACATCAGGCTCATCACAAGTTTATGTGACCTTAAATTGGAATGCACAAAATGCCCTTGTTGATACTTTTGTAAATGTCGCCTCCTGGAATGGAACACAATGGGATAATTTAGGGAAAGGAAATGTATATGGCAACAAAGTGAGTGGAAGTATAAAATCAACAAGTGTTGCTACCAATTACAATGAATTTGTATTAGGGTATTTTAGTAATGAATCTTTACCCAATCCGGCTCCATGCGGCGGGGTAAGTACTGCTGCGCAATTGGAATCTTGCTTAACTTTTCTTCCTGGTGGGTCGACAGTTTTTGTATCAGTTGTAGGCGATATCTTTGTTGATGACAATGGTTCAATACAGTTTCCTTTAATTCTTCAAACCGGAACAACACTTCAAAGCGATGGAAGTTCCACAAAATGGTGGGAATCCAATTGCCATTTAATTTCTACTAATCATGTAGGAACATATACCAATATTGACGTGCCTAACAGGCGAAGCATTTATTTGTTTGCAATGCAACCGGGATCGGTGATCCAAAATTTGCGCATTCGGGGAGCTCATTGTAATTTCAGAGATGACAATGATCATGATCAATTATGCGGTGGAATACATGTGGAAAATGATGATGGAATCACATCCATACTCAATACTGAAATCACCTGTTTTAGCCATGCCGGAGTTTGGAAAAGTGACAATCCTGATCAACTTAATATCAAAAATTGTTACATTCAGAAAATAAAGGCAAATCAAAGTACATTTGGTATTGGTTATGGTGTTTGGACACAAGGTGATCCTACAGAGGTTCAAACTGTGAATTTCACTAATTGTATTTTTGACGATTGTAAAGCAGCTATTGACGGGCAAGGAGATCCAATAAATTGGTATATTGACTATTGTACTTTTAGCCAATTTTTTAAGAGTGAAGACATCAATAAACACAATCAAAATGACTTTACATTGGGGATGTGTCCTTGCAACATGAACCCTAACCACACAATTCCCGCTGATCATTATTTTTACGACTATGTGGAAAGCCTAACAGGGAATGAAGTTTATTATGGTGATTTTTGGGATGGCGCCCAGCAATGTACTTCAAAAGTTAATATGCAGTGTTCGTCCATGGTGACAAGTATGCCTGGACACAACAACGGACCATTACTTGATGGTTCCTTAGGTGGTACTTACTTAGCAATGGGATCTATGCCCGTTCCAGTAGGAATTCCATTTTACGACATTGGTGGTTCGAACACAATTATTGAAAACACCATTTTCCACAAGAAATGGGCAATAAATGTAAATGGAAATATTACTTTAACCTATCCAATAAGAGATGAATCAAATCCCAATTTGGCTGGTAATGATATAAACAAAGTGCAAATAAATAATAATACATTTGCTACTGAAGAGTTTGATAAAGATAAGATACTAGCAGAAAACCAAAATCTTGGAGGCTATGCAAGAATAGCTGATAATTACATTAATGCAGACATCTGGGTGGGGGATGTTGACCATATCATACACACTGGCAATTCATTTAGCTATTCTCCAGGAAATGCTGTTTCATCAGGAGCGGTTCAACCCTATGAATTGGCAATGGAACTAAAATTGGGAAGTACAGTACTTGGTGAATCTTTTACTCCCACTCCATTTGAGGGTAAAAGATTTATCCAGTATGCAGAAGTAGGAGATCAAATTACATTAGATGCGAATATCACCAATGCAGGAACAACCCCTTATTTTATTATCAGGGCCAACCCAAACGAGAACTCATTAACAGGTACCACCGGAACCGATGTAATTTCTAATGAAAACTATTTTTATGATTTAGAACGTTATACTGATGATCCGACAAGTATTCCTATTCAGTATAATCATCCCGGTTTATATGGAATTGATGTAATGGGTTTCGATGTCACTGATCTTGGAACAGATGATTACAATTTTAAAGCTTCATCTTGGCAGCACATTCCCATTATAATTAACGATCCCTCTGAGGAACAAGTGCTCTATTTTAATATCAAAGACAGCTATCTTCGAACTGATGTTACAAACGTTTTTAAACGAGCCTATTTAAACGACCTTGTTATATGGAGTGAAGAAATTGCAGAAGGTGGAGATGGTTGGGAATATGTTCAAGTAGATATGAGCACACAAACGATTAAACAAGCGTTACATTTAGATGGCACTCCCAATGTTTTATCATTCCGCATATTTATGTCTGATGATGTTGATCCTACATTAGTGGAAGGCCTATATGTTTGGATAGATGATGTATATCTTAAAAAATTCGGAAGTGCTACCGGCGATAATTTGATTAAAGACGGAAGTGTGGAGCGAATTTTAAAAGAAGGGAAACTGGAGAGTTCTATTTCCGAAGATTTTTTATGGTTTCAAGATATGGCCAAGACCTTTGCAACCTGCGTTACCACCGATGGAACTATTACTTATGTTGAACGAAAGTCAGGTAATTATGCAATTGGATTAAATATTCCTCCTACAAGTTGTACAAATTATGTAGTTTCCCCAGGTGGCGAAATAGTCATTTCGGTTGGAACTACCATAGATTTTACTGATTTTTTAAGTTGTGATGAATTAACACCTATTAGTTCTACCATCCCTAGTACAATGGGATTTATTGAATTTCCTATTGGTCCCTATGGATCAGGAAATACAATTTTAACTCCCGGCGAAAAATATTA
>JBBQVM010000271.1:0-4625 GCA_038211525.1 Bacteroidia bacterium
AACATCAGTTGCTATATTTCCAAATCCTGCCAGAGATTTAATTAACATACGGACAACCATTGAAGAACAATTAAGAGTTACTATCTTAAATACACTTGGCGAAAGAGTTTATGGAATAACCATTGCTCCGAGTAACTCCACTAATTTTTCTGTGAATATTCAGCAGTTGCCAAACGGAATTTATTTTGTGAAATTGCAAAATAAAAAGGGAATGGTTTCGGCGAAGTTTATAAAAGTTGATTGAGGATTGGATTTGGAATGACTCCGAGAATGCACAGCAAGTAACAGCGCATGTTGCGCAATCGGGGCTTCAGTGTTTCATGGATGCAATGGAAGATTTGGAGTCTGGTGTGCGTTTATAAAATGTTTGTGGTTAAAGCCCCGCTATGCGCAAATGCGCATCCCGTTACCGGTGGTCATCCATGCCGGTGAGGTAGCGCCTGTTGCTACTATTAGCGTTCCGTTTGGATCGGCTAATACTATCCTGTTGCCTATCCCCGCAAGGGTAGACGAGCGAATGTTTCCAATTACATGCAATTTATCGAGAGGAGTGGCAGTTCCAATTCCTACGTTTTGTGCATAAGAGAAGAATGGAAAAATTGCCGGAAAAATTAATGTAAAGAGACAAATTTTAAGATTAGTTTTCATAAGTGTATTTTTTCAAAGAGGGGTTTTTAAATTATTTTTTTTCAAGCTCTATTATTTTTTCATTAAGTTGATCAATCATTTTTTGTTGCTCCTTAATGGCTTCTACTAAAACAGGAATCACTGAATCTTAGCTAACTGCCTTCACAGTCATTGTTTCAGTTGGAGTTCCATCACCAATTCTGTTCGTATTGAGGGAGGGAATCTGCTTTTCGACAACTGCCTCAGGTAAAATTAATTCCATCTCCTGGGCAAGGAAACCGATCGTTCTTCTTGTACTTACAATATATTTAGGATAATCCTTCTCATTACTATCGTAGGAATAAGCCTTCATGCTTTTAATTTTATCCAGTGAATGAGTTAAAGGAGTGATATTAGTTTTTAGTCTTTGATCAGAAACCGTATAAAAGCCTCCCGGCAAAATCGCGCCAACGTCACCATTGAACAATCCTGCCCAACCAATTAAAGAGGGTTCTTGTCCCGACACGCCAATAGCAGAAGTGGTGATAGCAATTCCTCTTACCCCGGCACCACTGGGATTAGTACCGCCGTATTCACCCTGAACAGCACCAAAAATAGTCGTGTTTCCCGCTTGTACTTGTCCATAAACGCCACCGCCATTAGATCCGGCAGGAACATAGCCATTAATTGCCCATGGGAAGGTTGGATTTCCGACAGAATTCATTAAGTCGCCTGGGATTATTGTATTGAATGCACCCACAAAAAACTCACCCAAAGCACTAAATCGGCCGCGTTCAATGTTGTTAGTCTTGAAACAGATGTTCTGAGCATCGGTAGTTCCTAGAAAATTTGTTCCGGTAACCAGAGTGGTTCCACCGTTCAATCCGGAATTCCCCGTTACCGACCAATCGGGGGAGGTAGCACCGGTGGCAATTATTAACGTTCCATTAGGGTCGGCTAACACGGACCGATTACCCACTCCGGAGAGCGTTGAGGAGCGAATATTGCCTATTACATGTAGTTTATCGAGCGGAGTAGCGGTACCAATTCCCACATTTTGTGCGTGGAGGAGGGTAGTTGAAATAACCATCGAAAAAATGAAAATAATTGATTTATAATAATTTAACCCAAAATGATTCATGTTTATAGTTTTTATATTAATTCAATGATAACAAATGTACAAATAATAAATACATAATTACATTTAAATGTAAATTGTTGAAAACAAGACGATTTAGATGTTGAAAAGGTGGCATTACAGGATTTGCAAATGGCAAGAATGTTAATAACTTTCCAATGTGGCTAAAGTGTTCAAATACTTACTTATAAATTTTTTCAGTAACTATTTGTATATCAAAATATGTTTCATACATTTGCAATCCCAAAATTCGGGGTGTTCTTTGAGTGATTTAATATATTATTGCCGATGTAGCTCAGTTGGCCAGAGCTACTGATTTGTAATCAGTGGGTCGGGGGTTCGAATCCCTCCATCGGCTCTTCGGAATCATATGGCAACAGCCGTCCCGTACTAGCCTGAAAGTTAGGCAGGTAAGGGGAGATACCAGAGTGGCCAAATGGGACAGACTGTAAATCTGTTGTCTTACGACTTCGAAGGTTCGAATCCTTCTCTCCCCACAAAATTCTTTTCGGCGAAAGCTGTGAAGGTTTGACGGAAGGTTGTTCACTGTTAAGATAGTGAGGGTCATATGATTTCAAGAAAAAGTAAACAGTAATAAGCGGAAGTAGCTCATTTGGTAGAGCATCAGCCTTCCAAGCTGAGGGTGGCCGGTTCGAGCCCGGTCTTCCGCTCTGAGGACAATAGAAAAGTAGAGACATCGGTTTTTACTACAAAATATATTGGAGTACAAGATATAGGGCGAGAAGAATGTACGCACATTTGGATAGAAGCCCGGACTGCCTGCCGAAACGGAGTGAAGGCTGGTCTTCCGCTCTGAGGACAATAGAAAAGTAGAGACATCGGTTTTTACTACAAAATATAGTGGAGTGCAAGATACAGGGCGAGAAGAATGTACTCACAATTGTATGGAAGCCCGGCCTGCCTGCCGAAACGGAGTGAAGGCAGGTCTTCCGCTCTTGAAAATGATTCTTGAGAACAGAATTATGATTAGTACAAAAGAGGAGAATAGGGGAAGACAAGGTAGTTAGGTGTATATCGGAGGTAAGTTAAATCCGGTCTGCTCATCAGTTAAAAACGCCAATGTAGCTCAGTCGGTAGAGCACATCCATGGTAAGGATGAGGTCACCAGTTCGATCCTGGTCATTGGCTCAAAAGAAATAAATAATATAGTGCAATAATATAGTAACAACATTCCTGTGAATGCTTCCATTCCGGGAAACCGGAAAAGAAAAACAGGATCGCTAAAACAGGAAACTAAAATCAATTAATAAAAACCACGTTTAATAACCAATAAAAAATGGCAAAAGAAAAATTCGACCGCTCCAAACCACACGTGAACATTGGAACTATTGGTCACGTTGATCACGGAAAAACTACCCTTACAGCAGCTATTACTTCTGTGTTAGCATCACAGGGACTAGCAGAGGTAAGAGATTTCTCTTCAATTGATAATGCTCCTGAAGAAAAAGAGAGAGGTATTACTATTAACACTTCTCACGTAGAATATCAAACTAAAACCCGTCACTATGCACACGTTGACTGTCCGGGACACGCTGATTATGTAAAGAACATGGTTACGGGTGCTGCACAAATGGACGGTGCTATTCTGGTTGTTGCCGCAACTGACGGACCTATGCCACAAACTCGTGAGCACATCCTTCTTGCCCGTCAGGTTGGTGTACCTAAAATTGTTGTTTTCATGAATAAAGTGGATATGGTTGACGATCCGGAACTTCTTGACTTGGTTGAGATGGAAATTCGTGAATTGTTGAGCTTCTATCAATTCGATGGTGATAATACACCTATCATCCGTGGATCTGCTTTAGGTGGATTAAATGGAGATGCTAACTGGGTTCCAAAAATCAATGAATTGATGGAAGCAGTAGATACTTTTATTCCAATCCCTCCTCGTGATATTGATAAGCCATTCCTTATGCCGGTAGAAGATGTATTCTCTATCACCGGTCGTGGAACTGTTGCTACTGGTCGTATCGAAAGAGGAATTATTAACTCTAACGATACGGTTGATATCCTTGGAATGCAGGACAAAAAACTTACTTCCACTGTAACAGGTGTTGAAATGTTCCGCAAAATCCTTGATAAAGGTGAAGCAGGTGACAACGTTGGTTTGTTGTTACGTGGTATTGAGAAGAATGATATCCGCAGAGGTATGGTGGTTGCAAAACCTGGTTCTATCACTCCACATACCGATTTCAAAGCTGAGATCTATGTATTGAAAAAAGAAGAAGGTGGACGTCACACTCCATTCCATAATAAATACCGTCCTCAGTTCTATCTTAGAACGACTGATGTTACCGGAGAAATCGTACTTCCGGAAGGACGTGAAATGGTAATGCCGGGTGATAACGTAACTATCACAGTTCAACTGATCGTTCCGGTTGCAATGGATAAAGGTCTTCGTTTCGCGATTCGTGAAGGTGGCCGTACCGTTGGTGCAGGACAGGTAATCGAAATCATTAAGTAATCAATTAATATCCGGTATAAAACAGCCGGTACCTTTCAAAAGGACCGGCTGTATTTATCGGATTTGTTGATGCGCTCGGGTTTGATTACTGTATCAGAAAATCACATGAAGAGTATACGGGTGTAGCTCAATTGGTAGAGTAGTGGTCTCCAAAACCATTGGCTGGGAGTTCGAGTCTCTCCACC
Source organism: Bacteroidia bacterium (assembly GCA_038211525.1). Lineage (GTDB taxonomy): Bacteria > Bacteroidota > Bacteroidia > AKYH767-A > OLB10 > JADKJB01. The sequence continues at coordinate 4,415 of JBBQVM010000271.1, forward strand.
CGTGCCATCAATTGGATATGGAGACATTATAGTAATTAAGAAATTTTAAAGTCCTGTTAAAATGGAAAAAATTAAAGCCTACATTCAAGATTCATACAATGAATTAATGCACAAAGTATCGTGGCCTACCTGGAGTGAACTTCAGAGTAGTGCTCTGGTAGTTTTGGTGGCTTCATTTATTATAGGACTATTAGTTTTTGGCGTTGATACC
>JBBQVM010000272.1:0-4614 GCA_038211525.1 Bacteroidia bacterium
TAATTATGCAGAAGGTAGTTGAAGAGGTAACAGAGATGAGTTTAGATGCTTACCTCGCTGAAAATTTTTATGAGCCAATGGGCATGAACCGACTGCTTTTTAATCCGACCAATAAATTTGCAAAGCAAGAAATTGTACCTACCGAAAACGATACCGCATTCCGCAAATCACTCGTGCAGGGTTATGTGCACGATCCTGCTGCAGCTATGTTAGGTGGAGTGGCTGGTAATGCGGGACTGTTTAGTGATGCTTCCGGTTTAGCTGCTATTATGCAAATGTTCCTCAATGGGGGTGAGTATGGTGGTAAGCGCTACCTCAAAAAGGAAACCATCGATTTATTCACCGCTCGTTATAACAAAGAAGGCGAAAACCGGAGGGGATTGGTGTTTGATAAACCTGAATTAGAGAAAACCAAAAACGGTCCTACTGCCATATCAGCATCATCGGCTACCTTCGGACATACCGGTTTCACGGGAACCTGCGCCTGGGCCGATCCAGCTACCGGACTGGTGTATGTTTTTCTCTCTAACAGGGTTTATCCCACGGCTACCAATAACAAATTGGCAACCGGCAATTACAGAACCGATATTATGGAGGCCTTTTACGAGGTTATCCGCAATAATTCATCGGCTGCCAAATAACATTTTTAAAAGAAATTTGTTTAGTATCTTTAACCGCTTATTAGCCTGTCATTTATGAAAATAGGAATCGTTTGTTACCCGACTTTTGGAGGAAGCGGGGTTATTGCCACCGAATTGGGAAAGGCATTAGCAGAAAAAGGACATAATATTCATTTTATTACTTATAGCCAGCCGGTTCGTCTCGATTTTTTTCATGAAAATATTTCTTATCATGAAGTATCAGTTGCCAACTACCCGTTGTTTGAATATGCGCCTTATGAAAGTGCGTTAACAAGTAAGTTGGTCGATGTAGTAAAGTACGAGAAACTCGATATCCTCCATGTGCATTATGCCATCCCGCATGCATCGGTAGCATGGCTCGCAAAACAAATTCTGGCTGCGCAGGGAATTCATATTCCTATAGTCACCACCTTGCACGGAACCGACATCACCTTAGTTGGAAAAGACATGAGTTTTGAACCGGTGGTAACCTTTGCTATTAATCACAGCGATGGTGTAACGGCAGTTTCGGAGAGTCTGAAAAAAGATACCTATGCTAATTTCAAAATTAATAAAGAGATTGAGGTCATTTATAATTTTATCGATTTAAAAAGATTTTCTAAAAAAGCAAAAGATCATTTCCGTAAAGCTATTGCACCTTTCGGTGAAAAATTAATCGTGCATACTTCCAATTTCAGAAAGGTAAAACGTATTGAGGACGTAGTATACGCTTTTGATAAAATTATTAAAACAGTTCCCTCTAAATTATTGCTCATTGGCGATGGTCCGGAGCGACCTTTTATCGAAAAACTTTGTCGTGATTTAGGTAATTGTGAACACGTTCGATTTCTCGGAAAACAGGAGGCCATTGAGGAGATACTTTCAGTGTGTGATTTATTTATGATGCCCTCTGAATCGGAGAGTTTCGGATTGGCTGCCCTGGAGGCAATGGCGTGTCAGGTTCCGGTAATTTCGAGTAACGCAGGCGGTATGCCCGAATTAAATATTCAGGGAGTAACAGGCTATCTTAGTGAAGTTGGTGATGTGGATGATATGGCAAAAAATTCCATCAAGTTACTCTCCAATCCCGACCTGCTCGCCCAATTCCGCAAAAACGCTCTCGAACAAGCCAAAAAATTCGACATCCACGTCATCATGCCGCAGTATGAAAAGTTTTATCAAAAGGTAATCGATTCGGTTGCAGTTCAAGTTTAGGTTTTTTACGCAAGCCCAGACCTAACGAAGGAAGTGTGATTTTTTTGTGCCGTTAGGTACAAAATATGGTCATTATGAATTGTACGGGAAAGCATTTTATATTCGATTAACATTAGTTTTCGGACAAATTCATAAAAGGGCTAAAGCCCGATTGCTTGTCTTTGTGCTTCTCCGCCCTGAAGGACGGAGTTAGTAAATTAATTTGTTAATGGAACGACACCTTGTCGTTCGCGCAATTTGCCCTAAAGGGCAGTGCAGAAATAAAAACCAAAACTCAAGCCTTCAAAAATTATTTTAACCAATTCCGTCCTTAAAGATGGAGATAAGAGAAAAAGTAAAACTCGAATAGGGGCTTCAGCCCTTATGAGAGAGAAAACAAACAACTCGCTCATTGAAAACCCCCGGAGACAAAAAACGCTTTACTAACTCCGTCCTTCAGGGCGGAGATTCGATAAGACGACCAACCACTCCCGCAGACAGGTTTTGTTAAAGTAACGAGTTTTTACCAAGGGAGGAGAACGAAAATCCCTTTGTGGAAACTGGATTTTATTTGTACAGACAAAAAGTGTAGTTACAGAAAAAAATTCCTATTTTTACACCAATCAGGTGTAAAAATAGATGCAAACAAATAACCTTTCAAAACAGAATCAGTATTCCGTGCTTTATTAGAAACAAATTGCGTTTCGAAGAAAATTATTTTGTTGTTTTCACTCAGATACACTTTTATTTTTAACCTTTTTAGGATGTTTATTTCTTAAATCCTGTTCCATATCTTTCTTCATATCATGACGTGTTTGTGCCTCATCAATGGAGTGGGATTCCTGTAAGCTATTTTCACTTTTGGCAATCTCATTCATTTTAGAATAATATTTCTGAATAATTTTTAATTCATCTTCAGTCAGGCTTTCCACATCTACCAATCGGTTGCTGGCGTATTCGTGGGCAGCAACCAGTTCATTCAACTTGAGCTGAATGGCCAGTGAATCCTTGTTTTGCGCCTTTTGAATCAAGAACACCATTAAAAAAGTGATAATGGTGGTGCCGGTGTTAATAACCATTTGCCAGCTTTCGGAGTAATGAAAGGCAGGCCCACTAATGGCCCAAACCAACACCAAACTAAACGCAATTATAAATGCGTAGGAACTTCCGGTGGCTTGACTGATTTTTGCGGAGAAAGTCTCAAAGTAATTTTTTTTGTGTGCACTTTTCTTTTGATTTTTCATGTTTTTGCTTTTCAGTTTAAAGTTATACAAAGGTAACTACCCAATTTTTACATTCATTTCATGGAAAATATTCCACACATTGAGCAATTGTGCTTATTTTTTAGAATTAAATTCTCTTGGCACCATTTTACTAGGTATAATTACGACTATAACAACAACTATCGTACTAATTTAAAACCTGATATCATGGAAAACCTAACTAATTCATCCAGCGAAAATGATTTGAATTCCAACGAAAACCAAGTTAAAGTTACAATTGTCGATCAGCATTTACGTGAGTTACTTTTACAGGAATTAATATGTATTTTTTGGGCTGAAAAAGCATTATCCAGAGATTTGAGTAAAATGATTCAAAATTGATTTTAAGTAATTAGAGATTCACATTTTGAAGTTAAGTTCAGGATATCCTTTCTGGTTAATAAAAAACGGACTGCCTTACAATTATCCCAAACTCCAAAAATCAGTTGCGACTGAGGTGGTGATTTTAGGTGGTGGCATTTCAGGAGCACTTGCTGCCTATTATTTAGCCAATGCGGGAATAAAGTGCATCGTGTTAGACGGCCGCACCATTGGTTTAGGTAGTACCTGTGCCAGTACGTCCTTATTGCAATATGAAATTGACACCCCTCTTATTAAATTAATTGATTTAGTTGGTTATCCTGATGCGGTGAGATCTTATCAATTATGTGCTGATTCGATTGATACGATTGAAAAAATAGCTCGTAAATTAAAGTACAAAGATTTTCAGTCTAAAAAAAGTCTTTTATACGCAGCCAAAGAAAAAGATTTATACTGGCTGCAAGAAGAATATTTCGTAAGAAAACAGAATGGGTTTAAAGTACATTTTCTGGATCAACAACAACTCCTCAAACAATTTAATATAACTGCTCCGGGAGCTATTCTTTCTGCACAAGCCGCTGAAATTAATGCATATACTTTTACTCATGCGCTACATCAACACAGCATCAGTAAAGGAGTAAACGTCTGCGATCGTACTCCCGTTAAACATATTAAACACACCAGCAGCGGAGTTACTCTTGAAACAGCGAATGGATTAAAAATTAAAGCCGATAAATTAATTTATGCAACCGGATACGAGTCGGTAAATTATATTAAAAAGAAAATAGTTGACTTACACAGTACCTATGCAACCATTAGTGAACAGGTTAATCCTGATGTCAAATTCTGGAAAGACGAAGTACTTATTTGGAACACGGCCGATCCTTATTTGTACTTGCGCACCACCAATGATCATCGAATCTTAATAGGAGGGCGCGATGAAAATTTTTATGATCCTGAGCAAAGAGATCAATTGATTGAAAAGAAAAAGAAATTGCTCACTAAAGATTTTAAGAAATTGTTTCCTGACATCCCTTTCCTGCCCGAATTTTCATGGACCGGTACTTTCGGTACCACCAAGGATGGTCTTCCTTTTATTGGGAAATATGAACCACTTCCTAATAGTTATTTTGCGTTGGGCTTTGGGGGTAATGGAATTACTTTTAGCGTAATAGCTGCACAAATCATCACCGACCTCATAACAGGAAAACCTAATC
>JBBQVM010000273.1:0-4599 GCA_038211525.1 Bacteroidia bacterium
CCTCGAGGTGGGTATTCCTTTAAAGTTTGTTGCTGAAATAAAAGATGCTTATCAAGGATTATCGCAATCGTATGCAGAAAATAAAGATTTTTCTAACGCATTCAAATATCAGAATCTTCTGCTTGCAATCAAAGACACAATTTACAATCTTGAGACTGATAAAAAATTAGGAACGCTCCAATTTACTTTTGACCTTGAGAAAAAAGAATCTCAGATCAGCTTACTCACCAAAGACCAAGAAATACAAAGGCAGGAATTGAGAAGGCAGATGTTGGTAAGAAATGGTTTTATTGGGGGCTTCGCAGTTGTTTTGCTCTTTGCCGGAATATTTTTTCGTCAACGTAATCGAATCTCTAAAGAGAAAAAGAGAAGTGATGAGTTATTATTGAATATTCTTCCTGCCGAAGTAGCGGAAGAATTAAAGGCTAAAGGTTCTGCGGAAGCAAAGTCAATAAACGATGTAACTGTTCTCTTCACCGACTTCAAAGGATTTACACAGTTGTCGGAGAAGTTAACTGCACAAGAATTGGTTGGAGAGATCAACGAATGTTTTTCCGCTTTCGATCATATCATGCAAAAATATGGTGTCGAAAAAATTAAAACTATCGGTGATGCCTATATGGCTGCCGGTGGATTACCTGTACCAAACAATACACATGCTTTTGATGTGTTGAATGCAGCTATGGCAATTCAAAAATTTATGGATGAACTCAAAATAAAGAAAATAGCTGCCGGCCAATTATTTTTTGAAATCAGGATTGGAGTACATACCGGCCCGGTCGTTGCCGGAATTGTTGGGGTAAAAAAATATTCTTATGATATTTGGGGTGATACTGTAAATACTGCCAGCCGAATGGAAAGTAGTGGTGAAGTGGGTAAGGTGAATATTAGTGGAAGTACTTTTGAACTGGTAAAAGATAAATTTAATTGTGAATACAGAGGAAAAGTTTCTGCAAAAGGAAAAGGTGAAATTGATATGTATTTTGTGAACGGAGTTCGATAGTAAATTCAATTGTTCATTCGTGGGGAAAATGCCCCCGATAAGGTTAGTTTTAAACACCAAAAGAGCAGTAATTTTGAATTTGAAAACAACATCTCATTAAAAGCTTAGGATAACACTAGTGGGGATCAAGTTACCGACAAACTGACTGCTTACTTTTATATAAACTCAAGATATTGCTGCCAACTGAAGGCTGCTAATGCCGTCTGTAGTTCACCCCATCTTTTGCCTCTTAATCAAGTAGGGAAGCAATACCTGTCGATACCCTTCGTTGATGTCGGCTTCAATAAAATCAATTTTATATTGGGCACAACGTAGTTTTAGATCGTGATGAAATTTATTCATTTTTTCAAGATAAATTTCACGTACCTGGTTGGAATGCACTTTTACCATTTCACCCGTTTCAACATCAATAAACTGATACGGCCTGTTCTCAAATTTAAAATCGAGTTCCAGTTTTTTATCGGTCACATGAAAAAGAATGACCTCGTGCTTGTTGTATTTCAAATGCTGTAATGCGTTAAACAAATCATTGGTATCACCTTGACTGTTATCCATCATGTCACTGAAAATAATAACCAGCGAGCGTCTATGAATCGATTCTGCTATTTGGTGCAGTGCCTCTGAAGCGGCAGTTTGTCTTTTAACATCTTGTCCTCCGGAATCCAGCGCCTCTTCAAGTTTCATATAAAGAAGTTTCTGGTGCAGTGTACTTGAACGGGCAGGTGTGTTCACTTCCAATTTATCAGAAAAAATACTAAGTCCTACTGCATCACGCTGCATCTTTAACAAATTCATCATAGCAGCAGCGCAATAAGAAGAAAAAGTAATCTTATTCATAGCATCTTTTTGCAGCAATTCCTTGCCGGGAAAGTGCATACTTGTAGAATTGTCGATTATAATTTGACACCTTAAATTAGTTTCTTCTTCGTACCGTTTCACAAAAAGTTTGTCGGTGCGTCCAAACAGTTTCCAATCCATGTGACGTGTCGATTCACCGGTATTGTATAACCTGTGCTCGGCAAACTCCACTGAAAATCCATGAAATGGGCTTTTGTGCAAACCGGTAATAAATCCCTCCACCACCTGCTTGGCAATGAGCTCAAGATGACTTAACTGGCGGACCTCCTGTTGGTTGATTGGCAAAATTATATGTGTTGATTCGTTGATTTGCAGATATGTTGATATTGTGATGTAGTAATGCGCCTACCTGCTGATAGCAGGCTGCTCATTAACACAAGTTTCTAAAAATATGATTTTTAAATAGTATATTATGATTCATTGCAGTTCATAAAAATATTACCACATAATCACATCAACACATCAATCACATCTGTCCATCAAGTTTTCCAGCAAGTACCGATTTCGGAACTGCACCAACTTGCTTATCTACTATCTCGCCTCCTTTAAAAATGAGTAGAGTAGGGATGTTACGAATTCCGTATTTCATAGAAATGCCCGGATTGCTATCCACATCTACTTTTCCTACAACAGCACGACCATCATAGTCTTTAGATAATTCTTCAACAACCGGTCCTACCATACGGCAAGGTCCACACCATTCGGCCCAGAAATCTACTAGTACAGGTTTGTCTGATTTAATTACCAACTCTTCGAAGTTGGCATCTGTTAATTCTATTGCCATAAATATATTAGTTTATTGGTTTATTAGTTTATTGGTTTATTAGTATATTAGTTTATTGGTTTATTAGCCTGCCTGACTAAGCGTTAGCAACGGCAGGTTTATTGGTTTATTAGTTTTTTAATCTTTTTGCCAAATCTTTCGTATTAAACTTTATTCGAAAAACCGATTCAGGCTCACCGACTTACCTACTGCCTCTTTGTTGGTTTTATTGGTTTGTTAGTTTATTGGTTTGTTTGTTTATTGGCCTGCTTTCAGTAGGTAGGTTCTTAATTTTCAACTTTTAATTCTTAACCTTCCGTGTCTTGCGCTTTGGAAAGCAGTTTCAGAATTCATTTCCATCCTCATAGCCAATACCATGCCCACCACTTTTCACTGCCATTCCGTCAGTTAGGTGTTGATTTTAAACCTAATTCCTTGTTTGAATTCCAATTCTTCAAAGAGTTTTTTACTGAAATTGACACGAACTCTTTTGCTGGCCAGTTCAACTCTATTATCCTTATCTCTAACACTAAATCTGACAGGAAGTTTACCGGGATATTCTTTTAGTAAAACATCTAACGTATTCATAGTATCCTTGTTTATTTCTTCCAGGTTCATACTCAAAGTAAGTGATTTAGCGAATTCGTTCCCAACGTCAGGCAATAACTTTATACTGCTTATTTTTATTTCAAGGTTATTGGGATCGTTATATCGCGACTGCACTTTAGCTCTTATAAACAGGTAATATTCAGGGGTAAGGTATTGTTTAAATTTGAGGTAATCGTCTGAGAATAAGGCTAATTCGACCGAGCCGGTGTAATCTTCAATAAACATTACCCCAAATGGTTTACCCGATTTGGTAGTGCGGTGATTGGCACTTGTCACAATTCCTGCAAAGGCAATGTCTTTTCCCCGCAATTTTGTCAGGTCGCCAAGTTCGTTTACCGGAACATTACAAAAGGCTTGAATTTCAAAACGAAATTCATCAAGTGGATGACCTGAAACATAAAAACCAACAACATCTTTTTCACTTCTCAGTTTTTCCAACTCCGACCAGGGCGCAGAGGGGTAGAATTTAGGAGCCGGCATATCAACCGCACTGGCTTCCCCGAAAAGGGAAACTTGCGAGGAGTTTTTAGCATCCTGTGATCCGGCACCATACCGAATAGCTTTTTCAAGATTAGTTAAATTATTATCCTTTGGATCTTTCTCGAACCACATACCGCGGTGTGTAGCGTGATCGAAATCGAATGCACCTGCCATCACCAAACTCTCCATACAACGTTTATTCACGTTTTTCAAATTAACGCGTGTTAAAAGATCGAGCAGGTTTTTAAATGGACCGGCCTCTTTTCGTTCTGCAATAATTGCTTCAACTGCTCCTTCACCAACTCCTTTAACTGCACCTAATCCAAAACGGATTTCACTATTTTTATTTACAGCAAAATTATACAACGATTCATTCACATCAGGGCCAATAACTTTCAATCCCATGCGCTTACACTCTTCCATAAAGAAGGTAATTTTATCGATATTGGAAAGGTTATGTGTGAGTACCGCCGACATGTATTCCCCGGGGTAATGTGACTTAAGATAAGCTGTCTGATAGGCAACAAATGCGTAGCAGGTAGAGTGTGATTTGTTAAATGCGTATTGCGCGAAGGCCTCCCAGTCAGTCCATACTTTTTCGCATACTTTAGGATCGTGACCATTTGACGCGCATCCTTCCATAAACTTCGACTTCATCTTATTCAACACATCAAGTTGCTTTTTACCCATCGCTTTACGGAGGGTATCAGCATCACCTTTTGTAAAGTTAGCCAGCTTCTGCGAAAGTAACATTACCTGCTCTTGATAAACGGTAATTCCATAAGTCTCCTCAAGATATTCCTGCATCGCCGGAAGGTCATAAGAAACATTTTCCCGACCCAGTTTTCGTGCTATAAAATTGGGAATGTATTCCATTGGTCCAGGA
>JBBQVM010000274.1:0-4536 GCA_038211525.1 Bacteroidia bacterium
TAAAGTGATCCATGATGAGAGTGCCCTTTCATTTCATGTGTTGCGTGCCGAATTTGATGACATGTTGTTGAAGAACAGCAGAAAATTTGGCGCTGTGGTTCACGAACAAACTAAGGTTACCAATGTAGATTTGAACAGAGAAGACGGAAATGTACAAGTGGATGTGATGGATAAAAGTGGTTCTTCGAAAACTTATTTTGCAAAACAACTTGTTGATGCTAGTGGGCAGGATACGTTTTTGAGTAAGAAAATGAATAATAAAAAATCATTCGATCAATTGGACAGGGTTGCCTTTGCCACACATTGGATGTTAGAGGAAATGCCTGAATTTATTGATGTTGGAATTCAACCAATTGTTTATTTAGGTGGCGAAAAAGCAGGATGGATTTTTGTGATTCCTGTAGGGGTAAATCGGATTAGCATTGGTGTGGTAGTAAACAACTCTTATGTGCGTTCCGAAAAGGCAAAACTTAATGATGCTACCGACTGGCAGTTTCAATTTTATATGAATGAATTAAACTCATCGCCGTATGTTTTAGATCTTTTGAAAAAAGCAAAACGTCGTGAAGGACAACCTCTGATGGTGGTTGGTGACTACTCCTATTATACGGAAGTTAAGTATGGAAATAATTTTGTATTAACAGGAGATTCCTCTGCATTTCTGGATCCTATTTTTTCGAGCGGGGTTTATTTATGTATGAAATCGTCATTTTTACTTGCAGACGCGTTCGACAAAAAATTTAAAGGCGGCGACATGAAAGACAATAGTGCAATAAAGGCGGCTTACGAAAATATTGATGGCGCTTACAAATTAATTGCTAAGTTTATCTATTATTTTTACAATGCAAAGGCTTTAAATTTAGCGGAACTAAATAATACAAACATGGATTTGAGTGATCACGTAAACCATGAAACGGCGTTCCAGCTACTTCATTATTTGTTAGCAGGGGATTTTTTCACCGAACATGAAAAATACAATGAAATGATTGATATGCTGCAAGATCCTAAACATTATATGAGGTTCAAAAACTTCGCTCTTGATAAACACGATCGCAATACAAACACCTGTAGTTACACCACTTCCGATTCCTACAGCAAAGAACTCATGGATGCTTTTCTGGCAGGAACCCGCTAAGTGCAGTAGTAAAAGAAGCTAAATGAACACCACAATCTAGTTAATGGTTGGAAAATCAATCAAATATTTGTTTATTTGTAATCTGGCATCGCGATAGGAAACCTTGGTAAATACAGATAGCCTGATACCAAAATTGACAACTTCTTTAATATAATTGCATTTATGGACGTTATTAAAAAGTTCATCAGTACCTGGTTTATACAAATATTTTGTGTTTTGTGGGCTATTTTTCTTACGCTTGATTATTTGAACAACTCAGCCTATTTTACGCGGGCAATAGCATATTTTGAATATACTGACCTCATTATTACACTACTTTTATTTACCACAGTATTTGCTTATTTATTTGCAGTAGTCAAAAAACCGGCATTTAAAATAGAAGTAAAAAATTTCCGAGGAATTTATCACTACCTCTTTTTATTATTCTGTATGATGCTTATCATGCTCTTTTATTTATCCAAAACCGATATTTCGCCACATGCCGCTTCAGGTGCAATTTCATTCTTAATCAAAACCATAGTGTTACATGGGGGATTAGTTATAATTCTACTTGCGGCACTTAGTACAGGAACATTTATCCTGAATAAATTTTCAGTAAAATTGGAAGCGCATTCATTTCAAATGGTGAGTATTGCTGTAGGATTTATGGTGATTACTCTTGGCTTATTTTTACTTGGCATAGGTGGATTACTTTTACAATGGGTGGTAATTCCGTTTATATTATTATTGGTATTGCCAGGTATAAAAATCATGATTCCACAATTAAAGGAATTATTATTTGCTAAAAGAAAATCTTTCGAAATACATGTAGCAGCCATTGCAACTTATGCATTTGTAATTTTTATGGTGGCAATAAATTTATGTTTTCTTACACGTCCATTTCCCATTGGCTTTGATAGTTTGAATTTGTATATGAACAGTGCAAGATTAATTAGTGGTTATCACTCGCTTATTGATGGTGGTGATGCCTACAATTGGTCGATAATGATGAGTTTGGGATTGGTAATGTACAAAAGTACTGCAGTATCACTTCTAATTTCGGTGGTGCCCGGAATATTAAGCATATTGGCCATTTACCGAATTTGTATACATCTCAAAATATCAAATAACTGGAGTCTTTTGGCCTGTGCACTTTATTATTCCGCCCCAATAATTATTTGGCAATCGCATAACGATTCAAAAACAGACCTTGCAGTGTTATTCATCACACTCTGCGGGGTACTACTTTTTATAAGAGAGGAAAACAAAGTACTTTCTCAAAGTAAAATCAAGGTAGTAGAAAAAAAGTCAATTATTGATCCCGAATTAGTTGTTTGGATTCTTTGCGGAAGTTTAATGGGTTTTGCATTTGGAATAAAATATATTTCGATGTTAAGCATCTTTGCATTTTTGGTGGTACTCTTTTATTCGCATCTTGGAAAAGCAGGTGCAATTGGAATGTTCTTTCTAAATTTCGCAATTATATTTGGATTGGATTTAACACGTTTTGCAGAATTTGAAAACACTGATCCAATGTTACGATTTGTGATTCCGCTGGTACTTTCAATCATTGCCTTTGGTTTTGCTTTGCGCGGAAAGGCAGCAGAGTTGTTACCGGTAGTCAAAAAAGCGGCTCTGTTTGGCGCAGCTATCGGAATTGTTTTTCTTCCATGGGTGATAAAGCATGCATCCGAGAATCAATCTTTTTCTATTAACAGCATCCTGACAGGGAAATCGGCGCTACCTGCATTATTTCAGGAACAGGTGACCTCCTCAGGAGTTAATTCCACATCACCACTATTTCATGAAGAAAACGATCAATCAAGTGCAAACATTAATATGGCAGGTATGGCAAATGGAGCTCTTTTAATGGATGCTGATAACTCTATCCGACAACTTGCACAGGCAGGACAAAAATGGAGTACCAAAAGGGATGTTTCTCCAAGCACTGTCAATGGAACTGCACCTTCAAATTCAACAAAAGAAGAGGAGATTCGAAGATACTTGGGATATGAAAAAGGAATTAATCGATTCATTACCTATCCTTATAATAACGTGATGAAAAAAAATGTGGCGCTTTGGGCTTCTGACGCCGGATTGTTCATCTTGTTGCTATTACCATTGTTAATGTTTGCGTTTTCAGCAAAACAATTACCATGGAACAGTTTAAAAATGTTGTTACTGCTTTTGTTTCTGGTCTTATCGGTGTTTTCATCACAGATGGTGAAAGGAACATTTGATTATGCAAACGTGGTGGATAAACTTCAGAAGACTTCCTTTAGTGAAGCGCCATTGTTGCACAGTTTATTTCTTTCCCTATACTTGATTTTTTATCAACTCTTTCTTTCAATTGGAAATGCTTTAATGCCTTTGTACAATGCTCTTACCATTCAATCCATTGGCATTTGTTTTGTGGTAATGACCCTATTCTCCGGTGTGGTGTATTTTCTTTTCAGAGAACGACTAAAAGGAATTGACTCAGTTTCGAAATTGTTAGTTATTATAGCCTATTCCATTCTGCAATACTGGTTTGTGTTATCCAGCGGAATCATTTGGTATGGCTTGGCCGGCTTTGCACTATTGCCGATACTGATAGTTATGCTGGTAAAATCGCCCGCAACGGAAATGGTATCCGGAAATAAATTTCTTCAAAAATACATATTGGTTTGTGCAGGAATTTGGTTTTGTATGGTGATGCCATTTCAATTAATTCCAAACAGAGGTTGGTCGGAAGCTGAGTATCAAAAAGTAAATTTCAAAGAACTCTTTGTACCTGCGTTTGCAAAATTCGCTATAGGAGAATATGATGAACATAGTGCGTTTAAAAATTATTTTCCGCAATCTTCTCAAAACATCATCAACACCCTGAATCGCGATAAGCAAGCAAAAATATTAAATATTGCTACTTTTCTAACTTATCAAATTAATAATAACGACCAGCGTGTTTATCAGGATAACCAAATCGGAATTTTCGACCAGATTTACAAAGATCAGTTTGGTGATAAATTACTTATTGCCGATGAGATGCGTAGTTTAAAGATCAAATACGTGTTGGTAGATTTACGTGCTGATAAGCTAGACATGACTCCGGAGAAAACCTTGAAACTTAAATTTAGTAATCTGATGCAGTCGATGACTAATAATCAAAAAATACGATTGCTTTACACAGATCAACTGGTTCAAAGACCTGATGGGGATATGAATATTGTGAAAGACGGACGAAATGTAATCGCCAAATATGATTTGTTGGGGGAACGTGTACTGGAATTTGGAACAATTGCGCTGTTTGAAATACTGTAATGGATAAATCGGATGCATACATCATAATTCCATCTTACAACGAGGGTGATAGAATATTGACTGTTGTTAAAGAGATACTTAACTCCGGGTATAATACTATTGTAGTGGTTGATGATGGCTCA
>JBBQVM010000275.1:0-4510 GCA_038211525.1 Bacteroidia bacterium
CATCATCACATTAGCACATCATCACATTAATTTTGTCCTCTTTTTAAACTTTCAATCGTCATGAGGATATAAACAACTAAAAACTTAAAAAAATGACAACACAACAAGTCGCCGATCGATTAGTGGAACTTTGTAGGAAAGGACAAGTTCTTGAAGCACAACACGAATTATTTGCAGATGATGTAACCAGTAAGGAACCCGATCATGCTCCCATGCCAAGTGCAGCAGGAAAAAAAGCAGTTCTTGAAAAAGGAAAAACCTTTGCCGATATGATTGAACAACGACATGATGGATATTTTGGTGATCCTGTTGTTGGTGGTAATTATTTTAGTATATCTTGCATGCTGGATGCTACCATGAAAGGTATGGGACGAATGAAAATGGAAGAAATTTGTGTTTTTGGAGTTAAGGACGGGAAAATAATTTCGGAACAGTTCTTTTATTAATAGTAACCTAATATTTTATTAAATTATCACCAAATAAAAAAATAAACTTCTCAACTATGAAAGAATTCTTATTAGTATTCAGAAACGATTACAAAGCAGCATCATCCGGATCACCTGAAGAAATGCAGGCCACTATGAAACAATGGATGGACTGGATTGGCGGAATTGCTGCCCAGAATAAATTAGTGAGTCCCGGAAGTGCGTTGAAGTCGGGAGGGAAAGTAGTTCGACCCAATAACATGGTTACCGATGGACCTTATACCGAAATTAAGGAACTCATTGGTGGCTACACAATTGTTAAAGCTGCAAATATTGATGATGCCACCAAACTGGCCGACGGTTGTCCTATTTTATTTGAAGGCGGTAATGTTGAAGTGCGTGAAATAAATGGCATGTAATATTTAATAAACAGGGTCCGTAACATTAAAACGGATCCTGTTTTAACTTTTATGCAAAATCAAAATATCCTTCCTCATTTATTCCGGACTGAATACAGGAAGATTACTTCTGTGTTGTGTAAACTTTTTGGTATAGAACACATAGAGATCGCCGAAGACCTTGCCAGCGATACATTTTTACAGGCTTCTGAAACTTGGGGACTTAAAGGATTTCCTGAAAATCCAACTGCTTGGCTCTATACCGTTGCGAAAAACAAAGCCAGAGATTACCTCAAACACCATGCAGTTTTTCAACAAAAAATTTCTGAGCAGTTAAAACAATCTGCCGATACTTTTTATGAATTAGAAATTGATTTATCCGACCAGAATATCACCGACAGTCAGTTGCAGATGATGTTTGCTATTTGTAATCCCTTAATTTCTATTGAGGAACAAATTGGACTCTCGCTACGCATACTTTGTGGTTTTGGTGTGAATGAAATTGCAAATGCTTTTTTAACGAATAAGGAAACAATTAAAAAACGATTATTTAGAGCGAAGGAGAAATTAAGATCGGCACAAATTAAAATTGAGGTACCAGGAGAAAATGAAATTGAGGAACGGTTAGATGCAGTTTTGAGAACGTTATATCTTTTATTTAATGAAGGGTACTATTCCTCTAATCCGAATACTGTAGTACGAAAAGATCTTTCGTTAGAAGCCCTTCGACTCGCGCACCTACTCACCCAAAATGAAAAAACAGATCATCCACAAGTTAATGCATTAATTGCTCTGATGTGTTTTCAGTCTTCGCGTTTAGATGCACGTACAAATGATAGCGGTGAAATAATTCTTTACCACAACCAGAACAAAGAACTGTGGAACGATGAACTGATTTCAACAGGTGAATATTATCTAAACCGGTCATCTAAAGGTAATGTCATTTCTAAATATCATTTAGAAGCGAGCATCGCATTTTTCCACACTACTAAAACAGAACCTGCTCACAAGTGGGAAACTATTTTACAGCTCTACAACCAGCTCCTCCGCATCGAGTATTCACCCATAGCAGCACTCAACAGAACCTACGCACTATCAAAAGCAAATGGAAAATTGCCGGCCATCGCTGAAGCTGAAAAGTTAAACCTCACCACCAATCATCTCTACTACACACTGCTGGGTGAACTTTATTCGGGAATAGATAACACCAAAGCAATTTCGTGTTACAAGGAGGCGCTGAGACTTACGAGTTCGGAGGCAGACAGGGTTGTTATTAATGGAAAGATTGCGGAGTGTGAATGAAGGGCGGCTGTTGCTGTGGCAGCGGCAGTGGTGGCGGCTGTTGCGATAATCAATTCTGAATTTCTGTTTCCGTTCAGTTCCTGAAATTTGTAACTCCTCATGATCAAATTGATCAAGCACGTCAAGCGCTAAAGTATAATCTGCAATCACATTCAACAGTCCTGAGGATTCCTCAGTAGTTAAAACTTTCTGACTCGCTACAGATTGAATAAATTTTACTGTCCGTTGCAACTCCAAAAGCTGTTTTTGGGATTGCTCTTTAAGTCGTTTTTCATTCAAGGAAAACCCTTTTATGAGATATTGCTTAAGGATGCTATTGGCCCAAAAGCGGAACTGCGTACCTCGTTTTGACTTAACACGGTAACCAACTGAAATGATTACATCGAGGTTGTAAAACTGAGTTTTGTATTGCTTGTTATCTGCTGCAGTTGTCAAGTATTCCTTGACGACTGAGGCTTTGTCTAACTCATTCTCTTTAAACACATTACTGATATGAAGACTAATATTTTGCTTGGTTTGACCAAAAAGTAGTGCCAACTGTTGTTGAGTGAGCCAGACAGATTCCTGTTCAATTCGAACATCAATAGCCGTTGTTCCATCTTCGGCTTGATAAATAATAATTTCGCTTTTGTTTTCCATGATACATAAGAATAAAGGTTAATAATAGCCTCCTTCTTATGTCTGCTAATTTGTAGGAAATTGTTCAAAGTTCAATGAGCCGTGCAGGAGAAAGGTGCTCGCTAACCATTGGTATTTATGGAACAGACAAAAAATTTATGATGTACAAATATGATTTATTTTCCAAAGTCCCCTCCTAAAAAACCAAAAAACTAATAAACTAATAAACTAACAAACCATTTAGTTCCTTGTCCGTTTAATCTCGTTGCTTCTTGTTTTTATTTTCAGCCTCACAAGTAGTCTCAATTCCAATCCACCAAACCTCTATCCAATAAAATCTTCTTCGGTTCGGCTCTGGGTCCTTCAATGATATAGTGAGCAGCCAAATCCTCGCCAATTAATCTTTGAATTTTTTTACGGATGCGTGATATTTTTTCACTCAGCGAATTTTCGGAAGGATCTGTTAATTGTTGTATACTATTTTTAAATTCGGGAAGTGTACGGGAGGTTCCAATCGTAGCATATTCTTTTTCGATCCATTCGGTATGGTTATAGACTTCATTTAAATGTAACCCATCGGGATGCAAAAGGAACAGTAAGCAGAATATATTTTCGAACGAAGCATGTAGCGAAAAAATTTATATAAACTAGTAAGTAGTTGTTAATCAATATAATAATAAATATTACTTAATAGTTTATATTGTCAATATAAAGATCCTTATATTTGTAAAATAAAGTCAAATACTATGATCCTCAAAGAAAATATAAAGCAGGCGTTCAACGAACAGCAACTATATCTACATACGAATAGAGCTAAGTTGATTCAGAGGGACATGATTGTAGATTTCACTCCCACAACGGGAATGATTGAAGTAATATCAGGAATCAGGCGATGTGGAAAGAGCACTTTGATGACGCAAATCATGGATAAGTTTTATTCGGAGCCTGGCTATTTTAATTTTGAAGATTCAAGAGTGTTTGGATTTGAAGTTTCGGATTTTCCAAAATTGATTGAGGTAGGTGGTGAAAATATTAACACCTGGTTCTTTGATGAAATTCAAAATGTTTCCGGGTGGGAAGTTTTTGTTCGTCAGTTGCATGATAGTGGAAAAAAAATATTCGTTACCGGTTCAAATGCTGCATTATTAAGCAAGGAATTAGGTAGCAAATTAACCGGAAGGCATATTCGCCATGAACTATTTCCTTTTTCATATAACGAATATTTGATTTTTACCAAAACGAGAAAAAAAAGTAATCATTTACGTGAATACATTCAACATGGAGGTTTTCCGGTATATCTGGAGAGTCATAACAATGAGATTTTACAAACTTTATTCAAAGATATTTTGCTTAGAGACATTGCAGTGAGATATGGAATAAAGAATACCAAGATATTAATGGATCTTGCGTTGTATATGACATCAAACATCGGGAAAGAGTTCACATATAACAACCTTCGTAAAAAATTCAGCATCGGTTCTGCAAATACAGTCTCCGATTTTCTTTCGTGGATGGAGGATTCCTATCTGTTTTCTTATCTGCAAAAATTCAACTGGTCGCCAGCAAGTCGTATCGTAAATCCTCGAAAAGTTTATATTGTTGATACAGGAATGGCCTATTCAAATTCATTAAGTTTTTCAGAGGACCGTGGGAGATTGTTTGAGAATTTGATCTATACACATTTGCGAAAATCAGGACATGATATCTATTACTTCCAGGAAAATAAAGAGTGTGATTTTGTTCTCTTTAGAAAGAAAAAATTTGTGA
>JBBQVM010000276.1:0-4479 GCA_038211525.1 Bacteroidia bacterium
TGCCGGTGGTCAGGGTTTGATTTCGGGAAGAAAATCATTTCAGAAACCAATTAAAGAGGGTATCGCATTGTTGAATGCCATTCAAGATGTGTATCTGAATAAAGATATCACTATTGCCTGATTATTATTTTGTTCCTTAAAAAACAAACACACAACTACAACTTGAAATGAGCTGGTTTAAGCGAATAAAGGAGGGGATTACTACTTCAACACGAGAGAAGAAAGAGACGCCTGAAGGATTGTGGTATAAGTGTCCATCATGTAAAAATATACAGCCGTCAAAAGAACATTCCGATAATTTTTACCTATGTGCCAAGTGCGGTTTCCACGAGCGCATTGGATCAGAAGAGTATTTCGAAATTCTTTTTGACGATAATAATTTTACAGAGTTCAATACGAATCTCACATCAGCAGACCCATTGAATTTTGTTGATACAAAAAAGTATACCGATCGACTGGTTGACACTATAAAGAAGACCGATTTAAAAGATGCCATCCGGACCGCTTATGGAAAAGTTGGCGGGAATAATCTGGTGATTTGCTGTATGGATTTTCAATTTATTGGTGGCTCGATGGGTTCGGTGGTTGGTGAAAAAATTTCAAGAGCTATAGACGTCGCCATTAAAAAGAAATATCCGCTATTGATTATTTCAAAATCAGGAGGAGCTCGTATGATGGAGGCGGCCTTCTCGTTAATGCAAATGGCTAAAACATCTGCCAAGTTAACCAGACTGTCCGACGCAAAATTGCCTTATATCTCCCTCCTCACCGATCCTACTACTGGTGGAGTAACAGCATCTTATGCCATGTTGGGTGATCTTAATATTGCTGAACCGGGTGCTCTTATCGCTTTCGCCGGACCAAGGGTGGTGAAGGAAACTATCGGAAAAGACCTCCCAAAGGGCTTCCAAACATCTGAATTCGTTCTGGAACATGGTTTCCTCGACCTCATCGTTTCGCGTAATGAATTGAAAATCAAGCTAACGCAAATTCTTGAGTTTTTCAAAAATTGATCAAAAAAAATTTGCCAATAAATAGGGAATCACTATCTTTGCAGTCCGTTTAAAAATTCATAATCAACTTTATATCCAATGCAACTGAGTACAGAGTCAAAAAAAGCGATCTTCAACAAATTTGGTAACAGTGAAACCAATACCGGTTCAGCCGAAGCTCAGATTGCGATGTTTACAGAAAGAATTAATTCCCTTACTGAACACTTGAAATTACAGAAGAAAGATTTTTCAACTCAGCGTTCACTGATTCGTTTGGTAGGAAAGAGAAGAAGTCTCCTCGATTTTCTTATTCACAATGACATCACCAGATACAGAAAAATTATTGGTGAGCTGGGAATCAGAAAATAACAATCAAAATTCTTAATAGTATAAAAATATAAAGGCAATTATGGAATTGCCTTTTTTTCGTTAATAAGTGGTTCTAAAAAAAATTAAAAAAGATGTCAAAAACACCAATTACAAAAACTTTTCAACTTGCAGATGGCAGGACGATTAGCATGGAAACAGGTAAACTTGCCAAGCAGGCAGATGGATCTGTAGTAGTTAGAATGGGAAATTGCATGGTTTTAGCAACCGTTGTTTCCAGTAAAAAAGCAAAAGAAGGAACTGATTTTTTACCGTTGTCGGTTGACTATCAGGAAAAGTATGCTGCGGCAGGAAAATTCCCGGGTGGTTTTTTTAGAAGAGAAGCTCGTTTATCCGAATATGAGATATTAATATCAAGAATTGTTGACCGTGCACTAAGGCCATTGTTTCCCGATGATTATCATGCCGACACACAGGTGATGATCACCCTTATTTCAGCCGATCCTGAAGTAGCTCCTGATGCATTAGCAGGTCTGGCAGCTTCTGCGGCTATCACCATCTCCGACATCCCGTTTAACGGACCAATTTCAGAAGTACGCGTTGGAAGAATTAATGGACAGTTTAAGATCAACCCTCCTATTTCCGAAATGCAAAATGCCGACATCGACTTAATTGTTGCCGGTAGCATGAAAGATATTGGAATGGTGGAAGGTGAGATGAACGAAGTTTCGGAACAAGAGATGGTTGATGCCATTAAATTTGCTCATGAAGCAATTAAATTACAATGCCAGGCTCAGATAGAATTTCGTGAAGCAGTAGGGAATGTTGCTAAACGCGAATATTCTCACGAAGTACATGATGAGGAATTACGTGCTAAAGTAAAAGAAGCTACCTATCAGAAGGTATATGATTTTGCAAAAGTTGGAAACGATAATAAGGATGCCCGTAAAGTTGGATTTGAAGCTATCCGCGAAGAATTCAAAGCAGGTTTTACACCTGAAGAACTTTCAGGAAAAGAATCAATGATCAACCATTATTTTCATGATGTAGAGAAAGAAGCCATCAGAACTATGATGCTTGATACTCAAAAACGTCTTGATGGTCGTGGCACAAAAGATATAAGACCAATATGGTCGGAGGTTGGATACTTACCTTCCACACACGGTTCAGCAGTTTTTACACGTGGAGAAACGCAATCGTTAACAACAGTAACTCTGGGAACCAAAATGGACGAGCAGATTATTGATGGTGTTATGGTTGAAGGAACACAAAAATTCCTTTTACACTATAATTTTCCAGGATTTTCTACAGGTGAAGTAAAGCCTAACAGAGGAACAGGTCGTCGTGAAGTAGGACATGGAAATCTTGCTATGCGTTCCATTAAAAAAGTACTTCCTTCAGCTGAAGAAAATCCATATACTATTAGAGTGGTATCTGATATTTTAGAATCAAACGGATCCTCTTCCATGGCTACAGTTTGTGCCGGTTCATTATCATTGATGGATGCAGGTGTTAAATTAAAAAGCGCCATTTCAGGAATTGCAATGGGATTAATTACAGATGGTTCCCGTTTTGCGGTTCTTTCTGATATTCTAGGTGATGAAGACCACTTAGGGGACATGGACTTTAAAGTTACCGGAACCAGCAAAGGAATTTGTGCCACTCAGATGGATCTTAAAGTAGATGGATTACCATACGACATCATGTTGCAGGCTCTTGAGCAGGCAAAAGCAGGTCGCTTGCATATACTTGGTGAGATGAATAAAACCATTTCTCAGGCGAATGATGATTACAAACCACATGCGCCTCGTATTGAAACATTAAGAGTTGAGAAAGAATTTATTGGAGCTATCATAGGACCTGGAGGAAAAATTATTCAGGAGATGCAGCGTGAAACCGGTGCTTCTATTTCTATTGAAGAAAGAGATGGAATGGGTTATGTAGAGATTGCTTCCGCAGATAAGGCCTCTATTGAAGAGGTGAAAAGAAGAATTAAAGGTATTGTTGCCATTCCTGAAGTGGGTGAAATTTATGAAGGTAAAGTAAGATCCATTATGGCTTACGGCGCATTTGTTGAAATTCTTCCCGGCAAGGATGGACTGCTGCATATTTCTGAAGTATCGTGGGAGCGCTTAGAGAACATGGACGGCATACTTAAAGAAGGAGATATCATTAAGGTGAAGCTTATTGAAATAGATAAGAAAACCGGCAAGCTTAAACTTTCGAAGAAAGCGCTTACCCCTCGCCCGGCAGGCAGCACGGATCGTCCCGCACAGCCGGTGAATGGTGACGCAGGCAATGCAGGTTCCATCCCGCAAAGGAAGGCTCCAACAGAAAAACAGGATTAATTTCAAGGATTATAAGAACCTTATTCTTTCTTTTCTAATACTTCCTAAAATGTAAGAAAAATCGCTCCCAAGGCGGTTTTTCTTACATTTCAGCCGTTCCATTTGGGCTTTTTTCTCTCCTTTTTTCAATTTACCCCAATTTTCTTACATCAAAAAACTCCATCTCAATTTTCGTTTTGTAACTCATTCCGAACACGGGCGTTAGACCCAACAAATAACGAGAGAAAAGACGAGAAGATGAGACAATTAAAAATTACAAAACAGGTCACCAACCGGGAAACACAGTCGTTGGATAAGTACTTGCAGGAGATCGGAAAAGTGACGCTTATTAATGCTGAACAAGAAGTTGATTTAGCGCGAAGGATTAAGTTGGGAGACCAGAAAGCACTTGAATTATTAACCAAGGCCAACCTGCGATTTGTGGTATCGGTTGCAAAACAATACCAAAATCAGGGCCTCACTTTAGGGGACCTTATTAACGAGGGCAACCTGGGATTAATTAAAGCGGCTCAGCGATTTGATGAGACTAGAGGTTTTAAGTTTATCTCTTACGCAGTTTGGTGGATTCGTCAGTCGATTTTACAATCGTTAGCGGAACAGTCCCGAATCGTTCGATTGCCATTAAATAAAATTGGTTTCATTAATAAGATCAACAAAACATTCTCCAAGCTGGAACAGGATTTTGAAAGGGAACCTACCAACGAAGAGATATCTGTGATACTCCAGATTTCGCAAGACGATATCCGTGACACTATGCGTAGTTCCGGCAGACATATTAGCATGGACGCGCCTTTTTTACAAGGTGAAGATGG
>JBBQVM010000277.1:0-4445 GCA_038211525.1 Bacteroidia bacterium
TCTCTGGTATAATTTAGCACTCCAATAAAGTCTAAATCGGCTTTCATTAGCTGTGCATCACCGGGTAACAATACTTTTTCAATAGCTTGTAAAAATTTCAGATTTTTCAAAGGATAACCTTTTCCAAGCATGGGATAAAGAAAAAAATTGTTGATCAATTCATTCACCCGATTGGCAGCTGCTATATCTTTTTGGTTGTTGGTATAAGAGGTAACATACGATAAGGAAAGTGAGGTGCCAATATTTGCTTGCTCAACTTCTTTACGGATAATTTTTGCTGCAGCAGCGTTGGCCATCACCGCATGATGAGCGGCTGCAACAAAGCTCCTTCGCCCTCTTCTGCCGGGAGCATGAACCCCCAAAAAATAACCTGCTCCCGTAAAAGCCATCGGCTCATTTAATACGATCCAGTTTTTTACCCGGTCACCGAAATTCTCTACACAAATTTTAGTATATTCCGAAAACCACTTTATGATTTTGCGGTTCGTCCATCCTCCTTTGTTTTCCAGTACTTGTGGTAAATCCCAGTGGTAAAGCGTCACCCAGGGTGTAATATTTTTCGCCAGACAATAATCAATCAATTGATTATAAAAATCGATTCCCTTCTGATTAATTTCACCAATTCCTTCAGGCAGAATTCGAGGCCAACTGAGGGAAAAGCGGAAGTTTGGAATTTTAAGCTGATGAATAATATCGACATCCTCCCGGAAGCGGTTATAAAAATCGGTAGCGATAGTTGGATTGGAACCATCAGCAATTTTTTTTCGATGCGTTGCAAATTCATCCCAGATAGAAAGTCCTTTTCCATCACCGTAGCCATTTCCCTCAGTTTGTGGCGCTGCCGATGAAACACCCCAATGAAAATCAGTCATGTGGAAAGTTGAAAACTAAGAATTGATAATTTTGCTCACAATTTCCTCGGTCATGTCAGGGTAATTCACCTTTATCGGTTTGGCACTTTTAAAAAATACCTCTAGTTTATCGTGATGTTTTTTCTTCAGATTTTTCATCACCGACACGCCCATCGATTTTAACATGGCCGCATTGCATTGTTGTTCGTATTGATTTTTCATGGGTATCACCATCAGTTTTTTACCGAGGAATAAGGCTTCCGAAGTGGTGCCAAACCCGGCGTTGCAAATTACACCTTCTGATGATGCCATACTTTCCAGAAATGATTTCCCGTTAATGGGTCGTATTTGAATTTTACCGTTCGTGATGGGTTTCTTATTGTGTTTTGAAAATACATCAAACTTTATTTTAGTGAACTTACTCAAATGTTTGAGAATCTTTTCATCATCATAAGCCGGCAAATATACGGTAAAATGTCCTTTCGAAGAAATTTTAAGATTGCGTACTTCTTTACGGATGATGGGAGTGAAGATTTTGTTGGAGAGCGACTCGAAATGGAAACCATATTCCTCTGTGACAGGAGCATAATATTCAAGAATAAGTTTTCCCAATGGATCAAATGATTTTGGAATGGGTGCATTTGGATGTAATGTTGCTGATTGGTTACTTAAACCAATACATTTCACATTTTTCAAATAGGCCGACCAGCAACTCACCGGTTCAAAATCGGAAATCACCAGATCGTATTTCTCTATTGGAAATTGTCTGATTTCTTTTAAAAGTCGAAATGAATTTATTTTTTTAAAAGTCTTGATGAGATCGATTCCACCATTTTTTCCGAAAACAAAATACAATCCTTTCATCCTATACTTTGGTTCAAACGGAAGTGGCAAATCGTATTGCTCACCGCTAATAAGCACATCCACATCGGCATGTTTTTGCAGGTAGGGTAGAATTTCAATGGCTCTTGTTAGGTGACCATTTCCAGTTCCCTGTATTCCGTAAAGTATTTTCATGGTTAGTTAGACTTCACGGGCTTCTCCTGAATTTCTCTTAAAAGCTGATTAAATAATTCAGTTTTTTCTGCGTAAATCATACTGTCTTCCTCTTGGTCCTCATCCTTGTCGGGAAAGGAGTGCTCGCGGTAATTGAATAAGCTCCATTCACCTTTGTGGTATTCCAGTGCCGATAAATTCTCGACCCAATCGCCTGAATTCATATATACAACACTACCCTGATTCGTAGTGATAGTTTTTATTTCGGGATGATGAATATGTCCGCACAAAACATAATCGTAAGAATTTTCAATGGCAATTTCGGCGCAGGTAGCTTCAAAATTATTGATGAACTTCACAGCTTGCTTCACACTATTTTTAATTTTTTTAGAGAGCGATATTTTTTCTCTTCCCATTTTTTGCAGTGTCCAGTTGCAGGCTGCATTAATGTAAATGAGTAAATCGTACCCAACAGAACCGAGCTTGGTTAACCAACGTGCGCTTTGCATGGTCACATCAAAAACATCGCCATGAAAGATCCATGTTTTTTTACCATCCAGGTCCAACACCAATTTGTTTTCTATTCTTAGCGATCCCAGTTTAAACCCTTCAAAACGACGAAGCATTTCATCATGATTTCCGGTAATGTAATACACTTTGGTTCCTTTAGTTGCCCATGCAATAATTTGTTTCACCACCTGCATGTGTGATTTGGGCCAGTACGATTTCGAAAATTGCCATATATCAATGATGTCACCATTCAAAACCACCATTTCCGGTTTAATACTTTTCATGTATTTAACCAGTTCTTTGGCGTGGCAACCGTAGGTGCCAAGGTGGACATCAGAAATAACAACAAGTTCAACTTTTCTCTTTGGAGACTTCTTGTTTTCCTTCATCTATTAACTTTGTTTGAAATGAAATCCCGGTCCGTATTTAAGCCAGGCGTTAAAAACTAATCCGTAGCACCATCTTTTTAATGGATTTAAAAGTGCCTTTGCGGATTTTAATAGTTGTATCAAGTTATTTTGATTCACGCTGCAATATTACTTCGACTATCTTAGGAGAATGTTGTTTGAGTGTTAAGAAATTGTTTTTTTTAATGACCGGTAATTAAGTTATCAGTGATCAGTGAAATGGTGCCTGCCTTTCAAAGCTTCAGCGGTGGTAGGACCAGTAATTTAAGTAATTAGTAAATCAGTGCCTGCCTACCAAAGCGCCAGCGTGGTAGGATCAGTGACCAGTTTGTAATGACCAATAACCCCCAATGACCAATAACCTATGACCTATGACGGTGACCTATGACCAGTTTTTATTGTCCAGTATTTCCCATTGACCAAATTCCAGATTGAATGTAGCAGATAACAAAACCTCCTCAGAATTCGAAATTTTACCCCTTTTCTTGCAGCGCCAATATTTTTAGCAGGAAATTGAAAATAATGCGTACTTTCACTCCAGCATTAGACTTTTGATTGCATAATTTAACCCTTTTTGACATGAAAAATAGTTCACAAAAAGCACTTTGGTATTCGTTATTGCGAAATAAGAACCCTTTGACCGGAGTTGTGCGGTTTTTGCTGTTTCTTATTTTGTTTTCAGTCTGCAGCCTTACGAGTTCTAAACTACTGGCTCAAAATGTGGCTCCTCCACTTGATAGTTATGTGAAAAATGAGGGTGGAACGGTTACCATTTTTGTTGCATTACCCGATACCATCACCAGCAGTGAAATAGAAGTGGCCATTGGCAGTAAAAACAACAACGGTGATTTGTTTTCACACACCTATACTATTGACCAGACTTCAGGATTGCCTACAGGATTAACCTACAGTCGACTTGGAACGAATGTTTTTCTTGGTGCAGGAACAATTACATTAACAGATGCCTTTAATGTAAAAATAAGGTTAAAAGATGCAGGAGGAAATTGGAGTTCGTATTATGACTACTTCTCGAATTAGATTACTTTTTAATTGAAAAAAACACTCATTTTTAATACTAAACACCATGAAAACAAAATATATTCTATTCGTTTTATTTGTTGTTGCACTTAGTTAACAAACCTATTCAGCCAGTTTTATTTGGCTCGGCACCACATCGTCCGCATGGTCAGTTTCAGGGAATTGGTCTGGAGGTGGAGGCGGTACTCCCGGATCAGGTGATAACATTACCATCAACTTGCATCAGGTGGTAGAATTTATTTAAGTACGTTTAATAGTTCAGAATATTTTCACGTTATTAATGCTCCAAATAGTTCAGGGTTTTCTTGTGATGTTCAATTACATGCATTTGATTTACCTTCGTATAAACTTACAATTCCAACATTCCCAAACTATAATTTAGGAACTCTTTCTAGTTCCCCATGCGATTCTATCACCTCATTAATCGAAAGCATATACAACACACCTTTGCAGTTAAAAGCCTTTCCCAATCCTTTTAACTCTGCAAACTTTTCCATAAATTGCACTCTTGAGCAAAACAAAACCGATAATCTCGAAATTATTAATACAACCGGACAAATTATTTATCAGCAAGCATTACCACAATGGAGTAGTCAGCAAAAAATACATTTGCCGGTAATTAGCGATGAAATTTATTTGATGA
>JBBQVM010000278.1:0-4415 GCA_038211525.1 Bacteroidia bacterium
GAATGAAATTCAAAAATTGCCCTTTCCAATTGATTGGTGCTTTATTGGTGCGCCTGAAGATTTTGTTCATTCACCCGATGAGAAAGTTCATAAAGCAGATGTGTTGAGTATGTTGCATGCTTATCAGCTTCTTTTGGCAAAATTGTAATCATTGCTGATAAAATGGTCTTATTTTTTCTAAAACATATTCAGGTATCATGGTAGGTTTCATCGTTTTGGTATTTACAAAAACTAATGTTGTTTCGGCAATATTCAAAAGCACTCCTTCGCTGTTTAAAGTTTCGTAATTAAATTTAATCCTTATTCCCGGCAATTCATTCACTTTAATTTTTACTGTAAGTACCTCATCGTAAAAGGCCGGTTTAATATATTTAATTTTGAATTCCAACACCGGTAAAGCAATTCCACTATCCTCCAGTTCTTTATAGTTCACACCTACCGATCTTAATAGTTCCACTCTGGCCACTTCAAAGTAAGTTGCGTAGTTTCCGTAATAAACAAATCCCATTCTGTCGGTTTCGCTATACCTTACTCTGATAGCTATTGCTGATTGAATCATTTTAAATGGTTAATCTTGAGCCAAATATTATTTTTTTGGTAAAACAAAAGTAACAATACATTTGCTATTATTGTATTACTTTAACCACGCCAAAGGAGAGTTTTTTTATGAAGCATTATATTGGAGTACTATTTTTAATTGCAGCTGTAATTTATTCCTGCAAAGCTTCCTATAATCACCAGCAAAAATCGGAACTCTTTTACACTCCGGGCAAAGAAGGCATTGTTGCCAGTGACTCCTCTATTATTAAGGAGATTGATCCATACAAAACCGGCATGGATCATATTATGAATGAAGTAATCGCTGTTTCAGATCAATCGATGGAAAAAGGACTGCCTGAAAGTAACTTGGGTGATTTTGTTGCTGACTTATCGTTTCACATTATTAATGAACAGTTAAAAAAAACCGGAAAGCCTGTGGCCGACTTTTGTGTTTTGAATAATGGTGGGTTACGAAGTACTTTACCACAAGGTGAAATTAAATTAAAGGATGTGTTTGAACTAATGCCTTTTGAAAATGAATTGGTAATTTTAGAAATGAAAGGGAATTCAGTAGAAAATCTGTTACAATATATTGCATCAAAAGGTGGTGTGCCCGTGGCTAATTTACGGATGAAAATTTTAGGAAGTGAGGCTGATAATGTGTTTATTAATGGAGAACCATTTGATTCTTCTCGTGTTTACCGAACAATCACTTCCGATTATTTAGCCAATGGTGGTGATGGCATGAACATGTTTACGGAGGCTATTTCAAGCCAATCGTCGGGTGTTAAAGTCAGAGATGCCATTATTAATCACATGAGGACCAAAACCGAACGAGGTGAATCAATTAAAGTTGAAACCGATGGAAGAATATCAAAGTAATTCACGGAGGAAATTTATTAGGAAGGTAGCCGGTGGATTAGTTGCTGTTGGAGCCGGATTGAACTATTCCAATGCCATTGCTGATCCTAATACCATAAGGTTGACCATCCTGCATACTAATGATGTTCATAGTCATATAGATCCTTTTGATGATAATCATCCTAAATACCCCGGTATGGGTGGTGTTGCCCGCAGAGCTGCTCTTATTCGACAAATAAGAGCGGAGGAGAAAAATGTGTTGCTCCTTGATGCCGGTGATATTTTCCAGGGTACCCCCTACTTTAATTTATATGGAGGTGAACTAGAAATGAAACTGATGACCAAAATGGGTTATGATGCCGCAACTATTGGAAATCATGACTTTGATAATGGTATCGAAGGACTAGTTAAACAACTGCCTTTTGCCGGATTTCCGATGCTTAATACCAATTACGATTTCAGTGATACACCAATGAGAGGCAAATCAATACCTTACAAAATATTTGAAAAAGAAAGCTTACGCATTGGAGTGTTTGGAATTGGGATTGAATTGGCCGGATTAGTCGATAAACGGCTCTATGGCAACACAAAATATTTAGATCCCGTTGCTAATGCATTGAAATATTCTTCGTACCTTAAAAGGCATAAAAAATGTGATCTGGTGATTTGTCTCTCACATCTTGGATTTTCTTATGAAAATGATAAAATTTCGGATCTTAAACTAGCGAAATTGTCGGAAAATATTGATCTGATAATTGGCGGACATACTCATACCTTTATGGATGAACCAGTTAACATGATGAACCAGAATGAAAAGGAAATAATTGTTACACAGGCAGGATGGGCGGGTTTGAGGTTGGGAAGAATTGATTACCTTTTCACCAGAAATTCAAGAAGAAAAATTAGAACCACTTCCACAATGAAAGATTTGAAAAAATCAAGTGAAATATAATTTTTTTTTTATTTTTTTTTCACCAAAATTTGCGTAATATTTGAGGAGGGTATTTTCCTGTTCATTTTATTTGTAATTTAGACAACTAGTAACACAAGAGTAAGACAGTATTATAATATGCAGAAATCACTAGAACAAGTTTGGGAGAATTGTCTTCAACTAATTAAAGACAATGTTAGTCCTCAAAATTTTAAGACTTGGTTCGAACCCATTAAACCAATTAAACTTGAAAACAAAGTATTAACAATTGAAGTGCCTAGTCAGTTCGTTTACGAATGGCTCGAGGAACATTATTTGGATCTTTTGCGCAAAACAATTAAACTGGAATTAGGTATACCAGGACGATTGGAGTATTCCATTGTGATGGAAAATATAAATAACTCACAACCATACACAGTAAAGTTTCCTGCTAAAAATAGTAACAGCTTAAAAAATCCATCGGTAGCAATGCCATTGGATATAAGCTCTACCATCCGTAATCCTTTTATTATTCCGGGATTAAAAAAATTGGATGTCGACTCACAATTAAATGTCTCCTACTCTTTCGAAAATTTTATTGAAGGTGATTGTAACCGATTGGCTCGTTCAGCCGGTTATGCTGTTTCAGGAAAGCCTGGTGGTACCTCTTTTAATCCGTTATTGATTTATGGTGGAGTTGGTTTAGGAAAAACGCACCTTTCTCATGCAATTGGTATTGAAATAAAAAATAGTTTCCCGAATAAAACAGTTTTGTATGTTCCTTCCGATCGGTTCATGCATCAGTTTGTTGATTCAGTAAAAAATAATTCTCAAAACGATTTCATTCACTTTTATCAGATGATTGATGTTTTGATTATTGATGATATTCAGTTTTTCGCAGGTAAAGAGAAAACTCAGGATGTGTTCTTCCAAATTTTTAACCACCTGCACCAGAATAACAAACAAATAATTCTTACCTCCGATAAGCCGCCGGTAGATTTGCAAGGTATGGAGCAACGATTACTGAGCAGGTTTAAGTGGGGCCTTTCGGCAGATTTGCAAATCCCAGATCTGGAAACAAGAATCGCTATCCTGAAAAAGAAAATGTATGTGGATGGTATCGAAATTCCAAATGAGATCACCGAATATATTGCCATGAGCATTACTAGTAATGTTCGTGAATTGGAAGGCGCACTCATTTCTATCATTGCCCAGTCGTCGCTGAACAAACGTCCTATTACCCTGGAACTTGCCAAGCAAATGATTGATAAGTTCGTGAAGAATACCGTTCATGAGATTTCTATCGATTATATCCAAAAAGTAGTGTGTGATTATTTTGATCTTCCGCTTGAAGTGTTAAAATCTAAAACCAGAAAGCGTGAAGTGGTGCAGGCCCGTCAGTTAGCCATGTATTTCTCTAAAAGCATGACTAAATCGTCCTTGTCCAATATTGGTATTCACTGTGGTGGAAAAGATCATGCTACAGTTTTGCATGCGTGCCGTACGGTAAATAACCTCATGGAAACAGATAAGAAATTTAAGACCTATGTTTCTGATATCCAGAAGCGAATTCAGGTACACGATAAATAGCATTTAACTACCAACTGAAAAGTGAGCCCGTAAAATGCTCACTTTTCTTTTTTACATCAACATCAAACTAAATACCATGAGATTATTAATGGTTTGTTACGGAAATATTTGTCGGTCGCCCATTGCTGAAGGCGTGATGCGATCAAAATTGGAGAAATATCAGTTGGAAGGAACTGTAGACTCTGCCGGTGTTATTTCCTACCACGCCGGAGAAGCTCCCGATCCCAGAGCAATTTCAGTAGCAGCAGTTCATCATGTAGATATCTCTAAACAGGTAGCTCGTCAATTTCGAAAAAGCGATTTTAATGATTTTGATGTGATTCTTACACTTGACAAAACTGTGCAAGATGATATTTTGTCGAGGGCAACCGATGCATCCGAAATAGATAAAGTAGTGCTGCTATTGAATTATGCCGGAATTAAAAATATGGACGAAGTTCCTGATCCCTATTATGGTGGAGCCGAAGGATTTGATTTAGTGTATGAGATGGTTGATGATGCATGTGAGCGGATT
>JBBQVM010000279.1:0-4403 GCA_038211525.1 Bacteroidia bacterium
CATTGGTGAGCTGGTACTCTCCCTTGTCGCGAATATCATTATCAATTAAATATTGCAACTCTTTTTTAAGGTTATCACCATCTTTGATATAATAAATTCCAATAATTGCCAGATCCGAAACAAATGTTTGAGGTTTTTCAACAAAATCAGTGATAATACCGGCAGAATCCAACTTCACCACCCCAAACATACGGGGATCCTCAATCTTACTTACCCAAATTATGCCGTCGCTATTAGCGGTATCGGCTATCATTTCTGTTTTGAATAACGTATCTGCGAAAGCAATTACCACTTTTCCTGTTAAAGAATTTGCGGCACATAAAATAGCATGCGCCGTTCCCAAGGGCTCATCCTGGTAATAAATAGTGCCCTTTGCGCCCTGTTCTTCCGCAATTTTAATTAGATTATTTTCAACTTCTTTACCAAAATCCCCAATTACAAAAGCAATTTCATCCACTTTTTCATGACAAACCTTGGTAATGTCTTCTACTAAGTGTTGAACAATCGGTTTTCCTGCAACGGGAATCAGCGGCTTAGGGATAGTAAGTGTATGAGGACGCATTCTTTTCCCCATTCCGGCCATCGGCACAATAATTTTCATAGCTTTTTGTAAAGTTTAATAAATGAAATCCATTAAATTGAAGCGCAAAAGTACAAAAATGAGGGGTATTTTCTTATGAGTAATTGATGAAAGAGCTCGTTGACCAAAAAATTACATCTAACTGATTACCAATTAATTACTTTGTTCCTGTATGTCCAAACCCACCGGCACCTCTCACTGTATCGTTCAACTCGTCACTTTGCTGCCATTCCACTCGTGCATGCCCCGCAACCACCATTTGGGCTACCCGCTCACCATCATTCACAATAAAATTCTTGTCGGAAAGGTTCACTAACAAAACCTTTATTTCACCCCGGTAATCAGCATCAATGGTTCCCGGTGAATTTAAAACAGTGACACCGAATTTATAGGCCAATCCACTGCGGGGACGGATTTGCGCCTCAAAACCCTCTTGTAATTCAATAAAAAGACCTGTGGGAATTAAATGACGCTGCAACGGCTGTAATTCAACGGGTGCATCCAGGTTTGCCCTCAAATCCATGCCCGCCGATAAACTTGTTTCATAAACCGGAAGCGGATGATGCGAATGATTAACAATTTTAATTTTCATATGCTGCTATTTTAAATGCTTGTTACCGGTGGTCGTTCGTATTTTGATAAGGTAAATAAATAAACTGCTAATAGAATTGTGTTAACAATTATTTGGATCGTAAAGCCGGGGTGCACATATTTCAAAATTAACTGACTAATAAAGAACAGTGCAATTGCAAACCCGACATAAAGTAGAATTTTTTTAGTCTCGTAATTGATGGGGTAATTTTTTTGTCCGGTGTAATAGGAAAAAATCATCATGGCGGCATAACAAATTAAAGTGGTCCAGGCCGCTCCCATATAACCCATTTTTGGTATCAGTAAAAAATTAAACGTAATTGTTACCGTAGCACCAAATATAGCAAAGTAAGCACCGTATCGAGTTTGTCCGGTTAATTTATACCACATACTTAGGTTAAAGAAAATACCCAGACACATATTGGCGAGCAATAAAATTGGAACCACTTGGAGTCCCGGCCAGTAATTTTTCCCTATGAAATATTTAATAATATCAATATACATCATTATTGCCAAAAAGATGATGGCACAGGTAATCACAAAATATTTCATTACTAATGCATAAACATTTCTGGCATCTTCCTTTTTAAATTGTGCAAAGAAAAATGGCTCGGCAGCATATCGAAAGGCTTGGATAAATAAAGTCATTAAAATAGAAAGTTTATAACAGGCTCCGTATATACCCAATTGTTTCATTGCCGTTGCTTTTTCAGGAACCAAAAATTTTATCATAATCCGATCGAGGGTCTCATTCACCATACCTGCCAGTCCTGCTATTAACAAAGGCAAAGAATAAAGCACAATGCTAATAAGCAATTTTTTATCGAAGTCGTTTTTACTGAACTTAAATTCAGGAAGCATCATCACTACTGTTGCGGCACTTGCAAGTAGGTTAGCAATAAAAACATATCCAACACCTATATCCGGATTATAAACCATGTTGGCAAGTGTTTTCATCATACCGGCATCCGCTTTATACCAAACAGGAAATACAATAAAAAACAAAATATTAAATAAAATATTAATACTGATATTGGCAATTTTTAAAAATGCAAACTTTCTTGCGCGAGCCTGTTGCCGTAACCGTGCAAATGGCAATGCTGTTAGGGTATCGAAACCAATTATAAGTGCCATCCATTTAATATATTCGGGATGTTTTTGGTAATCGAGCATTTCTGCCAGGTTATTTGAAAATAAAATTATTGTGCCCGTAAATAGAATGGTTGTGAAAAGCAAGGCAGTCATCCCTGTGCTGAAAACTTTATTTCGGTTACCTTTTTCCTTTTCGGAGAAATGAAAAAATGAGGTCTCCATACCATAAGTATAGATGATCATTAAAAACGAAATGTAGGCATATAATTCGGTTACCACTCCATACTGCCCGGGCTGAGTAAATATGTTGGTATGAAGTGGGACTAAAAGATAATTCAGAAACCGCCCTACGATACTGCTTAGTCCGTAAATGGCCGACTGGCTGGCGAGTTTCCTTAGAGTACCCAATTGTATTTAGTAGTTTGTCGCCTTATAAATGGTTCTGAATGGAGCCTAGAACAGTTGGTAGTATGCTAAGTGAATTTTCAATAATTCCTAAATCAATTAACAAATTACCATTCATCATTCGTAACGAATTTTAAACCCGGTATATTTTCCGGGTTCCAATTCATTCACTTCCACTTTTTCAACTTTTGATGCCGTTGAACCCTTTTGGCACCATTCAACAAATTCGCCAATGACTGATTCATCACCTGATGCTTCAATATACACTTTTCCGTTATGGGTATTTTTAACAAACCCCTTTATTCCGAATTTTTCAGCAGTAATGATCGTATACTTTCTGAAAAAAACTCCTTGTACTCTTCCTGAAATTAAAATACTTACAGTTTTCACTACTTTACATTCCTTTAAATTCAGCATTTCTTTTTTCCAAAAATGCTTTTGTTCCCTCCGTGAAATCTTCAGTAATAAAACATTTACCAAACTCCGTAATTTCAGTATCAAAGTTTGTTTCACCCTTATCATAAAAGGCATTCACGCACCTAATAATTCCTGCTATGGCAAGAGGAGCTTGCAGTGCCATTTTACCGGCCAATTCTCTGCATTTATTCATCAACTCTTCAGGTGCAGTAATATAATTCACTAGTCCAAGAGCCAGTGCTTCTTCTGCACCAATCATACCGGCAGTCATTAATAATTCAAGTGCTTTGGTACGACCAATCAACATTGGTAGCCGTTGTGTTCCTCCATAGCCGGGAATTAATCCCAATTTAACTTCAGGCTGTCCGAATTTAGCGTTGGTTGCAGCTACCCGAAGGTGACATGCCATTGCCAGTTCACATCCACCTCCAAGAGCAAATCCGTTCACGGCAGCAATCACGGGTTTGGCAGAAGTTTCGATGCTCCTGAAAACATCATGGCCATGTTTCGCCAATGCTGCCCCCTCCGGCTCAGAAAAACTACTGAATTCAGAAATATCGGCACCTGCTACAAATGCTTTGGTACCAGCGCCGGTTAAAATAATTGCCCGAATGGAACTATCTCCTTCGGCTTCTTTAACCGCTTCCCCAATTTCAAAAATGGTACTTTTGTTAAGCGCATTTAGTTTATCCGGACGATTAATGGTGATGGTAAAAATTCCATCTGCTTTTTCAGTAATTAAATTAGTATAATTCATATCAGAATTTTCGATTTGATGCAACCCATTCATTAATATAATTCACAATCATAGAAGTATCGGTGCCGGGTGGAAAAAGTTTTCCTACACCTATTTGGTGCAATTTGGTCATATCCTCTTCCGGGATGATCCCTCCTCCGGTAAGTAAAATATCATTTACTCCCTTTTCACGTAACATTCCCAGAATTTTAGGGAAAACCGTCATATGTGCCCCAGATAAAATACTAATTCCTATTACATCAACATCTTCCTGAATAGCAGCGTTAACAACCATTTCAGGAGTTTGTCTTAATCCGGTATAGATAACTTCCATCCCTGCATCTCTTAAAAAAGATGCGATTACTTTGGCGCCCCGATCATGACCATCAAGTCCGACTTTTGCAACCAGTACACGTACGGGCCTATTGTGGTTGGTACCCATAAACTAAATTAATTTTTGCTGTTATTAAAGAGCCAAAGTTATAAATTTACAGGGTTCTGAAGTGGCTATTTCTTTATTTTTTCTCTTCCTCCACCACATTTATCACAGGTCTGATTATTAAAGTTTTGAATCCCCTTCTG
>JBBQVM010000280.1:0-4396 GCA_038211525.1 Bacteroidia bacterium
AATGACCGATATTAATAAATGCTTGTTGCTTCAACATTTTGATGAGGAGGAGTCGCTGGTAGTAATTAATCAACTAGCGTTATCAAGATTTTATAGCGCAAGAAGCAGCACTGCATTGGCGGCCTACTTTCTGCGCAAAGCAGAGGCAAAAGCAACAGCCATTGAGAACTTCGAATTACTGGATCTTATCTTAGGAGAGTTCATCCGTTTATCGCACGATTTACTGGAGATTAATCCGGAAATGTATATTAAAAAACGAAGCGACAACCAAGAAAAGATAAAACAACTTCGCTCTATTGAAGATGTAGTTGCAGTATTAACTTATCGTTTAAAAATTACTCAGAATTTTTCAAAAAGCGATCAGCCTGTAGTAGTGCTGTTGCAGAAAACAGTGAACGATTTTTTGCACGATCCTAACATCAGCGAAAGCCCGATTTTTAGATTTCGTATCTACACAGCCGTTAGTCAAATTCTACTGCAAAAGCGCGACTATATTGCACTGGAAGAATATTTATTAAAGACCTACAATGAGTTCACACAACTTGGGCTTTTCAACAAAAACAATCATGATACCAAATTGCAAATGCTCACCTATTTGGTGAACTCACTATTTAAAAATGATAAACTAAATGAATCATTGCGGTTTACTGAAATGTTGAACAAAGCAATGGAGGAGTATGGTAGAATGTTGTACGATAAATACCTCTTTTTCTATTACAACTCTCTGGTAATAAATTATTCAAAACTCGATAAAGAAAAAGCTATTGAAGTGCTCGAAGACATCCGGGATAACCGAAAAATTACGGCTACTCCGTTTTATGAAATATTTATTTACCTTAACCTGGCAGTATTGCATTTTGATTTGGGCCGACACCGCGATTCACTCCGATTTATTACTAAACTTTACCAATTAGAAAGTTATCAAAACGCCGATAAGGCACTTCAACTAAAAATAGGTGTTGTAGAGTTGATGATCCGTTATGAATTAAAGGATTTAGAATACCTGGAATATAGAATTTCCAAAATAAGAAAGGATTTCAAAGATTTATGGAAGCGCGATGAGTTCCTGAAAGAGAAAGATTTTATTCAAATCATCCCCCGACTGGAGATGCTGACCGGTAAATCAAGTTCACTCAAAAAAATTCATGTTTTCATTGACAAATACAAGGTATCAGCCGAAAGTGATGATGAAATTATTAATTATGGAAACTGGTTAAAAGAGAAAATTAAGAAAATAAGGTCAATTTGAACAGGTAAGAAATGTCGAATATTGACTTTGCGGAATCAGGAGTCGGCTGTACTTTTGGGTCATTGATTTAAACAATCTCAAAAAACAACATAATAAAAACTATTAAAAAAATGAAAAAAATTCTATTTATTCTAACGGCTGTGATCTTGTCAACCATTGGCATTCAAGGCACTACAATGGCTCAAGCACCTTGCACGGCGCTCTTTAACCACATTACTGGCACACCTACCGGTCAAGGCGTACCGGTTTCGTTTTTTGATTCATCATTTTATTCAGGAAGTATTGTAGCGTGGAATTGGGTCAGTTCAGATGGACAAATTTCATCGGCACAAAATCCAACATTTATTTACAGTATAAATGGAACGTATCAGGTTTGCTTGTCAATTACAGCGGTTTACATGAACCAACCCTGCACATCCACTTACTGCGATTCCATCACGATTGGAGTAACACCGCCGGCCTGCAATGCGACATTCACCTATACCATTAATCCTCAGGTCGCAGTATTTATTGCTTCAGCGGGTAATAATGTGTCGTGGAACTGGAGCTTTGGTGATGGAAGTGCCGGAACAGGTGCCAATGCAACTCACATTTATAATTCACCCGGAACCTACACCGTTTGCCTCACTGTTGTGGATGCATCGGGAGTGACCTGCACGAGTTGCCAGTCCGTAACTGCACCTTCAACAGCAGGTTGTCAGGCATATTATACCTCATCGCAAATTTTAGGAACCACTATTTGGAATTTCACGAACCAATCGCAAGGCAATGCGCCCTATTTCTATTGGAATTTTGGTGATGGCAGTTATTCAATAGTTCAAAATCCATCACATACCTTCAGTGCAAATGGCACCTATTTAGTTTGCTTAACCATTGTCGATTCGATAGCAGGATGCACCGACACTTATTGTGATTCTATAGTTGTAGGAGGCGGAATTTTATGCAACGCAACGTTCGGTTATCAAACTGCACCCGGTGCAACAGTTTTTAATGCCAATCTTCAAAATGTTGGAGCTACCTATGTATGGGATTTTGGCGACAGTACCTCCGGCACCAGTTCTATCATTACTCATGTTTACACTCCCGGAACTTACGTTGCTTGTCTTACCGTAACCACCAGCAATGGCACTACCTGTACTTCGTGCCAAACCATTACCGTACAAGGAAGCGCAGGCTGTTCATCTAATTTTGCTATTTACCCTGATACCACTCAGTTACATGCTTACATAGCTTATAATCTTGCAACAGGAACAGGTGCTATTTCTTATATATGGAGCTGGGGTGATGGCACTTCAAGCAACACCGCGTATCCAAGTCATACCTATGCTTCTGCAGGAACCTATACTATTTGTTTGACAATAACAGATGCATCAGGTTGCACCAGCAATACCTGTTACCAGTTTGCTTTGTTACGCTTAAGCGGAGTTAGTTCGCCGGTTACTATTAATGTTGTTGCGGGAACAACGGGAATTGCAGAAAATAATTTGTTGAATTCACTCACTGTTTCTCCAAATCCTGCCAACGACTATGTAAACGCTAACTTTAACATCATCCATGACACTGACGTTCAGTATACGGTAACAAGCATTACCGGACAGCAAGTATTTGCTTCTCCTTCAACTAAATACGCTGCTGGCTCCCACAGCATCCGGTTAAATGTATCAGAGTTCACATCAGGAATGTATGTGCTTGAAATTACTGCGGGAGGCAAAAGGAATTACAGTAAAATTTTGGTCCAATAGTTTGTATTATAAGTGGTTAGATAATACGTTGCCCCGCCCCTCCGGAATCCGGAGGGGCTTTTTCATTTAATGGAGTGAACGTTTAAGACCAACGATATTGAAAAAAGCAAACTATCAGGTGTACCAATTGTTATGAAATCAGCACAAAAAGTGCTATTTTTGCAATATCTTAACAAGCTTAAAATCAGAATTATTACCATGATAACCGTATCAGAAAGAGCTAAAGAAAAACTCGGCGACTTGCGTGTCGAAGAAAAACGTGATGAAACCTATTTTGTAAGAGTAGGTGTTGCAGGTGGTGGGTGTTCGGGCCTTACCTATGTGCTGGATTTCGATAACCAGATGAAAGCCGATGACAAAGTGTTTGAGGATAAAGGAATCAAAATTGTTTGCGACAAAAAAAGTTTTCTATACCTGGTTGGAACCGAATTGGAATTTACCGATGGGTTAAATGGAAAAGGTTTTGCCTTCAACAATCCTAATGCATCACGCACCTGCGGATGCGGCGAAAGCTTCGCTGTTTAAAAAAATTTCTCTTTACTTAAATTGAATAAGTCTAAATAAAAATAGATGTCTGACGACCAGAAAATATTAGATGAGGTTACCTCTGCGGAATACAAGTGGGGTTTTGTTTCGGATATTGAATCGGATAATGCACCCAAAGGATTAACAGAAGATACGATAAGGTTTATCTCTGAAAAAAAGAATGAGCCTGAATGGTTATTGGAATGGAGACTGAAAGCATTTCGTCACTGGTTAACCATGACGGAGCCCACCTGGCCGAATGTTCATTATCCGAAAATTAATTTTCAGGATATCATCTATTATTCTGCACCCAAACCAAAAAAAGTATTGAATAGTTTGGATGAATTGGATCCTGAAATAAAAGCTACCTTCGATAAGCTAGGGATTTCCCTACTTGAACAAAAGCGTTTGGCTAACGTGGCGGTGGATGCTGTTATTGATAGCGTTTCTGTAAAGACTACATTTAGAGAAGCATTGGGTGAGTTGGGAATTATTTTCTGCTCTTTTAGCGATGCCGTACATGCACATCCCGATCTGATTAAAAAATATTTAGGTTCGGTGGTACCAACTACCGATAACTTTTACGCTGCATTGAACTCTGCTGTTTTTAGTGATGGTTCGTTTTGTTACATTCCAAAAGGAGTAAGATGTCCGATGGAACTGTCGACCTACTTTAGAATTAATTCAGCAGGTACCGGCCAGTTTGAACGTACTTTAATAATTGCTGAAGAGGGTGCTTATGTTAGTTACCTAGAAGGTTGCACCGCCCCTATGCGTGATGAAAATCAGTTGCATGCTGCCATAGTAGAAATCGTTTCGCATACCGATGCTCAAGTCAAATACTCAACGGTACAAAACTGGTATCCGGGCAATAAGGAAG
>JBBQVM010000281.1:0-4366 GCA_038211525.1 Bacteroidia bacterium
ACATTAAATGAGAACCACCCCGGAGGATATCCTCTTATTTTTGATTCAGGCAGTTGCGCAAATAAATTTCGAATGTCACTGAATACACCGGTATAAGTTGCAGGGTTACTTCTTGGTGTACGGCCAATTGGTGATTGATCAATTTCAATAACCTTATCGATGAACTGTAATCCTTTGATAGATTTATAGGGAAGTGGTTTTACCGTAGACCGATAAAAATAGGCACTTAGAATTGGGTACAGGGTTTCGTTGATGAGCGATGATTTACCACTTCCACTAACACCGGTTACACAAATAAATTTACCAAGAGGAATATTTAATGTTACATTTTTTAAATTGTTTCCCGTTGCGCCTGTTAGTGTCAACTTTTTACCATTCCCTTTTCTTAATTTCGGAGGGTCAAGAGCTATTGTTCCATTGAGGTATTTTGCAGTGAGAGAATCTGAGTTTAATATTTCATTAGGGGTTCCTTGTGCAACAATAATTCCACCATGCACACCGGCACCCGGACCCAAATCAATCACATAGTCGGCAGACATAATTGTTTCGCGATCGTGTTCCACAACAATTACAGAATTCCCAACATCGCGTAGTTCCTGAAGCGATTTTATCAGTCGCACATTATCACGTTGATGTAATCCAATACTAGGCTCATCAAGTATGTATAAAACTCCAACCAATTGCGATCCTATTTGTGTTGCGAGTCGTATTCGCTGCGATTCACCTCCCGATAAACTCCGTGATGCACGATGGAGCGTTAAATAATCTAAGCCCACATCCAAAAGAAATTTTATTCGTTTTCTGATTTCTTTTATTACCTCCTGTCCAATTTTATTTTGACGAGCTGTAATATTTTTATCTAGATCTTTAAACCAATCATTTAATTGTAAAATATCTAAACCGGCAAGCTCCGCAATATTTTTATCATTGATTTTAAAATAGAGCGATTCTTTTTTAAGTCGGTCACCTTTACATAGTGGACATACTACGGGTTGCATAAAATTTTGAGCCCACTTTTTTAATGCCGGCGAGGAATTTTCAGTTAATTGTCCTGCAATAAAATTAACTATTCCTTCAAACGCTAAAGTATATTGATTGCTATCACCTTGGCGGAACTCACGGTTTACCTGAAACACCTCGTCAGAGCCATAAAGAATTACATTCACTGCTTCATCAGGGATTTCGCCTATGGGCGAATTTAACGTAAAACCATATCGTCTTCCAATAGCCTGAATTTGAGAAAAAATCCAATTGTCTTTGTAGGCCCCTAATGGAGCAATGCCACCTGCTTTGATTGTAGTGCTTTTATCAGGCAGCACGCTATCCATATCAATCTCGGCAACTGTGCCCAAGCCGTTACACTTCGGACAAGCACCATAGGGAGAATTAAAAGAAAAAGTATTAGGTGCAGGCTCATCATAGGAGATTCCGGAAGTGGGACACATCAGATGTTGAGAGAAGTGTTTCACTTTGTTATTGCCCTCATCCATCACCATCAACGATCCTTTACCGTGTTTTAAGGCTGTTCTTACTGAATCCGTAATACGTACTTTTTGATCTTCAGTAACTGCAATTCGATCAATAACAATTTCTATGTCGTGTGTTTTATAGCGGTCGGCCTGAAGTCCTTTTTTTATTTCATGGGTAGTTCCATCAATTCGAACTTTTAAAAATCCCATTTGAAGAATAGTCTCAAAAAGTTCACGATAATGTCCTTTTCTACCTTTAACTACGGGGGCAAGAAGAATTATTTTTTTATTTTTGAAAGTTTCGAGTATCAGGTTAATGATTTGATCGTCGGATAGTCTGATCATTTTTTCACCGGTATTATAGGAAAATGCTTCACCTGCCCTTGCGAAAAGCAATCGCATGAAATCATAAATTTCAGTGATCGTGCCAACAGTAGAACGTGGATTGGTGTTGGTGGTT
Source organism: Bacteroidia bacterium (assembly GCA_038211525.1). Classification (GTDB taxonomy): domain Bacteria; phylum Bacteroidota; class Bacteroidia; order AKYH767-A; family OLB10; genus JADKJB01. The sequence continues at coordinate 1,930 of JBBQVM010000281.1, forward strand.
TTTTGTTCAATAGAAATTACCGGACTCAAGCCGGTAATTTTATCCACATCGGGCCGTTCCATATTTCCAAGGAAATTTCTGGCGTAGGCCGAAAATGTTTCCATGTAACGACGTTGTCCCTCAGCATAAATAGTGTCGAAGGCAAGAGATGATTTTCCGCTACCACTAAGTCCGGTAATCACAATTAGTTTTTCGCGAGGAAAGCTCACGTCAATATTGCGCAGGTTATGTTCCCTGGCGCCAAATACTTCTATAGTTTCTATTTGATTTTCCAATTTGCAGCTCCCTTTTTGGGGAGGATTGCAAAGGTAGTGAATTTAGAAGAAAAAAGTTTCCTGCTAACTACTTATTGCTGAAAGAATTACTTTCAAAAAAAGAGACTTAATGGGTCACGCCTTCTTTTCGAAATAGGGGATTTCATCGTGAGAAACCGACTCTTTTTGTTGCCAATATGCCATGGTAACTACTCTGCCGTTTTTTGTAGTTAATAACCTTCCAAAAATGGCATTAATGCTGTTAAATGTTGCATCCGTTACTCCCAGAGTATATGTTTCCGGTAATGGTATTGGCGCTTGTGCGGAAGTTTCATCAACAGGCGCGGCAGGTGGTTTTTTTGCTGAAACAAATGGAACTACCACAACAGTAAATCGATTAAATTCAAGTAAATCTTTTAAAAATTCTACACGTTGCGAGGTGATATCAGATTCCACAATGGCACATTTAATTCCATTGAGATCATCAAACAAATGATTTTTGTTTATCGCCATTACAAGGTCGCTATTAACTGATTAATGTATTGATATGCTCCGCTGTATAATCCGGTTATTATTATTCCAAGAACACAAATTACTAATCCGGCTTTTGTAAATAAGGCTGAAGTTAACGGAGGCAATGGATGCTCGTTTTTATCCATGAACATAGCCTTGATGATTCTTAAATAGTAATACAAGGATACAATCATATTCAAGGCAGCAATGGTTACTAAAATATAGTTTTGTTTAGCGGCACCGGCCATTAGTAAAAAAAACTTCCCAAAAAATCCTGCTGTAGGAGGGATGCCTGCCAATGAAAATAATGAAATCGCCAGCGCCCAACTAAGTAAAGGGTTTGTTTTATGAAATCCTTTATAATCGTTAATTGTTTCTTTTCCGGTTGATGCACTTACCAACGAAATAACACCAAATGCGCCCAGATTAGAGAATAAATAAATTAAGATAAAATAGATCACAGAAACATTCCCATCAACCGATTGCCCGGAAATGCCTACAAGTATAAATCCAACTTGTGCAATGGATGAAAATGCAAGTAATCGCTTCAGGTTATTTTGTCGAACCGCAAACAAATTCCCAACTACCATCGTCGCAACTGACAAAATAAAAACTATTTTATACCATTCAACATCTAATGGTGCAAATACTTGATAGAGTACTGTGGTCATTACAAACAAAATAGCTCCTTTTGAAATTACAGAAAGATATGCAGTTACCGGAGCTGGAGAACCTTCGTACACATCAGCGGTCCACAGGTGAAATGGAACGGCCGAAATTTTGAATCCAAATCCACTAATTAATAAAATTAATGCAAATAATTGAAGGTTACTGTGATTGAGATGTTGCGTTAATTGAACAAAATCGAGTGTGCCTGTTGTTCCATATAACATGGATATTCCAAACAAGGTAATTCCGGATGAAAAGGCCGACATCATAATCATTTTCATAGCTGCTTCAGAAGAGCGGCGTTGTTCCAGATCAAAATTTACGAGCGCTGCAAGCGGAATAGTAGCAAGTTCTAATCCTACATAAAACATCATCAGGTTTCCGGAGGAGATCATAAAAAACATCCCGAGAAGGGTAGCTAAAATGAGCATGTAAAATTCAGCAACGTGTTTATGTGTTTTGAGCCATTGATATGCCTGAAAAGAGACTATTAACATACCCAGGTTAAGAATATTTTTCTGAAAAACTATTAATGCTGAATTCCGGAACATTCCTCCAAAGATCACTCCCTCACTATTCATAAAAAAGCCTGCAACCAAATTAATCACCAACAGCATGTTTATAATGCTTAGCATCGAACTATTATCCCCATCAATATTCATAGCTGTTGAATCGGGACGAATAATTTTCATAAATAAAATAATGAAAATTATTGCCGTGAGCAACAATTCACTTTTCATTAATACCAAAAAATCACTTAACATTATGTTGATATTTTTTATTAATATTATTCTTTCTAAATAGTTGCCAATTATCAGTTATCCTTTGCATGCCGTAATTGGCTATTTCAATTATCAAATCTTGATTTTTGAATATCGAAAATGCCAACTTTCTATTCAAGCCATTTGCTACATTATTCTATCCATCACAAACCCTGTTCCCGGCGATACGAGATCATTTAACCAGAAAGGGGCGATTCCTATTGCAAGGATACCTATAAT
>JBBQVM010000282.1:0-4362 GCA_038211525.1 Bacteroidia bacterium
TGTGGTAGGACATTCATCTTTAGAGTCAACAATGCCATCATTATCAGCATCCGGACATCCTGCCAAAGCAACTAATCCTTTGATATCAGGGCACTGATCAATGGCATCAGGAACATCGTCCCCATCACGATCGGGACAACCTTCAAACTTCAGCAAACCGGCAATTTCACGACATTTATCCATTTTGTCAGAAACGCGATCTCCATCATAATCATGAATACGTTCCTTATTAATTGAAAATTTAAGTCCGGCATACACATCCATTCCATTCATATCACCCAAACCGAACAATGTTCCAACACGATCGCTACCAATAAAGAAACTGGCAAAACGAAAAGCTAAACCAACGCGACTAATTTTACCGGTGTAATTATAATAGGATATCGGAACACTCACATCAAACCAGGTAGTTTCGTAACGTGGAGTTAAAGCCAAAACGCTCGGACGATCAACCCCCGGTTTTTTATTTTCAAGTCCGTAAATGTAGGTAGCGTTCACATAAAACTTTTTATAAGCGTTCCAGTCGGCCTGGAAACTTAATGCGCCGGGTAGATTCATTTTAAAATTATCTGTACGGAAGGAAGCAAGTGAATCACCATTATAAAAAATTCCACTCATCGATTTATCAAAATCAATATTGTTATCAAATTTATCATTTAGATAATCATGATAAATGGCAACATTATCTGTTTCCAAATGATAAGTTCCTGCATTATCTTTGAAATTAATTTTTCCAAAATCGAGTAAAGAGGCACCCAATCTTAACTTATATCTGTTAACAGTTGGATCAGTCTCTTTTTTTCCATCCATCTCATACTGCCAATCAACGGCATCTTTCAGGAAATCATAGGTGAGCCCAAGATCAAATCCAAAACCGGTTCCATTTACGATGTCGCCATAACCGGAGAGGTTATCAAAGGAATTGTAATCCGTACGTCCATAATCAATAGATGAACCAGGCAAGAAAACCATATCAGAATCGTTTACCACGTTGTAGCGGATGTCTGCATTTTCAGCATAAGCTCCTGCCACACCATTCAACAATTTTAGAGTAACACCACCTGATAGTGATCCTTTTTCATTTTCAGTAATAGTGGTTGCATAAGATAATCCATACTCCAGCCAGCTCAAAATATTCATTTGAAATCCAATGGCATTAAAGTCAATAGCATGAAGTGGATCATAACCTAAACCTTCAACGGCATACTTACCAATATGACCCTGAATATCACTGGCTGAAATGGCTGATCTCCATTGTGAAGTTATTGCAAAGGTGTGTTTGTTTTTAATGTTAAACATCACTCCCGGACCCATCACATTTATTGCTGCTGAGGCATTATAAGTATCTTCTGCCGTATTAAATTCAAAGTGATCGAGGTAATCTTTGTCGTTAAACTTATTGATCATATTTTTAATGCCAAAAAATTTTAATTCTTTTTTTGGCAGATAAATGAAATTGTTCTCAACCGTAGCACCTATTCCAATAATATTAACATCAGTACTGAAGCGTGAATTATGAATCAAGGCAGGATTCATGCCCAGACTTTGTATTCCTGAATAGTTAGAATTTCTAAATCCCAGCATATCCTGAGCATTCAACAAGCCGCTGAAGCAGGTAATTAATAACAATGAAGTAAAGATCTTTTTCATGGGGTCTTATTTTTTAGTGTTGAAAAGTAGGTAGTTTAGATCAAATAGCCAAAAAATAAAACATTTTTTTTTGAACTACACCAGAAACCCTGAATAAGCAACTATTTCTAGCTTATTTACTTAAAAGCTTGAATCGCTTTCCCTTGATTAACAAAATATTCAAGATAATTAACGGTTACAGTGCCTTTAGAATTTTTACTTGTTTTTTCTTTCGGCTGACTATTTTCAAAATCACCGGTTAAACCCAAAGGCAACTCATTTTTTCGCAAATCGAAATTAAACACAATTTTTTCGGGTAAATCATACTTTTGAATAACAGTATTGAATTTAAAATTCATCGAAATGGTTCCCTCATTTTTGGTAGTGGTTTCCAGTTTCCTGATTACATTCCGATTCATATCCACCCAAACGGTCGAAAGAATTACGTTGTCGTTATCGCTAGATGGAAGTATTTTAATTACCTGAGTAATTACCTCATCCAGTTTTTCCTCCCTAATGTAAATTGCAGTATAGTCTCCCTTGAACACTTCATTGGGGGTAAAATTCATTCCTCTTTTTGGAAGCAACGCAAAACCCGGAGTCTTAACTTTTATTTTATCAGGTTGCATGAACCAGATTTCACCTTTTTTTATTGGAATCTTAATAAAATCGACATCAACTTTTATGGTTACCCGTGCCTCATATTCTTTTATTGCAGCAAACTTGTTGCTTACTCCATCTAATATTTGTTGGGCATTTTTTTCCTGTGCAGCTACTTTTGTAATCGTCAAAAGGCAACTTATTACGCATATATGAAAAAGAATCAATTTCCGAATCATGTTAAGATATCCTTTCTGTTAAAGTGATAAAGTGAAATGCCGAAGAAAGCTAAAATATGTCCTACCAAAACCCCGCTTGAAATTAATATTTTGGTGTAATCAACAGGGGTTTCAAAAAACAGTTTCCAGGAACCCATATAGTTGGTAAATAAGAACGGTTTCACATACCGGAATATACTTAAATCGATTGCTGAAATTACGATAAAAGAAATAATTACTGTCATGGTTAAAATTATTGGTCCAATGGAATTATCAGTAAACGACGAAAACATAAACGACATGGCAGCAACGCACCACATCGCCACCAGACCAAATCCAAATGCAGCAACTAATCGCCATAGCACATCATTTTCCGAAAAAATATAAACCGTATTTTTTATCACAATCAAATCACCTGTTCCCATTATTGCAATGCCGAGCAAAATGCTGATGAGTGCCATGCAAAAAATTAATGCAGCGGTATAAAGCAAGCCTGAAATAAATTTTGCAACAACTAATCGTGTTCTACTTACTCTTCGGGTTAAAATAATTCTGAAGGTTCCTGATGCCGCTTCGCCTGCAAGAAGATCACCTGTAACCAAAGTTATTAGAAACGGAATGTGAACATAAAGTGTTGCTAAAATAATGTAGCTTGCCAGATAACCATTCAATAAATTACCTTGAAAATCGAAAGCCTCTTTCAGATTCTGCAAACTAAATTCAATGTACGTTTCACCATCAATATACAATGCCACCTGAATAAGGGGAACCAAAATTAAGAGTGCAATAAAACCAATGTAGGTTCTGGTTTTACTGAAAATTTTATACAGCTCTATTCTTATTAAACTTAGCATTTTAGGTTAAGGTTAAAAAATATTCTTCGAGTGAACGCATAGGAATTATTGAACGAACATCAATATTGTTTTCAGTCATCAAACGATTTAATTCAGGTATAAAATTTTTCTTCATTCTGAAAATTATTTTAGTACCTGCCACCTCCCTCAAATTATCTCGGAACTCACTCGATTTAATTAGCAGCAGCGCTTTTTCTACCTCCGATACTTCCAGTGTTACTTTCATTTCATCGGTATTAAGTAGCACTTGCACTTCGCCTTCTACGGCAACTTTTCCTTTATTAATAATCACCATTCTATTCGCTACCAGTTCCACTTCGTTAAGAATATGTGAACTCAATAAAACGGTTTTTTTAAAATCACGACTCAGTCGGATGATCAATTCACGTATTTCTATTATTCCCTGAGGATCAAGCCCGGTAGTGGGCTCATCCAAAATAATTAATTCCGGATCGTGAATGAGCGCCTGTGCAATTCCTGCGCGCTGTTTCATGCCATGAGAAAAGGTTTTTATTTTGCTGTTTGCTCTATCTTTCAAACCAACCAGTTCCAGTAATTCCAATATTTTACCCTTACCTGCAACCTTACCGGAAACCCTACTCAACAACCTGATGTTATCGTACAAGCTTAGGTAATCATACAAATCAGGTTTCTCTACGATGGCACCAATTTTTGATAAAATAAATTCACGATTGGTGAAAAGTGATTTTCCAAAAATCCTGATATCCCCTGAAGTGGGCCTTATCAACGACATCAACATTCTTATGGTAGTGCTCTTGCCCGCTCCGTTGGGACCCAGAAATCCAAAAACATCGCCTTTATAAACAGTGAAGTTAATACCATTAACGGCATCAAATCCCTTGTAAGATTTATATAAATCAACGACTTCTATTACGGGCTCTTTTTTCAAATCGACGGCAAAATTACATACTAAGCTATACTGTTTCGTTTGTCGGAACAAATTTGAGTGGTTAAAAGATTAAATTTCCTTGTTTTATTGCCGAAGGACCGGATTGTGCCTATTTAATAGATTGATGTTACCTATTTCAAATTTTATGAAG
>JBBQVM010000283.1:0-4332 GCA_038211525.1 Bacteroidia bacterium
AAATAATCAACATTCAGAGAGTTTTATGGTTCAGAGGTGAGGTAGGTTCGGGGTGTGATACTTTCACCGGTATTTTTAATTTCGAAAATTCATTAACAGTTTAAAGTATTTTTCCAGATCCTGATTCAGATTATTTTACGGCAACTTATAAACTTCTGCAAAACAAAAGAGGAAAATTAGAGGTGGTTGATATTACCGGCCGAAACGTATATTCCATGACGTTACCACCGTGGAGCACGCTGCAACTGTTGGATTTGTCGATTTTAGGAGTTGGAATTTACAATGTGAATATATCCTCGAAACATGCAAGAGTTGGAAATAAAATTGTATTGATAAAATGAATCAATTCAGACTAACCCTAAAAAAAGTAGTCTAAATCCCGAAAAAAGTAGCCTGAATGTAGTCTGAACAGGTTTAAAACATCGGTTTATATCGTCCTGTTCGGATAAAGAATAAGTGGAGAAAACTTCACCTTTTTCTTAAATTACATTATTAATTATTTTGAATACACTTTCAACCCCCCGCTCATCAAAAAATTTCCGGCTTGACCAAAATGATAAAAAAATTACTACTATTTCAATTTCAATAAAGCTATAGCCTTTCGAACCCCCTCCACCAAACGGTCGATCTCTTCAAACGTATTGTAAAACATAAAAGAAGCTCTGATTGTTCCGGGAATTCCCAGTCGTGTCATAACCGGCTCGGTGCAATGGTGACCTGTTCTTACTGCAATGCCAAGCGTGTCGAGGTACATGCCGACATCCAATGCATTCACTCCATCAATAATAAAAGAGACCACACTGGCTTTGTGTGTTGCTGTACCAATTAATTTAACATGTGCTATCTCCGTTAGTTTATCAGATGCATATACCAGCAATTCCTGTTCGTATTTTTCTGCACTTGTACGATCCATCTCATTCAAATAATCAATTGCTGCTCCTAATCCAATTACATCAGCAATATTCGGAGTGCCTGCTTCAAATTTAAATGGAATTTCATTGTAGGTAGTTTTTTCGAAACTCACGGATTGAATCATTTCGCCACCGCCTTGGTATGGAGGCATTTTTTCGAGCAGTTCCGCTTTGCCATATAGGCAACCAATGCCGGTAGGGCCAAACATTTTGTGTGCTGAAAAGGCAAAGAAGTCGCAATCAAGATCCTGAACATCAATTAAAGTATGTGCTACTGCTTGTGCTCCATCAATTAATACCGGTATGTTATGTTGGTGTGCTTTACGGATAATTTCTTTAATAGGATTAATAGTACCTAACGAATTCGAAGTATGCACCACCGAAATAAATTTTGTTTTTGGAGAGATCAGCTTATCAAAATCTTCCATCAACAATGTCCCCTCATTATTCATTGGGATCACTTTTAAAACTGCTCCTTTTTCTTCGCAAAGAATTTGCCACGGAACAATATTGCTATGATGTTCCATAGCACTAATAATAATTTCGTCACCCTCTTGAATAAACTTCCTGCCAAAGGTGGCTGCAACCAAATTAATGGATTCTGTTGTTCCTCTGGTGAAAATAATCTCTCTCTCGGATGGAGCATTAATAAATTGAGCAACCTTAACTCTAACATCATCAAAAGCCTGTGAAGCACGCTGACTTAAAAAATGAACTCCTCTGTGAATGTTGGCGTTGTAATGGGTGTAGTAATCAGTCAACGAATTAATTACCGACAATGGTTTTTGAGAAGTAGCTGCATTATCGAAATAGGCCAGATTTTTTCCATAAACCTTCTCATCAAGAATGGGGAAATCGCTCCTGATTTTTTTAATATCAAATGATGATGTAATGTTTTTAGCTATTGGAATAGAATTACTCATTTGTTTGAAGCTTCGCTGTTGCGAGAAGTAAAAGATGCTCTCTCAGGATTTCATTTTTAATATTATTCAGTACATCACCGGCAAAAGCAATATTTAAAAGTGCTCTGGCATTTGCTTCACCAATACCTCTTGCTCTAAGATAAAATAAAGCATCCTCATCCAATTGCCCGGTAGTTGCACCGTGCGTACACTTTACATCATCAGCAAAAATTTCTAATTGAGGCTTGGTATATATTTGGGCATCATCGGTAAGCAATATATTTTTATTAGATTGATACGCATTCGTTTTTTGTGCATCTTTTCTAACTAAAACTTTACCATTAAAAACTCCAGTAGCTTTGCCTCCAATAATTCCCTTATAAAGTTCATTGCTGAAACAGTTGGGCATTGCATGATCCACCAAAGTATGGTTATCGACCAGTTGATCGCCATCAGGAATATATAATCCGAAAAGATGCGAAGTGCAGTTCACATCATTTAAGGTAATGTGCAAGTTGTTTCTAACCAGGTTTCCACCTAACGTAACGGTAACGGTATCAAAAGTGCTATCACGTTGCTGAATTACCTGAGTGAAGTTTACCTGACTCGCATGTTTCGATTCCAACTGTGCCTTTACTAACTCCACATGTGCATTTTCATTAACAATTATTTCAGATACACTATTAGTAAATCCGCAACACTCGTCGCTTAATGAGTGATAGCTTTCTGTAATATTTATTTCCGAACCTTTTTCCGCTACAATTAAATTTCTTACCGTACTGGTACTTTGCGGATCAAAGGAGGAGTTGATATAGAGTATGTGAACAGGGATCGAAACTTTTTTGTGCTCTTTCACATGAACAAAAATACCATCATGAACAAAGGCACTGTTCAAGGCAACGAATGGTTCATTTCCTGCAAAAGCAACTTTGCCCAAATATTTTTTTATAATTTCATTTTCACCAATACTTGCCAGATTACTAATGGTAAAATCATCTGATTGAGGTATCGCTGATGACAAATCTTTTCTGAAAACACCATTCTCAAAAACCAAAACAAGTCCACCGACACCTGAACTTAATAAGCCGGCAACAAACTCATTGGAAACGCGATTTTCATTTACCCGTAATTTAAAATCCGGGTTAACCTGAGTAATTTTATTTAAGTTGGTATATTTCCATTCCTCATTCTTAGTATTTGGAAAATCCAATCTCCCAAAAGTCTCAATAGCTGCTTGGCGATCGATCCCATTAAAAGCATTCGCTTGCGCTTCCACTAAACCAAAATCTTTTACAACTTCACTCTTTAAATCAGTATTCATGTCCAAATTTTAAGCTAATTTAATACTTCTAAAAATTAATTTTCTGTTTACTAATTTTTCAACCTGATCCTACTAACTCAGTTCTCCACTAATTTCTTCCTTAATCCAATCGTATCCTTTTTCTTCTAATTCGTAGGCTAGTTCTTTCGTTCCCGATTTTACAATTCTTCCTTTGTAAAGTACGTGTACAAAATCAGGAACGATATAATCGAGTAAGCGTTGGTAATGCGTTATCACAATGAAAGAACGTTTGCCATCGCGCAAAGCGTTAACACCATTCGAAACAATACGTAGCGCATCAATATCAAGTCCGGAGTCGGTTTCATCCATTACAGCAAGTTGAGGTTCTAGCATCGCCATTTGAAAAATTTCATTTCGCTTTTTTTCACCACCACTAAAACCCTCGTTAACCGAACGAGAAGTCATCTGTTTGTCCATCTCCACCAGCTTCATCTTTTCTTTCATCATTATTAGAAAGTCCTTTGAATCTAACGGCGCTAAACCTTTTGATTTCCGGACTTCATTAACTGCAGTTTTAAGGAAATTCGCATTGCTCACACCGGGTATTTCAACAGGATACTGGAAGGCAAGAAATATACCTGCTCTGGCACGATCCTCAGGCGACATATCCAGCAAATTGTTGCCTTGAAAAGTCACGGTACCGCCTGTAACCTCATAATCTTCGCGACCGGCAAGAACAGAAGCAAGCGTACTTTTCCCGGACCCATTCGGCCCCATAATCGCATGCACCTCTCCCGGATTAACATTCAGACTTAACCCATTCAAAATTTGCTTTTCCTCGATACGGGCTTTTAAATTATTTATAGTTAACATATTAATTTTTTTGTATGATTATAATTTCTTTTAGTAACAAATATTTTAGTAACCAGTAACCAGTGACCAGTGACCAGTTACCAGTAACCAGTTACCAGTAACCAGTTACCAGTAACCAGTGATTAGTAACCAGTGATTAGTGACCAGTAACCAGTAACCAGTAACCAGTGACCAGTTACCAGTTACCAGTAACCAGTGACCAGTATTTTACTGCCTGCCTGCCAGAGCGTCAGTGGTGGCAGGACCAGTTACCAGTTACCAGTTACCAGTATCCAGTTACCATTATTTTAGTGCCTGCCAGAGCGTCAGTGGTGGCAGGATCAGTATCCATTGTCCAGTATCCATTGTTCAGTAACCAATTAAC
>JBBQVM010000284.1:0-4330 GCA_038211525.1 Bacteroidia bacterium
TTGCTGTAGAGACGCTATGCTAGCGTCTCGGAACGAAAAATAAATTAATGTGCAGACGTGATGTGTTGTAAACTATTGATGATTACCTGATACTAATTTTCTGATCTGGGCTGTTGGGTTTTATTTTCGCCGATTTGGTTCATTTTAGAGACGCTAGCATAGCGTCTTCACAGCACATTTATATTTCGATATTAATTGGGTTCAACTACAATTGCTGTAGAGACGCTATGCTAGCGTCTCGGAACGAAAAATAAATTAATGTGCAGACGCGATGTGTTGTAAACAACTGAAGATTTCCTGATACTAATTTTCTGATCTGGGCTGGAGGGGTTTATTTTCGCCGATTTGGTTCATTTTAGAGACGCTATGCTAGCGTCTTTACGCAAAAATAATTTTGCGGTGCAGACGTGATGTGTCGTAAACAACTGAAGATTTCCTGATACTAATTTTCTGATAAAACCACCAAACGACCCAACCTATTTCCCTCCGGAAATGCTGGATCCATCGAATTTTACTTCTTCACCCCCAATATAGGTAGTAGTTAAAATAAGTTCACCGGTAACGTCATAAGACTTCCATTCACCATCGGGCAATCCACTTTTGTAATTGCGAATTTCTCTGGTTTTTCCGTTATCATAATAATAACGGTGTTCGCCATTTTCATTGCCATCAAAATAGGAGCCTTCAAAAGCAAGTTTTCCATTTGAAAAATATCCTTTCCATTTTCCGGTAAGTTGTCCATCGATATATTCGCCTTGTGAAGTATAGGCATCACTAAAAAATTTCCAGGGACCGTCTCTTCTTCCTTCTACATAATTTCCTTCAGCAACAATGGTTGAAGTGTCGCTGTATTCTTTCATGTAACCCTCCTCTTTTCCCTTTTTGTACGATTCTTCTCTCAGTAATTTCCCGGAAGGAAAATACCATTTCCATTCGCCATCAGGTTTATTATCGGCATAGTTCCCTGTTTGTTCCAATTTTCCATTCTCATAATAAAACTTCCACAATCCTATTCTCTTTCCATCCTTAAATTCACCTTCCGATTTAGTATTTCCATTGGAATACATAAATTTCCATGGTCCTTGATACAGCATACTTTCATCCACCAAACCTTGAGCAACCACCTCATCATTACGGAACATTTTAGAGGAGGTAATTTTTCCTTCACGATCATACTCACGGTAAACGCCTTGTTTTTTACCATCAATAATATTTACCGAAGATTTTGGTCTTCCGTTATTGTGATAGTCGCGTTGGATTTCGAGTTTAACACTTTGAAGTTTATCAACAACGAGTTCGCCATTTTTATAAACCTCCATTTTTTTAATGGTTCCATCCGCTGAATAATATTTAAACGGACCTTCGAGTTTATCATCTTTATAATTAGCCTCTGTCTTTGTTTTCTGATCAGGATAAAATTCTTTCCAAACACCTTGCTTAAAATTAAATTTATCGGATCTATTTATTTTTTCATCTTTAACAAGGTAACCATTTTTATAAATCAGCAATGATATCACGCGTCCATCATCCGCGAAAGCACGCCCTTTTCCATTTTCAACACCCTTATCAAAATTCACCTCTTTATTAAATATACCTGCATCGGAATAGTATTTTGCAAGGCCCTCTTTAATACCATTTACAACCGGTTCATCAGATTGTAAAATTCCGTTTGCATAATATTCTTTCTGACTGCCATTCTTTACTCCATCAGAATAATTGTATTCAGCAGCCACTTTTCCATCCTCATTATAAAATTTCCAAATGCCATCCAATTTTCCATTTACTCGGTTTCCTTCAGACTTAATAATTCCCGATTCAAAATAAGATTTCCAGTAGCCATCGGGTTTACCGTTTACCAGATTTCCTTCGCTGCTAAGTTTACCATTAGCATAATAAAATTTATTAAATCCATTAGGATTAACATCATCGGGTTTTTGTGAAAATGATGCAACACTACTAAGGAGCAAAAATGCTGTAAAGAATAATTTTATTTTTTTCATAAACCGTTTCTGGCAGATATTTCAAGCATTCTTTTCAATGGTAATAAAGCTCTTTTTGCAAGTGCTTCCGGTATTAATACCTCCGGAACTTCATATTTCATACAGAGATATAATTTTTCAAGAGTATTTAATTTCATGTGTGGACAATCGTTACATGCACATGTATTTTCAGGTGGAGCAGGGATAAAAGTTTTGCCCGGTGAAGCTAACTGCATCTGATGAATGATTCCCGATTCAGTAACTACAATAAATGAATCAGCATTATTTTGGATCGTATAATTCAAAAGCGCTGTGGTGCTACCAATAAAATCAGCATGTTGCAGTACATGTTCTTCACACTCCGGATGTGCAATTACTTTTGCAGAGGGATGTTGTTTTTTTAACTTCGTTATTTTCTCCAATGAAAAAATTTCATGCACCATACATGCACCATTCCACAGCACCATATCACGGCCGGTTTTTTTTGCAATGTAAGCTCCTAAATTTTTATCAGGAGCAAAAATAATTTTCTTGTCTGCAGGAACTGATTCTACAATTTTAATTGCATTGGAAGAGGTGCAAATAATATCTGAAAGAGCTTTAATGTCGGCAGTGCAATTAATATAAGAGATCACCACATGGTCGGGATGCTGTTCAGTGAAGGCCTTGAATGCATCCGGAGGACAGGAATCGGCAAGGGAACAACCGGCACGTAGATCAGGTAATAACACTTTTTTATTGGGATTCAATAACTTAGCAGTTTCAGCCATAAAATGAACTCCTGCAAAAACAATTACATCGGCTTTGGTTTTCTCCGCCTGTTGCGCTAGTCCCAAACTGTCACCACGGTAGTCGGCAATGTCTTGAATGTCGGCATCCTGGTAGTAGTGGGCAAGAACGATAGCATTTTTTTCTTTTTTTAATTTTTCGATTTCGGCAAACAGGTCCAGCGTTGGATCAATGTCACGATGCAAATATCCGGATTTAATTACTTCCTCAGAAATCAGACCTTCAACCATAATAATATATATTTTATTTTTAAATTAAAATTAAATGTTAATAATAGCCTGTTCATAATGTGTATAATATTAGCAAGCTTTACTAGGACTTACAATCCCTTACTGTTTATGAACAAGTTATACAAGGTTATTAGCAGATCAATTAATTGATAATTAGATTTATTTGATACTTATTAACAACAGTTGATAACCATATTTTGTTAATGGAATTTTGAATAAAACGGAGCAGCTTTGTCAATTACCTTGTTGAGAAGATTACCACTACTTTTAGAGTTTTGAACCATCATTAGACAATTATTATGTTATGGCAGGATGCCATTTGAATAAGCAAGGAAAAGATTCGAATAGTTATCGCCATCATATTTATTTATGCACTAAAATCGTGTTAATAACCTCTCCTCATAATAAATTAAACAGCAGTATTTTATCATTTAATACAAAGGTAGTTGTTAATAACACCACTATTGGTGTTAATTAAGTAAATTTACTCAAAAATTACCTCATTAAGTCTTTCCTGTCAATGGATTATAGTTTAAACCTCAAAATATGGCTTCAAATAGTATTGTGATTGGATCGGATCATGCCGGTTATGAATGTAAGGAATACATTAAGGATTTTATTAAACAGTCGTCGCCGGGATTTGCCATGATGGATGTAGGAACACATTCGATCGATTCTGTGGATTACCCCGACTTTGCACATCAGGTTGCCATGAAAGTGGCAGCAGGTGAGGTAGATTCAGGAATTGTAATTTGCGGAAGTGGAAATGGTGTTTGTATCACTGCAAATAAACATGCTCATGTGCGCGCAGCGTTATGTTGGACTCCTGAAATTGCTGCACTTGCACGACAACATAACAATGCTAACGTTCTGTGCATACCTGCTAGATTTGTTTCACATGAAACCGCTGCTAAAATTGTTGAAACATTTATGAATACTTCCTTTGAAGGTGGAAGACATGAACGAAGAGTGGAGAAAATAGATTTGTAAAAGTTATAAAAATACTACTTTAAATTTATACTTATTAAAATGAAAAAGATATCTTTTTTATTACTGTTTTTTTTTATAGTTTGTAATTTACATGGTCAAGATTCTACTGCTATTAAATACAGCATGTACATCCAACCTGAAATCATCCGAAGTCATTTGTCTGTGCTTGCTTCTGACTCGCTGGAGGGGCGAGAAACATCAAAGCCGGGAATGAAAAAAGCGGCTGACTATGTATCCGGGCAATTTGCAGCAATGGGAATTTTACCCTGTAATAAGGGATCTTATTTTCAAGAAGTACCTCTGGTAGGTAAAAATGCTGCCAATGTTAAATTAGCGGTTTCC
>JBBQVM010000285.1:0-4311 GCA_038211525.1 Bacteroidia bacterium
AAGGATTTAGTCTTGAAGGAACATAATGAACCTCTTCCAATTTTTTATAATCGTTTTTGTAGGAAATATTCCGAAGCGTTTTTGCATCAATGGTGTTAAGTCCAATTAATTCCAGATTCTCAATGGAAAAATCAGGGTAAGTCTTTGGAATTACCATGGTTACACGCGCATGTTTAGATAATGCAATGCATAAATCATGACACGCCACACCTAATCCGCCATTGATAATTGGGGGGAATTCCCATCCCAACATTAGTATTTTTGGTTCCTTCTTTTTCATAAAAGTCTGAATAAGAGTAATTTCAGATATTTTTCATTTAATTATAAAACCTGCATCTTTGCGTGCAATACAAAGATTGCGTTTACAATTGTGCTAAAGGTACTTGTTAATTGCAAAATATTCCAAGAAACTGTTAAAACTATTTATTAAAATTGAAGTAAAACTGCATTCAACAAGGAAATATGGAAGTGTCAACAGTAGTAGTACAGGGAAAGGATTTTCCGGGAATCATCAGGAAATTTTATAAGGAGGGTGACAAGTTCTTTTTTGATGCTGATAAGACCAAACTAGAAGTCAAAGTTTTAACTGATTCGATCATTCGTTTCAGGTTTAATTCTGAATATTTTGCAAAAGATTTTTCTTATGCGATTGATCCTAATTTTGAAGGTGCCGGTCACAATGCCGATTACAGCGATAGTGAAGGATTTTATACTATCGCAACCCGAGAAGTCAAAATTATTGTCAATAAAATTAACCTTAAAATACGCATTGAAAATCTCTCCGGTGATTTAATTTGCGAAGACGAGAGTGGATATCATTGGGAACCTAATCAGGGATACGGAGGTAACTATGTTTACTGCAGTAAAGAGATTCAGCCAAACGAATGTTTTTATGGTTTGGGCGATAAGGCTACTGATCTTAATCTAAGAGGTAAAAGATTTTTAAACTGGGGTACCGATACCTATGGTTTTGCCAAGGAACAGGATCCATTGTATAGAAATATTCCGTTTTATTATGGGCTTCATGACGGTATGGGATATGGGATGTTTTTTGATAACTCTTTTCAGACATTTTTTGATTTTGGGCATGAGAACCCCAATGTTGCCAGCTTTTGGGCTGAAGGTGGTGAAATGAGTTACTATTTTATTGCGGGACCTGAATTGATGAAGGTGGCCGAGCGCTATACCTTGCTTACCGGAAGGCCTGAATTGCCTCCAATTTGGTCACTAGGATACCATCAAAGTAAATGGAGTTATTTTCCTGAAAGTAAAGTTTGGGAAATAGCCTACGAATTTAGAAACAGGAAAATTCCTTGTGATGTTATTCATCTTGATATTGATTATATGGATGGATTCCGATGTTTCACCTGGGACCAGGAACGATTTCCTGACCCCAAAAGAATGATAAATGAACTTCGGGAAAAGGCAGGATTTGAAACAGTAATTATTATTGATCCGGGAATTAAGATTGATCCGGAGTATAAAGTTTACAAAGATGGATTGGAAAGAGGTTTCTTTTGTAAACGACAGGATGGTGATTTGATGAGAGGTAAAGTCTGGCCCGGTGAATGTAATTTCCCCGACTTTACTAATCCTAAAGTACGTGAATGGTGGTCTGATTTAACTGCTCCTTTCAAAGATCAAGGTGTTAGCGGTGTTTGGAATGATATGAATGAACCTGCGGTTTTTGAAATTGGGACCTTCCCTGATGATGTTCGCCATAATTACGATGGTTTAGATGTAAGTCACAGACGTGCTCATAATGTTTATGGTATGCAAATGGCTCGTGCAACTTATGAAGGGCTTAAAAAATACAATCCGGAGAAAAGACCTTTTGTTTTAACACGTTCAGGGTTTGCAGGTGTACAACGATTTTCAGCAGTGTGGACAGGAGACAACGTTTCATCGTGGGAACATTTGTGGATCGCTAACGTGCAATGTCAACGATTGAGTGTATCAGGAATTTCATTTTGTGGAACAGATATAGGTGGCTTCATTGGTGTTCCTGATGGCGAATTATTTGTGCGATATATTCAAATGGCCATTTTTCACCCGTTCTTCAGAGGTCATTCTTCGAACGACCATGGCAACAAGGAACCATGGGCCTTCGGTCCCTCATTTGAACCACTCATTAAGCAAGCTATTGAATTAAGGTATCGGTTACTTCCATATATTTATACTACCTTTTACCAATATGTAACCAATGGAACGCCTATGATCAGGCCTCTTTCTTTCATTGCTCAGCATGAAAAAGAATCTTATCTGAGAATGGATGAGTTTGGATTTGGCGATCAATTGTTAATATGTCCGATTAAAGAGGCAGCTACCTTTTCAAGAAAAATGTATTTACCCGCAGGGCACTGGTATAACTACTGGACGGGTAAACTGGTGAAGGGTGGACATGAGATAACTGTTGAAGCAAACCTTGATCAGTTTCCGTTTTTTGTTAAAGCCGGAGCTGTACTTCCTCACTTCCCCGTTATTCAACATACCAAGGAAGAAATAAAAGATATTACCCTTCATATTTATTACTCCGTTAGTAGGCATTCAAGTTTTTTATATGCCGATGACAATGAGGGTTATGGTTATAAAAAAGGTGCGTTTTTAACTAAAAAGTTTACTGTTTTTGGAAACCGCCGACAAATGAGAATTATTTGTGATGCCGCAGGTGATTTCGTTCCCCCTTATAAAAAATACACTATTGAAATACACGGTTTACCCTTTATTCCCAAAGGTTATGAGATAGATGATAAGATGACCAAATTGCCTGCCCGACAAAAATCAAAAAGTATTTCATTTACAGTATCGGGAGAATTCAAAAAAATCAGAATTCTTCATTAAAAAAGAACTCAGTTTTTACTCAAGTCGCTCGCTATAATTTCAGCGGATCTCTTAGATGCGCCAGATCCGCCAAGAGCTTCTTTAAGGAGTTTAAAATCGTGAAGCATTTTATTTCTTGAAGCCGAATCTAAAATAATTTTTTTTAATTCAGTCGAAATATTTCGAGTATTCAATTCATCCTGGATTAATTCTTTTACTACTACCCTATCCATAATTAAATTCACCAAAGAGATGTACTTCACTTTGATGAGTCGCTTGGCAATGTGGTAGGAAATAAGATTCCCTTTATAACAAACCACTTCAGGTACATTAAATAATGCTGTTTCCAATGTGGCAGTGCCGGAGGTAACCAATGCAGCTGTGGTGCATTCTAATAAATTGTACGTTTCACCATATACTACTTTTACAGTGGAATCGTTAATCACCGAATTATAAAAAGAATCATCGAGTGATGGAGCGGCGGCTACAATAAACTGATAGCCCGGAAAATCTTTTTTAACACTTAACATCAACGGAAGCATAGTGGTTATTTCCTGTTTCCTACTTCCAGGTAGAAGAGCTATGATAGGATGTCCTTGAGGAGAAAACGAATTAAATCTGGCTTCCGATAGTTGTGCGTTGCGATTACTAATTGCGTCTAGCAAAGGATGCCCAACAAAATCGGCGTTATAATTAAATTTTTTGTAGAAATCTTTTTCAAAAGGCAAAATCACTAAGGTTCGGTCTACATATTTTTTAATTTGTTCCACACGTGACTGCTTCCAAGCCCAGATTTGTGGTGAAATATAATAGTAAACTTTAAAGTGGGCTTGATGTGCGAATTGTGCAATTCGCAAATTAAACCCGGGATAATCTACAAGAATTAGTGCATCGGGTTGGTAGGCAAGAATATCTTTTTTGCAGAAATCAATATTTTTTAAAATTGTTCTCAAGTTAGCTATTACCTCCACAAAACCCATGAATGCAAGTTCGCGATAATGTTTCACGAGTTGAACACCTTGGGCGGCCATCAAATCGCCACCCCAGGCTCTGCATTCGAAAGAACTGTCCGCTAATTTCAATTCTTTAATAAGGTTCGATGCGTGTAAATCACCGGATGCTTCACCTGCAATTATATAATATTTCAAACGCGTAATTTATTTTAAATAATAAAAGAAATAAGCGAGACCTACAACGAATGTAACTAACAAAATTCCTCTGCCAATCATTTCCTTATCCGTTTTCAGCATAAAATAGCGAAATGGAAAAACATTCAGAAAAATTGAGAGCACTTCCACTGTAGCTTTATCGAATACAGGTGGTTTGCTAAAGAAATATTTTGATATCCAGATATTCAAATAAAAGAGGGTGAAATAACCGCCAACTGTTACTACGATTCCGAGTATAATTCCGGTGAGAATAGAGTCTTTTTTAAACATCCCACTTCATTTTATTCAGGTGTTGGAATGATTGGTGAGCAGTAAAATCAAA
>JBBQVM010000286.1:0-4311 GCA_038211525.1 Bacteroidia bacterium
TCTCAATGCCACAAGTCTATATTCAATGCCCTCATATTTGAATGCAAGTTCAACAGGTTGGTGCTTTTTTGTCCACTGCTTTGCGTTGTACCGACTCCAGCTGCTTTTCAATTGATGGCTGAGTAGCCGGTTTTCTAAATCAGTGGTGATACCTGTATAGTACATTCCTGTACCGCAGGATAAAATATAAAGTGTATAGGTGTTTTCCATATTGGTGACAAAAGTATAAAATATTCTGAAACACCACCGTAGCGAGCCTTTCAGAAGTTTTCAACATATTTTGTCTAAATAATTTAAAAATAATTTATGATGTTTAAGTCTGGGTTAATAGGGAAGCTTGGTGTGTTGCAATGAGTTAACTTTTATAGTACAATTTAGATATGAAAATATTTGGCTTCAAAATTCCAAAACTAAATACTGAAATGAACCAGACAAATGCAAATGTCATTAGCTCAGCTTACCGTCGGAGGCACAGGGAAATCGAATCATTGAGAAAATATGATCGAGGGGAAAAACAAATTACTCCACCCACACTCAATAACCTTAGTAACAATATATAATTTCCTTTATGAAAAAAGGGAAGTGTTTTTTCCTATTCAAAATACTCAAATATTGAATATTGATTCAACTGTAAAAACAGTGAATGCAGATTATTATGGGAAAGCTCGCTTCCCACATTACCAAGACAAAGCGAGTGCATATTTTTGCTATCTGATAAAAGATCACCCGGTAATTGATGGCAATAAACGCATTGCACTTTTATGGCTGGAAATTTATTGCCATATCAACAACCTAAAGATAAATCCTGCAATTCATTTAGACGAACTGGCAATTCTGGTGGAGCGAGAGAAAATAGATCTTTATACTTTATCTGTCAGGGTTAAACAAATTTTATTTAAATAGAATATTTCTTTTTGTCCACACTTTATTTAGTTGCATAAGAAAGAGGGATGTGATAATCTAAAAAGTAATGAGGTTCAAGTATTTGAATTCTTCTAGTGGGCGACATTTATCAAAACAGATTGAATGTCGCACAATATATCTTAGAAGAAGTCAAATATGTTGAAAAATAAGGGTTTTTACAGCATTTTTCTTTACAAAATCACGAATGCGTGGTACATAGCAATCTGTGGAGTTAGGTGGAGAATTCATTAATTCTTTAAGAAAGTATTGGCATTACCCGCAAGGGACTCTTGATGTACATCAAGACGGAACGAATAATGCGAATCGGGGATAGTCTCAGTTGGGCCTTTTTGCAGCTCAACTCCATAGATTGCTGTGTGTATTGTACAGCACATGGCAGTCGCCAATTTATCAGTAAGTAAGAAAGATTATAAGCATGAAATTATATAACATCTGCACAAGAAAGGATTACGAAAAGGAAGGAGAGCGAAAGAGTACCTGGTACAAGGTGGGAATATTAAAAGAAGCGGATAGCGGAAAGCGGTATATCAAACTTTTCCACCAACCACAAACAGAATTTTTTGTTTTTGACAAGGATGAAGGACCACAAAATGGGGATACCAGTGTTCAACCATAAACATGAACACTGTTCAAACCACCCCGGTCCCGAATGTGCTTTTTGATTTATATTTAAAAGATCTAAAAGCAACGGAACTAAAGATTTTATTAATTATTATCCGACAGACTTTAGGTTGGGTGGATAAAAAAGAAAAAGGAGGCAGGAAAAGTAGAGATTGGATTTCTACCAGTCAATTGGAAAGAAAAACCGGATCATCTCGCCGGGCTATTTCTTCCGGCTTGGCTTCTCTTGTGGAAATGGGATTGATTAGAGTAACGGATGACAGTGGATTTCACTTACACGAAGCAAAAGAACGGAAGGGCAAAATGAAGCTTTATTACGAACTTTCGTCTTTAAGTGACATTCCTGTGGATAAGATGGGGAAAACTGTCGCAAACCCGTTGAAAAGCGGCAAAACCAATGCAGAAATTTCAGAGTACATCAGCAAAAATGTGCAAAATCTTGCGCAAAAAATGCATATAACAAAACAAAACCTATAAAATTAACTCTTACAAAATTTATTAGGGAACCATTATCACTACTTAATTTATGACAAACTAATTTTTGCTATTCGATGCCTTCTAAACCTAAAAAAATCAATAATCCAAAGCTTTTTCCTTTTAACGAAGAACAACTAAATCAATTCCAAAATGAACTTAAACTAGCTGGTGGATTTCACCAATTGATGATAGAGAAAAAAGCTCTCAGTTCACGAATGGGAATGAAATACATTTGTCTCTATTACGATCAAGAACGGTATCGAAAAAAATATCTGATAGGTGTTTATGAATCCTTGCGACCGTTCTACGATACCGAAATGCCTTTTGTTTTTTGGAGCGAATTGTACGAAGTATTAATAGCTTCAGAATTTGACCAATGAAACCTCCTTTAACCTATTACGGAGGCAAACAGCAACTTTCAAAGATTATTCTATCCTTAATTCCAAAACACAGTTTGTATTGCGAACCCTTTTTTGGGGGAGGAGCGATTTATTTCTGCAAAGCACCTTCAAAGCTCGAAGTAATCAACGACAACAATGGAGAACTCATCAACTTTTATAAAGTACTAAAAACTAATTTCATGTCACTTCAAAAAGAAATTGTGACTACGCTTCATAGCAGGAAAGAGCACGAGCACGCAACTGTAATTTTTCACCACTCTGATTTATTTACACCCATCCAAAGAGCCTGGGCCGTCTGGGTTTTGTCCAATCAAAGCTTTGCCTCTAAACTCAATGGTTCCTGGGGATATGATCGGGTCGTGAATAAATCCGCAAAGCAACTGGTAGGAAAAAGAAGGTCTTTTACAGAAGAGCTCACCCAAAGAATGGAAGCTACCCAAATAGAAAGTGCTGATGCGTTAGAAGTGATTAAATCAAGGGATACAGCTTCAGCCTTCTTTTACTGCGACCCGCCTTACTTTAATGCCCATAAAGGACATTACAAGGCATACTCTGAAAAGGATTTCCAAAACCTCCTCGAAGTAATATCAAAGATCAAAGGAAAATTTCTTCTGAGTTCGTATCAAAGTAGTGTCCTGAATAGCTATTCCAAAAGGCATAAATGGCATACCAAAAAGATCAATATGCACATAGCTATTTCCTCTCAGAAAGAAGTTAAAAAGAAAAGAAAAACCGAAGTGCTTACAGCCAACTTTCCCATCTAAGGCAGATAGATTCTCATTTTTTATTACTGCCACCTACAGATCTGATTTTTCATAACGCTCTTTAAACAAACAAATAAAAACTAAAAATCATGGAAACAAAAAATCAATCCACCAAGATCAAGGACGTTTATCAAATCGTCACGAATCAAATTCTGACTCAACTGGATAAAGGAATTATTCCCTGGCAACAGACTTGGACCAATGCAGGTCTTCCTAAAAATCTGATTACTCGCAAGCCCTACCGGGGACTCAATGTATGGCTGCTAACTTCTCTTGGATATTCCAAAAACTTCTTCCTAACCTATCAGCAATTGAAAGAGGCAGGAGGAACTGTTAAACCCGGAGAAAAACCCTACATCGTAGTCTTCTACAAATGGGTGGAAGTTGAGAGTAAAGTAGGAGGGGAGAAGGTAGAAAAACCGTTCCTGCGCTTCTATAAGGTCTATAACGTGGAGCAATGTGACGGACTCAAGGGAACACTAATTCCACCGGTTTTGAAACCAAATCACCCTATTGAGGATTGTAAGTTCATTATTGAATCAATGCCCGGGCTGCCTTTGATTGTATTCCGGAACAAAGATCCGTACTACCATACCGAAGGTGATTACATCAACATGCCCACTATGGATCAGTTTAATTCCAGTGAGAATTACTACGAGGTACTATTCCACGAAATCGTTCATTCAACAGGTCACCAGACCCGGCTTAACCGTAAAGAAATTGTGGAAAAGACACGGTTTGGTTCACCACAATACGCACTAGAGGAGCTGACAGCTGAATTTGGTTCCTGTTATCTTAAGTCCATCGCTGGAATACACGACACTGTAAAAGAAAACAGTGTAGCTTATATTCAAAATTGGTATTCAGTACTGAAAAAGAATCCACGAATGGCGGTGTTTGCGGCAGGACAGGCTCAGAAGGCGGTAGATTTTATATTAAAAAATGATGGCGATGCCAAATAAAAGTTATGGGAATGAAAATAAAAAGCCTGAGAATATCAGGCTTTTATTAGTATCAGGATTCAAATACACTTTACCTAGAAGTTTATTTTGCGAACTTGTTCAACTAATTATTAATGGAGCTTAAAGCCTTTGGAAGTATCCATAAATGTTCTTATCCTTGAA
>JBBQVM010000287.1:0-4285 GCA_038211525.1 Bacteroidia bacterium
GATTGCAGTCTTCTTTTAGTGTAAATAACATTGCACTTGTTGCGGGTCGCCCTATGATGCTTAACCTGAAAGATCTGATCCATTACTATGTGGAACATCGTCATGAGGTGCTCATCCGTAAAACGAGATTTGAACTGGCAGAAGCCGAAAAAAGGGCGCATATCCTGCAAGGTTTGTTAATTGCTCTGGATCATTTAGATGAGGTGATTGCTTTAATCAGAAAATCGCTAACTCCTGATGAGGCCAAAACCGGTCTGATGGTGACTTTTGAGCTCTCTGAAATTCAGTCTAAGGCTATTCTTGAAATGAGATTGCAACGTCTTACCGGATTGGAAAGAGACAAGATAAGAGCCGAGTACGATGAGCTCATGAAGATGATTGAGTACTACAAAGATTTGCTGAATAATGAGGGTTTGAGGATGGAGATCTTAAAGGATGAAATGGTGGAAATGCGATCCAAATACGGTGATGAACGCCGTACTGAAATCGTTTATGCAGCTGATGAAATCTCGATGGAAGACATTATTGCTGACGAGGCTGTGGTGGTTACAATTTCTCACATGGGATATATTAAAAGAACCCTTTTAACTGAGTATCGAGTACAATCAAGAGGTGGTCGCGGAGCTAAAGGCACCGTTACAAGAGATGAGGATTTTGTGGAACACATGTTCGTTGCCACCAATCATAATTACATCTTGTTATTTACTGAAAAAGGGCGTTGTTTCTGGTTGCGTACCTATGAAATACCGGAAGGAAACAAAACTTCGAAGGGAAGAGCAATTCAAAATATTATTAACATTCCACCGGATGATAAGGTAAAAGCATTTATCAATGTTAAAAACTTAACAGATGCCGAATATCTGAATAACAACTTCATAATTTTATGTACTAAAGATGGTACCATCAAGAAAACATCACTTGAAGCTTATTCAAGAGTTCGTCAGAATGGTATCAATGCGGTTACAATTCGTGAAGGTGATCAACTACTCGAAGCTAGGTTAACGGACGGAACTTCTGAAATCTTAATGGCTTTAAGATCAGGAAGAGCCATAAGGTTTAATGAAGCAAAGGTTCGCCCTATGGGAAGAAATGCAACAGGAGTAAGAGGAGTAACTTTGGGTCATGAAAAAGATGAAGTGGTTGGTATGGTTTGTGTAAAAGTCGCCTCTACTGAAACGATTTTGGTTGTTTCTGAAAACGGATATGGAAAACGTTCAGATTTGGAAGATTACAGAGTAACTAACAGAGGAGGAAAGGGTGTTAAAACTTTGAATATCACTGGCAAAACCGGAGATCTTATAGCCATAAAAGCCGTTAACGAGAATGACGAACTGATGATTATCAATAAATCAGGAGTTGCAATTAGGATGTCGGTTGGAGATTTGAGAGTGATGGGAAGGGCTACTCAAGGAGTTCGGTTAATTCGCTTGGATGAGGATGATCAAATTGCTTCAGTGGCTAAAATTGATGAGATAGTAGCTGTAGATGAAATTGAAAATGCAATTATTGAAGGTGATATATCTGATATAGCTAATCTTCCTACTAACGAAAATGGAGAAGATAAACCTGAGGAACAAAACGAGGGTGATATTTCTCCAGAACCAATAGATTAATTAAACTAAGATATAACTTAACTAAAATCATAAAAACCTAAATATGAAAAAGTTACTAATTTTATTTGTAGCAATTGTTTTAGCAAGTTCTGCAACCTTTGCCCAAAAAGCTAAAGTCCAAACAGCCTGGAATTACTACAAATATGACGATCTTGACAAAGCGAAAGAAGCGATCGATGAAGCAGCGGTCAACGAATCAACTATGGGAATGGCAAAAACCTGGTATTACCGCGGGCTCATTTACCAGAAGATGTACAAGCATGAAAAATGGGGTACTCTGGAACCGAATTCTTTGATGATAGCTTATGAGTCGTACGCTAAAGCTCTGGAAATAGAGCCTAAATATGAATTTGCTGATGAAATCAATCAGAATAATTTAGTGATTGGTAATCAACTATTTGGACAGGGTGTTGAATTCTTTAATGCCAAAAAATACGACCTGGCTCTAAGTAACTTTGAAAGTGTGTTAAAAATGGCTCCCAATGACACTTTAGCCACTCTTAATGCTGCGTATAGCGCTGAACGTTCCGGTAATAAAGAAAAAGCCAAGCAATACTATAACAAATTGATTTCCATGAATTACAAGGATTCAAAAATTTATATTTTTTTGGGGAACTTGTATAAAGTTGATGGGGATTCGGCATTGGCGCTGACTACTATACAGAAAGGCAGACAAGCTTTTCCGGCCGAAAACAATCTGGTGATTGAAGAATTGAATATTTTCCTTGCAAGTGGCAAAGACAAGGAAGCGCTAGAGTCGTTGAATCTTGCAATTCAAGGCGATCCTAATAATAGCAGTCTGCATTTTGCTCAAGGGACAGTATTTGATAAATTAGACCGAAAGAACGAGGCTGCAGCCTCTTATAAAAAGGCTATTGAACTAAAACCTGATTATTTTGATGCTTATTATAACCTAGGTGCCATGTATTTTAACGAAGCTGCGGAAATGGCCAACAAAGCAAATGAGCTTAAATCTAATGCCGATTATAATAAGGCAAAAGAGAAGTTTGATGCCAAGTTTAAAGAAGCAATGCCATATTTGGAGAAAGCCAATGAGCTGAATCCTTCAGACACAAATACAATGGTATCGTTAAAACAACTTTATGCAAGGTTGAATGAAACAGTAAAATACGAAGCTATAAAAGCTAAGATGGAAGGGAAATAATCTCCACAATTCCAACCCACAAATTTCTATAGAAGTCTGCATTGCAGGCTTCTTTTTTTTTGATGACAAAAGTTTTTAATAGAGGGTTGATAAGGAACCGATAATAGACATTGTTAAATCTAAACAATTCACAAACCCTGTATTCATGGGGGATACAGGTTAAATAAGCTATTTAACATAATATTAATTATAAGACAAAAGGAGTAGTAATTAAGACATTAATTTTTACACCTGACAGGTGCAATTACCGTTTACACCTGTCAGGTGCAATTGCTGTTTACACCTGACAGGTGCAATTACCGTTTACACCTGACAGGTGCAATTGCTGTTTACACCTGTCAGGTGCAATTGCTGTTTACACCTGACAGGTGCAATATTCTATTTAACATAAAATAACGCAAATGGGACAATAAAGCCCCTTTTCCTATTTCACCGACTAAATCCCGAAACTTACCGATCATTTGTCGGCAGCGACCTATTTGCTGTTTTTGCCGAAGGGATGTCAATTTACATTTGCACAATCAATTAACAATTAAAACGAAAAATTATGGAAATCATCGATCCTGAACAAAAACAACAATTTGAACAAAGAAAAACTAACCAAGCACCAATTCATTCCGACTCGACCGGTCGTATAATGGCTGGTTTGATTATAATAATTATTGGTGGATTACTATTAGCCCGAAAACTGGGTATATATTTTCCGGAATGGCTGTTTTCATGGCAAACATTAATAATAGCGATAGGAATCTTTATTGGCGCCAAAAACAGCTTCCGACCCGGTGGTTGGTTGATGCCAATTTTTATCGGAGTACTTTTTTTATTCGGCGACTGGATGCCTGAATTAAATATTAGACACTATTTTTTCCCTATTATTTTAATTGGAGCAGGTATGTTGATGATCTTAACTCCTGGACGCAGAAGCAGAATGTCGAGGTATTCCCGTAGGGGAATTGCCTCAGGCAAAGTAGCGGAATCGAATGAGGAATTGATGGAATCGGTAGCTGTTTTTGGCGGGATAAAAAAAAACGTGATTTCTAAAAATTTCCGTGGCGGCGAGGCGATCAGCATATTTGGTGGAACTGATATTAACCTTTCACAAGCTGACATTATTGGTAATGTGGAACTGGAACTGGTCCAAATTTTTGGCGGGACTAAAATTGTTCTTCCCCCACATTGGCAGGTTAAATCAGAAATGGTTTCTATTTTCGGAGGTATCGAAGATATGCGACATTTGGAAAAAAATGCAGTCGATTATAATAAAACACTCATTTTAAAAGGTGTTAGCTTATTCGGTTCTATTGAAATAAAAAGCTATTAAGCTCATTGGTGGTTCCGTCCTCCGGGGAAAGGTATTTCAAATTATACTTTCTCCGGCAGCGACTAAGATTATCTTTGCAAAGTATCAACTGTTAAAATCTACAAGGAAATTGTCGAGTTCAGCCCTTCGAAAGCAATTCTGGATCATTCCCATTTTATGGTTGCTACTAAACGTAGTGTTCATATA
>JBBQVM010000288.1:0-4284 GCA_038211525.1 Bacteroidia bacterium
CCAATATTAATGTGAGCCCGGTAAACAACACCAGCTATGTAGTTACAGTTCTTACTGGTTCCGGTTGTCCGGGTACTCCTTCAGGAGTTGCCGATATAATTGTAAATCCTATTCCTGATGCTGTTCTAGCTCTTTCCGGAAATGGTACTATTTGTAATGGAGAAACATCTGAATTTACTATTTCATTCAATGGTGTTGCTCCGTATTCCTATTCGTATTCTAATGGTACAACTACTTTCGGACCCTTTACTACTAGTAATAATCCGGAAATCATTTCTGTAAATCCAACAGCTACCACTACCTACAGCATCGTCAACATGGCGGATCAAAAATGTAACGGTACAACTGCCGGAACTGCACAGGTTGTGGTGAACCAGTTACCGCAAGCCACAGTAAGTGGAAGCCCTAATATCTGTCTTGGATCCTCAACATCATTTAATATCGGATTCACCGGAACAGCACCTTACACTTATAGTTATTCAAATGGCACCACTAACTTTGGTCCATTCACTACTTCTAATAACCCGGAAATTATTTCTGTTACTCCAGCACTAAGTACCTCTTACAATGTGGTAACAATGAGTGATGCAAATTGCGTTGGTTCTGCTTCAGGTGTTTCAAATGTTACGGTGAACCAAATTCCTACCGCTGTAATTTCAGGTGATGCAGCAATTTGTTTTGGACAATCAACCAACCTTTCAGTTAATTTTACCGGTGTTGCTCCATTTAGTTTCACCTATTCAAACGGTAACAACACATTCGGTCCATTTAATTCAAATAATAGTAACCTAACCATTCCGGTTTCTCCGGGAGTGAGTCTGGATTATAGCTTGGTTGCTATTAATGATGCGAATTGTCCGGGAACAATTTCCGGTGACGCAAATATTGTGGTGAACCCATTACCTCAACCGGTGATTACTGGTGACTTCGAAATTTGTGATGGCGAATCTTCTACATTGAACGCTTCACCAGGTTATACATCTTATACCTGGTCAACGGGCACCACAAATCCATCATTCGTAGCTTCGCAGCCTGGAATTATTACTGTGGCGGTTATCGATATTAATGGATGTACCGGAACTTCACCTGCAATTAATTTTATTGTTAATCAAACACCGGTTATCAGTTTCACTAACGATACTAGTTTAACATGCGCAATTCCTGAAATTAATTTCACGAACAACTCATCCTATCCGGTAGGTTCAGAATTTAATTGGGATTTTGGAGATAATTCTTCTTCTAATTTATCCAATCCATCTCATGTATTCAATACTCCCGGTAACTATCCAATCACATTAACAATAGTAACACAAGCCGGATGTACTTCAACAATTACTCAGCCGGTTGATATCACTTTCTTCCCGTTGCCTGAGGCTAAGTTTGAACCATCTCCATATGTTACAAATGTGTTCAATGCAAAAATTGCATTTATCGATCAGTCACAAAATGCTGTAACGTGGTTGTGGGATTTTGCTGATGGTGCCAAATCGGCTGATCAAAACCCTTCTCATTACTTTGAAGAAATTGGTCAATATAATGTGAAATTATATGTGACTAATATTGCTGGTTGCTTGGATGAATATGTTCAGGAAATAGTGGTGAATCCATTCTATATTCCAAATGCATTTACACCTAATGCCGATGGTATTAACGATTACTTCTTTGATGCCGGTTATGTGCTCGATGTTCAATCCTACAAAATGGCTATCTTCAACAGATGGGGTCAACAGGTTTATTCCGGTGATGACTATAATAAATTCTGGAATGGATTCGATAAAGATGGAAAAAAAGCTGCTGAAGGTGTGTATGTTTACTCTATTGAAGTAATCACCAAAGGAGGCAAGAAACACCAATTTAATGGAACGGTTTCTCTTATCAGATAAAAATTAGCGTTATTTTAAAAGAGGTTGTCCTAAACGACAGCCTCTTTTTTGTTTTTTATGTAAACCTTATTCCTTGATAATCACTACCTTTGCACTAAGCAATCGATCGAATAAGAATAAGCGAATCCTAAACTCGTTAGTTGAAGTAACCTAACTAATAAATGACCTTTACTTTTTGGAAAGAACAAAATCTATCTAACCAACATCTGCTCTTGCTGGTGACCGGTTTTTTTTGGTTTTTTTTTCAAACTACCAATCTTAAGGCACAACCTTCACCACCTTCATTACGATGTATTTCAGTTGAATCTAATGGTGCCGTAACGCTTACCTGGAAAACTCCTTCTGATACCGGAAATGTTTTCGGAGGTTATCATGTTTCTTACAGCAATAACATTTCAGGTCCTTTTCTACCTATCGATAGCATTTTTAGTTATACTACCTTAACAACAACAATTTCTTCAGTTAATGCCAATAACACCATACTATATTTTTATATAAGAACCCGAGAAAGTTGTTGCTCTAATTATTCTGTCACCTCCGATACGCTTCGTACAATGAGAATGATTGTAACTCCATTGTCGAATGAATCGGTAAAACTAAACTGGAATCGAATTCATAACCCTCCCCTGCCCTCTACACTTGCTAACTTTGTTGTTTCAAAAGAACTAACTACCGGCGTATATACGACGTTTAGAAATACCATCGATACTACAACTAACGACACTAACATTTACTGTAGCAAATTCATTAATTATAAAGTCGCTCAAAATGATGCTTCAGGTTGTACTTCAAAATCATCAATTGATGGTGAATTGTTTCGTGACACAAAAGGTCCGGCACAGGTGGTACTCGATACTGTAAGTATTGATTTGATAAATGGAAGTGTTAATATTTCGTGGCTCCCCGATTCAAGTTTCGATACTGATGGGTATGTCATTTATGAATTTAATGGTGCTTCGTATGATTCAATAGGCGCAGTGTATGGAATCAATAATCTTAGTTTTAATTATACGTTAACTAATTCTGCTTCGGTAGTTGAAACTTTTACAGTAGCTGCATTTGATTCATGTCAGAACCTTGGACAACTCGCAGCTAACCAGAAAACAATTCTACTAAAAACATCTTATGAAAAATGCGGTGCTACCACCTCCTTAAACTGGACTCCGTTTGAGAATATGTTAGGTGGAATTTCCAGGTATGAAATTTGGGTGCGGATAAATTCCGGCGCATGGGTAAGAGATGCGTTTGTACCCACTACTGTTTTTGATTATTCAAAAATTTTAACTCAACAGGGGGCCTTATACGAATTCGTTATAAGGGTAGTTGGAGTAAATGGACAAACGGCTTCTTCCAATATTAAAAATATTGTAGCAGATATTTTTGAACAACCACAATTTCTTTATGTGAGTTCACTAAATGTTTTAGGTTCAAGTGTGGTAGTTAATTGCCTGGTTGATCCGGCTGGCGATGTTGTTTCATATCGTCTTTACAGAGGCAATTCCGTGAGTGGTGTATTTTCATTTGTTAAAGATCAGCCCTATTCTCCTAATTCCGTTATTATTTTTACGGATGCTTTTGCAGATGCTGATCAACAGCAAAAATTTTACAAGATTTCAGCCATCGATAGTTGTGGTGAAGAGCAGGTAATAAGTAATATTTCAGGTACAGTGTTTTTAACTGCTGAAGGAGGCAACGATTATATCAGTGATCTAAATTGGGTCGACTATTATAGTTGGCAGAGCGGAACCGGACATTTTAATATTTTCAGAGTTCAAAACGGCATTCGCGAATCACAACCTTTTGCATTTGTTTCAGGCGACACCCTTGCCTTTAGTGAAGATGTCTCTAATTTCCCGTCCGGAGATGGTAACATCTGCTATGTGGTGCAGGCTGTTGAGGCTAGTGTCAATAGTTATGGGATTCAGGATAGCTCTATCTCTAACATAGCTTGTGCTCCACAAAGCGCTTATGTTTATGTTCCAAATGCATTTACTCCCGAAGGTAAGAATCCGGTTTTTAAGCCCTATTTACTCTTCGGTGACCCGGAAAATTACTCTTGGCAGGTTTATAATCGCTGGGGACAACAGGTGTTTAACTCCTCAAATCCGGAGCTTGGATGGAATGGCGATTATGAAAGCAGAAAGGCACCTACCGGCTTGTATGTTTACATATTGGTTTTCAAGGGTTTTAACAAAAAAGAAATCCGGAAAACAGGCACAGTTACACTTCTCCGTTAAGGAACAACTACTCTGGTGTAACCCACTTTTAAACAACTGTTTTTGTTACCTTTGCACCCCAATATAGCTTTTGTACTTCACCGTTAAATCCAAGCACTGCCATGAAAACCAATCTCATCAAAATTCTGGAAGAAGGACTAACTTATGATGATGTTTTATTGGTC
>JBBQVM010000289.1:0-4273 GCA_038211525.1 Bacteroidia bacterium
TCAATCAAGAAACTTCGTTGGATTGGGATTTGAAAAATTTGAAAGGTATTCCGGTCGCCAGTGGATTGTATCTAATTCATATAGATGCAGGAGCTTTAGGTCAAAGAACCTTAAAATGGTTTGGTATGATAAGACCCATTGATCTGGACACTTTCTAGTGAGTTAAATGTTCATAGCATCATAAAGCATCTCAAGATAAGAATCAATATAGTGCTGC
The DNA here is from genome assembly GCA_038211525.1 of Bacteroidia bacterium. Taxonomy (GTDB): domain Bacteria; phylum Bacteroidota; class Bacteroidia; order AKYH767-A; family OLB10; genus JADKJB01. The sequence continues at coordinate 218 of JBBQVM010000289.1, forward strand.
TTATTCTTGAGTTGGTACTGCATAATATATCTAGGATGATCAAGTGTCAGAATTTTTCCAAACAGCTTTAAATCCCTGTTAAACGCTTCCAGATAGGAAGCGTTTTTTTTGCCTAATGAAATTACTAAATCGATATGGACATTCCAACTCGCATGTGTTATTAGTGAGTCAGCAATAAGGTCTTTAGTCGTATTCAGAAGCGCTTTGTCGTCGTAATAATTATAATTTTTTGTTCCTTTCAAAAACCCTACGGGACAAACAGAACTGAGCATAAAATTATCATAAAACAAATCAGGCCCACCAAAAGCATTAATCATTTCATAAATAAATCTGCTGGAAAGCTCTGATCTTTTATCGAAATTATTTTTAATGCCACATTCATTTTCTAAAACAATAGGATCTGTAAAAGCAATTCCGGTTGTACCACTTCCAAACCTACCGGGATTTATTCCTAGGATTAAAATTCTCTTTCGTTTAGAAGAATAGAATTTGGTACAAAATTTTTTTAATGAAGCGCTTACTTCCTTTTGGTGAAAAGGTTGAATCGTAGTTAAGTTTGTTGGAAGATTAAGTTCCGGATTAAGACCGGACAAAAATTTAAATAATTGAAGCCCGTCTTCTTTCAACTGTTACTGAATTTTCAAAGAAATAATTGGCAATTCATTTTTATTTCCGGCTTCGTCGGTATAGGTAACCTTCTTCAATATAATAGTGTCACCTGTTTTTCCATTAGCGATAGCTTTTCGTGCCAAAATCGGAAACCCATTGAGGCCGACACCAAAATCCTGATTCATGAATGGCTTGAGAGTAAGAAAACTAATTTGAAAGCTTTCCAATTTGTAAATTTTTCCATCATCACAAAGAACGGTGGGCGGTTCCATTTCGGCCCATTTAATAGCTGCTTCCACCGATATTTCAGTAACCACTTTATCATCCAGGTACATCTTGCACGATCCGGGTGTTTTTACTGTTTGAGCTTTCGCAGAAATGCAATATGTTAACATCAAAATACTTAATATACTAAGTTTAAGAATTGATTTCATGAGGTGAAGAATTAAAATTGTTTACTATAATTAAATTCAAAATTATTTTCCATTTTTAACTGCAGGGAATTTTGCCAGCACATCTTTAACTGCATCTTTATGCACAGTAAAGGTCATCATTTTTAGTTTAACAAAATCTTCATGGTAAAAATAGTATCCTTCTCCCATCGGATTGTTATGAGCGCCACTGCCTGAATCTTTAATCAGGAACCAGGTTCCATTGGGTTTATCTACCCATCCAACCATGTGTATTCCATGATCATCGGTAGTGGATCCATTGCTGAATCGCATTTGCCTGGCATCATCATTAATATAAGCTGATGGGATATCATATGTTGGAATAATTGCTAATCCTTTCGAGCCCAGAATTCCTGATTCAGAAACATCACCACCAATTGCCATGGTGTAACCTTTCTTAAGTGCGGCTTTTATCACCGTCATAAAATCATCGAGTGGAATATTATGATAGTCAGCAGAGTTCCACCAGTTATCCGGAACATCATATTCAGCCAAAGTCCAATATGGTTTTTCTTTCAGGGACATAAATTCCATGTAATCATCAGGATTCAGTTTTAACACCGAATTCATATATTCAACAGGCGTTAGTTGTTTATTATTCACTGTTACTGTTTCAGGAATCTTACCCATATAATGTTCCATAATTGATTGAATGGTTGCAACTACTTCTACTTCATTCCAAGCAGAGGTAGCCTTCACATTATTCAAATAACTTTGCATCTCTTTAAACATAATAGCGTGATCCAAAAATTTTTGACCTACGCGATATCCTGTATACATTTCATAGGGAACAATCCCATACATCTTCATCATACGAGTTACTGCATTGGCCTCTGAACCTTCACCAAAAACCATGTTTCCTCTTGTTCGTATGAATTCCTTTACCTTGGCAATATATTCGTAATACACAATGTATTGTTCCGACAATCGAACTTCTTTACCGGTAATTCTTTTTACTTCAGATTCAAAAAATGAAGTAGTCGAAAAACTCCAACAGGTATTTGTTGAACCTTGAGATACCGGGTTACCTGCCCAAACCTGCGTAAATTCGCTAACTGATTTTGGGTAATCAATAGTTGAAAAATCCATTTTAAAAACCGGAGCTTTTTGATTTGCCGGTGGGTTATTAAAAAGGTCAACACTTTTCAGGATGCCTTCATAATATTTGTTTTCATTTTTAATAAACTCACCTTTATCGTGGCGATCTTGAGCCATTCCTAAATTAAGAAATAAAGCAAATAATCCAGTTATTCCAATTCCAATTTTCTTCATCTTTCAGTTTTATGGTATGTTTTAGAATACTAAAAGTATCAAAATAAATTAAATTCGCGAGTTGTGGTGTAAAATATTTTAGTTGTAGCGATAAAAAGGCAAAAAAAAACCGGGCTATTAGCCCGGTTTTTACTTTTTAATTAACCAATCAGCGAGGATCAGAAATCACATTGTTACCATCATGTTTACCGGAGTAAACACGTAACCTTTCTTTCTTTTCAGGTTGAGCAGCAATACCGGCATCCGAAGATGTAGCACCTGAACCATCGGCTCCGGCATCTATGGTAACCGTTTCATTGTAAGGCTTCGCCTCTTCACCATCTGGAGTCGTTGTGCTTTCCGACATGGGTGGTGGAGCATCTCCTACCGGATCTGTTCCTTGCGCTAGCGCGCCTTTCGTACACAAGCCAAGGCCAGCGAACGCGATAATTGCAAACAATTTGGTTGCTTTCATTTATTATTAGTGGTTTTATAATTCAAAGATAATTCATTTTTAATATAAGTCAATGGTTATCAGAAAATAATCTTGTATTTTCTTAACTACACTAAAATGTAGTAATTTAGCCACAGAAGAAATAAATATACTCTTTTGTGGCTGTAACCGTTGTTAATGTTGTGAAATGAGATGGTGAACGGGTTCAACGTAACAATCGCTTAATTGTTGCACCTACCCTTTCATGTTGCCATGAGAATGATTCTTATGCTTTAAAGAACACACGACTTTATTAGTTTTGTAGTTATCTATGATTCAACTTAAAAATATTAACAAAACTTATAAAATTGGCCAAAACAGCCTCCATGTCTTGAAAGGTATAGATATGCACATCCGGGAAGGAGAATTTGTATCAATCATGGGTTCTTCAGGATCAGGCAAATCTACTCTTTTGAATATATTAGGCATACTCGACGATTACGATTCGGGTGAATATAACCTTGCGGGAACATTAATTCGTAATTTATCGCAAGCCAAAGCGGCACAATACAGGAATAAATTTATAGGTTTTGTATTTCAGTCGTTCAACCTGCTTTCCTTCAAGAATGCACTTGAAAATGTTGCATTACCACTTTACTATCAAGGAGTTAAGCGAAAAGAGCGCAACAAAATCGCTATGGAATATCTCGATCGGGTTGGACTGAAAGCCTGGGCGGAGCATTTACCTGCTGAATTGTCGGGCGGCCAAAAACAAAGAGTCGCAATTGCACGATCACTCATTTCCAAACCCAAAGTTATTCTTGCCGATGAACCTACCGGAGCCCTCGATTCAGTGACTTCACAGGAGGTGATGGCCTTATTTAAAGAGGTGCACAAACAGGGAATGACTATGATAGTTGTGACCCATGAAAATGATATCGCTGCCATGACCGATCGGATTATCCATATCAAAGATGGCATTATTGAAAATAATCATCAGTTAGTAAACCAAAGAGTATAAATCCTGGATTATGTTCGATCTTGATAAATGGCAGGAAATATTCAGTACCATCAGTAAAAATAAACTGAGAACGATACTCACCGGCTTTAGTGTAGCCTGGGGGATATTTATGCTGATTATTCTCTTAGGATCCGGTTATGGATTACAGCATGGTATAGAAAACCAATTCAGAAGCTCGGCTGTGAATTCCATTTTTATAAGAGGAGGAAATACCTCTTTAGCTTATGGTGGTTTTCAACCGGGGAGAGACATTCAGTTGTTAAATACCGATTATGATGAGGTAAAAACAA
>JBBQVM010000290.1:0-4220 GCA_038211525.1 Bacteroidia bacterium
AGCATCAGATTTAATACAGCAAATAAAAATAAACCGGAATGAAATTCTTTTTTTAAAGCGTTCATTCGAAAACTATTAACATACTGATTTCTATTCGATGATCTTAATCGCCTGCTTATTTTATCAATACCATCACGATAATAGGAGAGGGGTGAATAGTAAGGAGCCATCGTTTGAACAAGTACTCCTCCAATTAAAATAAATACCAACCAAAAAACATTAACGTTTTCAAAAAATAGTTGAGTAGAGTTATACAACCAAATTACTAACTCACTAATTAAAGAACTAAAAAATATGTTCGAATTGGAGTACAGAACAAGAAATATTACGATAAAAATTGCAGGGATGAAAATTATTTTGATAAGGTAAACAATGTGTTTTCCTATTTTGTTTTTAGCTAGTTGTTGAAAAATAGCATTCTTAAAATTGAGCACCTGGTTGATATAAAGTGTAATCGAATTGGAGAAAATAACCAAAGGTGATTTTCTCTCCTTTATTAGTATGCTAGTCACAAAAGTGCCATAAGCCAACAAATGAACTACAACTGATATTACCGAGTGAATGCAAACAATTGAGATGCCGGTGAGCAATAAAATTATTCCGGAAAAAATGGTGAACATACTTTTCAAGCCATCAGCGTTCCTGTAAAAAATAATTCCGCCGGTAACCATAGTAAATATTGGTAAATTGATTCCCGGTGCCTGTTTCCAGAATAAAAAATGATAGAGTACCAATAGTAGAAAGGAGATCAGTTGAGGTTGCAAGATTTTTTTCATGAGGTTTCTTTTTTTTGTATTTGAAAGAACTTTGAGATACAAAGTAAATAGTAAAAAAAAATTGTGTTAGTTATAAATTTATTTTTCTTCGGGGGATATTATCGGTTTTTAAGAATGGTTTCAAGTGCATTCAGATGGTCATTGAATGCTTTGGTTCCTGCACGGGTTGCTGCAAAGGTGGTATTGGGCTTTTTGCCTATAAATTGCTTTTTCACCAACACATAGCCTGCTTTTTCCAGTGCTGTAATGTGGCTGGCCAGGTTCCCATCGGTGATTTCAAGTTGTTCTTTCATTTCATTAAAACCTACAGTATCGTTTACTAGTAACAACGACATTATTCCTAATCGAACCCTGCTATCAAACGCTTTATTTAATCCGTCAATCAGGTTCTTCATGCCTCGTATTTTCGGTAAACAATTATGCCATAAACTATATGTAGAATTCCAAATCCGAATGCCCAAAAATATAATCCATATCCCATTAGATAAAAGGCTAAAATTCCAAGAACTATTTCACAAATTCCCAAATACCGGATATCGTCGAAAGTGTATTTACTACCATTAATTAAAGCTAATCCATAAAAAATGAGGAGGGAAGGTGCAATGAGTCCTAATAATCCCAGTTGGATAAGTTGAAAGCAAAAAATAGCGCCTGTAACTAATGGAATTGCCAGATTGATGGCCATGCGTTTGGTAGCACTGTTCCATATTTTATTCCCCGATGCTAGTACCTTTTTTCGAGTAAAGAACAATCCGGTCCCTATGGATAAAATCAACACCGAACCAGCCACCATTAGAAAAAAGGAATATTGTACGAGTATCCCATTTATGCTTAACGGAAACATGATTTGAGAATACTTATGTTCAAAACCAGGCGAATGTAAATACCAGTACACCAATCCTGCCCCGGCTAATGCGTAGGTGCCGGCAAATACCCCTGATAATCCCGATAAAGAGAGGAATCGGGTTGATTTTTCCATGATCGATCTGATCTGAATCAGATGGTCGAGATGTTCCTGTGGCTTCATAATAAAAGTACTTTGAATTGCAAAGTTAGCTTTTTATTAGAAAAAAGCAAGTGATTCTTAAAAATAACTAAAAAAGGAAAATCCGCTCCTTTTAAGAAGCGGATCGGTATTTATAGGAAGGGCAGTATTAGGAATGTGCCGTTGCGTGGTGCTTTTTTGGAGCGTATTTACCATAAGCAGGGCACTTTTCTCTTGGCTTGCAAGAACTGATAAATCCGATGGCAAATAATACTAAGAGGATGGAAGCTATTTTTTTCATTGGTTGATTTTTCAAGTTTAGATTAACAATGCTTTAACAATTAACGAATTAGATCAATGCAAATAAACAAAAAACAAATTATATATGACCAGATTGTTGATAAATAGGTGTAGTTACTAACAACGCTGCTTTCCGTCAATAATTACGCCAGTTTCGATTTTTATTCTTTACAGACTAATTAAAGATACTAATTTGTTCGAAATTTGGTAATTTTCACTTTTAATTATTCATGCAAGCATACAAATTATTACAAGTTGATCCAAAACTAGAAGAGGGTTGGAAACAGAGGCTTTCGAAAGAATTCAACAGTTCTTATTTCAAAGAATTAAAAGCATTTTTGCTTTCTGAAAAGTCAACGGGACAGGTAGTTTATCCACCGGGCGCTCAAATTTTTAATGCCTTTAACAGAACTCCATTTGACAAGTTGAAGGTGGTAATTATTGGCCAGGATCCCTATCATGGTGCCGGACAAGCGAACGGACTTTGTTTTTCGGTGGCCGACGGGATCACTCCACCGCCTTCTCTAAAAAACATTTTCAAAGAGCTAAATTCCGATTTAGGTATTTCCACACCGGCCTCAGGAAACCTCGAGCCATGGGCCAATCAGGGAGTATTATTATTGAATGCCACCTTAACAGTTAGAGCCTCGCAACCGGGTTCGCATCAGAATCAGGGATGGGAACAATTCACCAATGCAGTTATTCGTTTAATTTCTGAAGAAAAGGAGGGAGTTATTTTCCTTTTATGGGGACGATTTGCACAGGCTAAGGAGGCAATCATTGATACCGGCAAACACTTCCTGTTAAAGGCGGCACATCCTTCTCCTTTTTCAGCTTATAATGGATTTTTAGGCTGTAAGCATTTCACTAAGGTGAATGAAATTCTCAGACAAACCAAACGAACTCCTATCGACTGGAGTCTTTAAAACTGGTGATGAAATTAGAATCTGCAGGTAAGTTTAACTTTTTATTATTTATTCTGATGGTGATCGCTGTCTGTAACACTTCGGCGCAAACCTATATCAATTTTATTTTTGAAAAGGATCCTGGTTCTAAAATTACCGGAATGCTTCCTAAAAAAGAACAGCGTGATTCTGTTACTGCCATTCGTAGTATTAATAAAACAGTAGCACTTTTTTTTGATGAGGGTTATCTAGCTGCTTCTGTGGATAGTTTGAGAGGGAACAAAGATAGCCTTAATGTTTTTTTTGAACCGGGTAACAGATACGAATGGTATCAGTTGACGAATGGCAATATTGATGAAGGAATTTTAACGGAAGCAGGATTCAGAGAAAAATTCTATGATAATCGTCCATTGAAACCCGGAGGCATCTTGAAATTGAACCAAAAAATTCTTGGTTACTGCGAAAACCATGGTTATCCATTTGCGAGTTTAGAATACAAAGATTTTAAATTCAACAATCAACTTGTTTCGGCAAATTTATTTTTAAATACCGATAAGCTTATCACAATTGATAGTGTAATTGTAAGAGGCAGTTCCAAGCTTTCTACTACTTATTTATATAATTATTTATCGCTGAAACCTGGAGATTTGTACAGTGAAGCTATCATACGTAAAATTTCAAGTCGCCTTCGCGAGCTCCCCATGATCACTGAAACAAGGCCTTTCGCTGTAGCTTTTACCGACGAGAGTGCGCGAGTCATTCTTCAGCTTGACGATAAAAAATCCAGCCAGATTGATGGTATCATTGGTGTTTTGCCCGATAACAACAATTCAGGCAAAGTTCAAGTAACAGGTGATTTGAGAATACGTTTAATGAGTGCATTCGGACAGGGTGAACTCTTTGATTTAAACTGGAAACAACCTCAGTCTAAAACACAAGATTTAAAAGTTAAACTCAATTATCCATTTCTTTTTAACACTCCTTTCGGTATCGATTTAGGACTGGGAATTTATAAAAAAGATACTTCTTACCTGGAAGTAACAGTAGGCGCCGGAGTTCAGTTTTTGTTGAAAGGCGGTAACTATCTCAAGGTTTTTGTGAATGATAAAAAATCAACTTTATTGTCGACTAAAGCTTATGAGAATCTATCCACCTTACCTCCTTTTGCTGATGTGAAAGTTACCTCTTACGGCTTGGGCTACAAAGGCTCGAAACTTGATTACCGTCTTAATCCTAGAAAAGGTTACAGTATGG
>JBBQVM010000291.1:0-4204 GCA_038211525.1 Bacteroidia bacterium
ATTGCCTTCAAAGCTAATTCACGAATACTCACGGTTCCAAAACGGAGGTGAATACTTAGTTTCGAAGTGCCATTTTCACTTGGGAAATCACGTTTTTCGGCGTAATTTTTTACAATTGAATTCTTAATTTCACTCGAAGGATATTCTACATCAAAATTCGTGAATCCTAAATCTTTTATTGTAGGAATTTGATCCAGCTTTTTTGTTTTTTTGAAGTGATGAAAATGTTTTTCGACCGGGTAACTACTTGTGTGAATAGGTAAAAGGGTTTTCAGCCATTTATTTTTGTAAGGAGTAAAAACGGTATAAGGCTTACCATCATCTTTCACCACTTCCTCCTTTTCAAATATTACCTGGTCTTTAAAAGTATGAAATGCTATTTTGTTTTTTTGAAAAAGCATGTTTAATTCTTCGTCCCTTGTTGATGCGTATGGTTCGTAATCGTGGTTGGTATAAACTGCTGCCGGCTGGTATTCTTTCACCCAATTTTTCCATGCTTCCATCGGGGTGGAATGGGATACTAGTAGAGCGGCACCCAATTTATTCAGTTCGGTATTTAATCGGGTAATCTGTTGGTGAATAAAAACGATTCGGCCATCTTTTTTATCCTCCAGTTTATCTAAAATATTTTTGTCGAAAATAAAAACACATTGCACTTTTCCGCCTGATGTAAGCGCTTGATACAATCCTGCATTATCGTGAAGTCTTAAATCGCGACGAAACCAGAAAAAATTAATTGGTTCACTCATTTTCCGATCAAATCTCTTAATGCAACATCTGCCTGAGGATAGGTGAATGAAAATCCTGCTGCTTCAATTTTTTTTGATGATGCCCGTGTACTATTCAGCACCAGCTTAGACATTTCACCAAGAATCATTTTCAGCAAAAAGGAGGGGACAGAAAAAACAAAAAACCATCCTTTAAGAATATGGGTCATTAACTTCATAAAATTTTTGTTACTTAATGGTCCGGGAGCAACGGCATTGTAGGTTCCTGAAATATTTTCATCGTTAATGGCCAACACCATCATTTTACAAAGATCGTTGATGTGTATCCAACTCTGATATTGCTCTCCGGAGCCGAAATAGGGCGCCATTCCAAAATGCAGTGGACGGCGGATACTTGGTAAAATACCACCCTCCTTCGCAAGTACCAATCCTATTCTTAAAATTACAGTTCGAATAGCTAATTTTTGAAATGCTGATGCAGCGGCTTCCCAACGAGAACAAGTTTGTCCCATAAAATCATCTGCTGCCCGTGCATCTTCATGCATAATTCTATCCCCGGTATCACCATAAATTCCAATCGCGGAGGCGTTGATTACCAATTGAACTTTATTAGGTATCCGTTGAAGGCTTTCTGATAATAAATTAGTGGATAAAAGTCGACTATTAATTATTTTTCGCCTCCTTCGCGACGACCATATTTTGTTAGCAATTCCTTCGCCTGCAAGATTAATTATTACATCCGCCTTTGCAATAGCAGCATCAGCAATAGTTTTTTTTTCGGGATCCCAATGGTACGATTTAATTCCGTCGGCTTTATTACTTCTGGTAAGGTAGCATACCTGAAATTTTTTGCTCTTAAGCAATTCAACCAGTTTTTGTCCGATCATACCGCTTCCCCCGGCAATAAGTATAATTTTTTGATTATCTGAAGTCACGCGAATTAAACAATTTATATAGGAAATAAGTTTTTTAATAAGTAGAGTAAGATAGGAATTGAATTCGACATATAATAAATTTTGTTGAAAACTTACACTATTATTCTTTCAGCGAAAGCGAAAAGAAAGAGTAAGGAACACTAATTTTGAGAGCTGAAACAATTTCGAAAAACAGTTATGAAATATAATAAACATGTGTTCATTTGCACCAATCAGAGACAGCCCGGAGAGAAAAAAAGTTGTGGCGAAACTCACGGTCTGGAGTTGGTGAAGGCGTTTAAAAAACTTGTCAAGGACAATGGATTAAATGCGGATATTAGGGCTCAAAAGGCAGGCTGTTTGGATGTTTGCGAATTGGGTCCTGCCCTAGTAGTTTACCCTGAAGGAATTTTTTACGGTAGTGTAGAACTCAGTGATGTAGAGGAAATATTTAACGAGCACTTGGTCAATAACAGACCCGTGGAACGTTTAATTTTAAAATTTCCTGCAAGGTAACATGGAAAACCTGCAGCCCGAAAAATACCGTCACGATTTGGAAGTGGTTCGCAATACCGCTGCTCAGGTAGCCAAAGATTTCGGAATTGTTGGTGTTGATGTATTATTTAGCGGGAATCCGGAAACCGCATACGAGGAGTTGCAATCGCAAATAACGCCCGCGCTAACCGGTTTGTACAAGCTGAACCAAAGTGCCTTTATGGCCCTGCTTTACAGGATTGACGTGAGCGAAATAAAAGTAAAAAATTTGGAGAAAACTACCCGTGGCACCGACTTTTTCAACGGACTTGCTGCGCTCATCCTGGAAAGAGAATTCCTGAAAGTACTTATTCGAAAACTTTTTAGCAATCGAAATGGTTAATTCACAAGTTCACCAACTAACCCGGCCTTCCTGCCAAGGTAAAAGCACTGATTATGAATCATTTTAGTATTAAAGATATAGAGAACCTTACCGGCATAAAATCACATACCCTGCGCATTTGGGAACATCGTTATGGTATTCCTCATCCGAAAAGAACGGCTACTAATATTCGTTATTATGATGATGAGGATTTGAAACAACTTTTGAATGTGTCAATGTTAAACAAGCAGGGACATAAAATTTCTCATCTTACTGCCCTTTCCAAACAAGAGTTGGAGAATTTAGCACTCACCGTTTCTAAAGAGGCAGAAGATACCAGTACGCAAATGGATGCTATGCTGCAGGCTATGTTTAATCTGGATGAAGCTGCTTTTGATCGCATTCTATCTTCTAACCTGATGAAATTCGGATTGGAGAAAACCATGATTGAACTATTTTTTCCTTTTCTGAAACGCATTGGAATGTTATGGCTAACTGGACAAGTGAATCCGGCGTTCGAACATTTCATGAGCAATTTGATAAGACAAAAAGTAATTGTCGCCATCGATTCGCAGGCAAGTGTTAAGAAAGAAAATTCTCAGAAATTTATTCTCTTTTTACCCGAAGCCGAAATTCACGAATTAGGATTGTTATTTGCCAATTATATCATCAGATCCAGAGGTCATCATACTATTTACCTCGGCCAAAATCTTCCCTATTCTGATTTGGATGCAATTGTTGCCCAATACCAATGTGATTATATTATGTCGGTATTAACAAATATTCCTGCTAAAAATACTACACAAAACTTTGTGAAAAATATTGCTGCACGATTTAAGCAGCAAAAAATTTTACTAACAGGAATGCAGGTAACTTCAGATGAAAATATTCAGGTACCTTCTAATGTAAATATTGTGCTTACTTTCGACAGCTTTATTTCATTCGTCGAAGGATTGTAAAATCAATTTACTATCAGCAGGTAGTAATTTTTCTTTCCTTTTTGAACGAGTAAATATTTTTCTTGTAGTAGTTCGTTAGCAGTTACTGTGAAGGAGGTATCGGTTAATTTAAATTTATTTAAACTAACACCACCGGCCGCAATCATTTTTTTGGCTTCTCCTTTTGAAGGGAAGATAGTTGTTTTATCAGCAACAAGATCCAGGATTCCGATGCCATTATTTAGATCATTTTTACTGATGAAAAACTGTGGCACGCCGTCCATTATTTCGAGCAACATTTTTTCATTCAGCGATTTTAATTTATCGGCGGTACCTTGTCCGAACAAAATCTGACTGGCTTCCACCGAGTTGAGGTAATCCTGTTCAGAGTGTACTAATAATGTTAATTCTTTAGCAAGTGCCTTTTGCAGGATGCGGGATTCAGGTGCTTGCTGGTGTTCACTTTCCAATGCAATTATTTCTTCCTTTGGCAGGAAGGTAAATATTCTGATAAAACGTTTCGCATCTTCATCGGCACAGTTGAGCCAGAATTGAAAAAATTGGTAGGGCGATGTTTTAGCGGGGTCGAGCCAGATGTTTCCTTTTTCGGTTTTTCCAAATTTACTACCATCGCTTTTGGTGATGAGAGGTGAGGTGAGTGCAAAGGCTTCGCCTCCCGCTTTCCTGCGGATGAGTTCGGTGCCGGTAACAATATTTCCCCATTGATCGGAGCCACCCATTTGGATGCGACAATTTTTATTTTTGTAG
>JBBQVM010000292.1:0-4190 GCA_038211525.1 Bacteroidia bacterium
ACGAATCAGGCACTGTTACGGGTCACATCGGTCGCAACCAAACCGACCGTAAATCAATGGAAGTTTATCCCGATGGATCTTACGGAAAACATGCTATTACCCATTACACAGTTTTGGAGAGACTAGGTTACTTAACTTTGATAGAATGTAAATTAGAAACCGGCAGAACCCATCAAATCCGTGTACACATGAAGCACATTGGCCATCCTCTTTTTAATGATGAAACTTATGGGGGCAGAAGAGTACTGAAGGGAACCACTTTCAACAAATACAAACTGTTTGTTGAGAATTGTTTTAATATGATTCCCGGACAAGCACTACACGCCAGATCGCTTGGTTTTATTCATCCTACCACTAAAAAGGAGATGTATTTTGAAGCTGCCTTGCCGGAAAATTTTCAGCAATTAATCGACAAGTGGAAAATCTATATATCCGCTCGCAACAATTGATAAGTTCGGTTTTGAAAATAGCGTTGGTTAATACTGTTTTATAATATTATACAACGTATCTCTTTCAACAGGTATTTTTCCTGCATCAGAAATTAACGCAACTAATTGTTCAGTAGTTAAAGAGGGCGACTGTTCTTCGGCACCGGCCATCGAATATATTTTTGTAGAATCGTCAATGGTACCATCAATATCATCTACCCCAAACGACAAACTTGTTTGAGCGGTATTTCTTCCAATCATGGGCCAGTAGGCTTTAATGTGATTGAAGTTATCCATAAATATTCTGGCAACAGCATAATTTTTCAAATCTTCTACCATAGTTACTTCAGGAACCGATTCCATCTCATTATCCATGTTACGAAATTTAAGAGGAATGAAGGTATTAAATCCATGTGTTTCATCCTGCATAATTCTTAACCGGTTCATGTGATCAACTCTATGAGCATAATTCTCAATATGGCCATACAGCATCGTTGCATTCGAAGCCATTCCTAAACGATGTGCAGTAGCATGTATTTCGAGCCATTGGTCGGAAGTGCATTTATCGGCACAAATTTTTTCACGTATTGCTTCATCAAAAATTTCGGCACCACCACCGGGCAATGAATCTAATCCGGCATTCTTAAGCAAGGTCAATCCCTCTTCATAACTCATCTTCGCCTTTCTAATCATGTAATCCAATTCAACAGCAGTGAAACCTTTGATGTGTATATCAGGGCGATGTTCTTTTATCTTTTTTAACAGGTCTGCAAAAAAATAAATATCCATTTTTGGATGAACTCCTCCAACAATATGCACTTCTGTAACCGGTTGCCCATCGTAGGCTTTTAGCCTGTCGAGCATTTCTTCAGAAGAAAGTTCCCAGCCCTCTTCCTTATTTTTATAAAGTCGTGAGTAGGAACAAAAATTACACGAAAAAACACAAACGTTGGTAGGCTCAATGTGAAAGTTCCTGTTAAAGAAAACATATTGTCCATTCTTTCGCTCACGAACAATATTGGCGAGGATTCCTAAAAAACCGATTTCCCCTTGTTCATAAAGCACCATACACTCATTGGTGCTAATCCGTTCTCCTCGTTCAACTTTGTTAGCAATGGATGCCAGTTCAGGGGTGATATTATTTTGAATCAATTCAACGATTCCCTCAGTAGATTTAATCATCAGATATGGTTATTTGTCATCTTTAAAACAAAATAGCAGGACAAAAGATTTCAATTGCAAAATTACTCATTTTTCAGACAACATATCTCGTTGTTGCAGGCTATTCTTTCCTTTACCTGCCCAAGGTGAGCGCTCTTTTTAAACAAAATGGGCTGTCTCCAAAAGAAGACAGCCCATTGATAATAAATTAGCAACAAAAAATTACTTATTCAATAAAATTTTGCTGTTCATTTTCTTTCCTCCGCTAGTTACTTCAACAAAATATAAACCATTTGAAAGGTCGCTTAAGTCGAAATAATGCGTTCCACTAAAATCTGCGTAATTTTTAGATATTACATTTTGACCAAGTGAATTAAATACATTAACCACTGCACTCTCATACGAGTTGTTAATGCTATGAATGATCAATTGTCCTTGTGTAGGATTTGGATAAATCACATAGCCATCTTGTTCAGGGCTGTTAACACCATTTGAAGCACAAAGGATAGGATAAATTTGCATAGAAACTGTTAATCCCCAAGATGCAGGCGTCTCAGAGAAAGCATGCCAATCAAGAGTGCTAAATTGTTCCCATGAAGTATTTACAGGAACTTCACCATCTAAAGTACAAATACCGGCAATTGTATCACCTACAGTTGAATAGTCAAACTCGAAGCCTAAAAAGAAGGGTCCGGTTACATTTATAGGGGCAGTGAAAGAAACATAAGTTAAGTTACCCAAGGATACATCATTCGCTGCAGTTGCATATAATACCGGAGTTGTTCCTAATTGTGTGCTAGGTGAATTACCCGCTCCATTATCGTCCCAAACAGTAACATCAAATGTATTCGTACTATTTGCTGCTGTTGCCACGCCAAATCCTATCAATGCACCTGTTATTTGGTAGTTAGGTTGAATTGTTTGTGTAAAGTAATCTGCTTTAGAAATATCTCCATAATCATTATGACCGGTAACGTAACCAGTTGTAGAATTGTAAAGTGAAGGTGTTGCTGTTGTTGGGAAGTTTGAAAGTGTATCGCAACCGGTACCACCTGCAGTAACTGTTATGTAACTGGTTTTTGTTTCAGTATCGTTACCGTTTGCATTAGAAACGGTTAAAGTTACGGTGTATGTTCCGGCAGCATTATAAGTAATGTTAGTAGGGTTTTGAACTGCGGAAGTGGAAGGAGTTCCTCCGCTGAATGTCCATGCCCAGGTAGTAGGGCTACCAGTAGAAAGATCGGTGTAGTTAATGCTGGCACCAACCGGAATTGATGTAGAAGAAGCAACAAAATTAGCAACAGGCACACCTGCAACAACCGGAACACATCCTAATGAATTCAATAACGAGGCACGTGAAGCAGTTATAGATGTATTAATTCTGGTTCCTTGTCCTGCAGTAAACATATACATACATGCATCGTCAACATAATCCATATAGTTCATGCTCATGTCACCGTTAGGGCCATTGCTGCATGTTACATGAGGGAAATTGGGACATCCGAAATTAGCTGCTTGTTGAGTTGGAGTATCGGCAACAAAATCATTACCGCAATTCGAATCGCCCCAGATGTGACGCAGATTCAACCAGTGACCTACTTCGTGGGTTGCAGTGCGGCCTCTGTTATAAGATGCAGTAGTTCCAAGAGCACCCGGACCACCAACAGAACCGTTTAAAACAACTACACCATCGGTTGCAGCAGCACCACCTGGAAACTGCGCATATCCTAATAATCCACCGCCAAGGTTACCAATCCAAATATTGAGGTAATCGCTACTTGGCCAAGCGTTATCACCGCCGGTTGCGTCATTTTTAATGTTATCGTTGGTACTGAAAGAAGTTGTTGCCGTTTGCTTGCGGATGATTCCATCGGTTACGTTACCGTTAGGGTCACGTACTGCTAGACAAAACTGAACTCCCATAGTGCCAACTGCCGACTGAAATACCGAAGGTACACTGGTAATGTCCGTATTGGTAGCTGAATAGTCCTGATTCAAAACAGTAAGTTGAGCTTGAATTCTTGCCAGTGATACATTTTGAGTAGCATTGTTGGTTGAATACAAAACGTGGAATACAACGGGTATAGTTATAACACCTGAAGTTCTCCATGATTTGTTATTCGCCATGCGAGACTGAATTTGTTGCTCGATCGAATTCATGCGACCCGCTAATCCCGGATCCTGTGCTTCAAGTCGGGCAAGATTTTCCATTGTTCCACATCGATCTGTTTGGGCTTTAATTGTTCCCAGCGATATCAATAGTGCACTTAAAATAAGTAATACTTTTTTCATGATAAGGTTTTTGGTTTATAGGTTAATTTGATTGTGTTAGCAGGAGGTTGACACGAAAAGGATTACAAAAATAGTGATTTCTAGATTAGGTAAGTTGACTTTTTAGAACTTTTTATGAATATAATAACCCAAAAGTGAAAATTGACAATTGAGTATAATTTATTGAAAATTAATTTTTTACGCATTTTGTATTTCATAAATCATGGAAATTGATCCTATTGTTAATATTTTTTCCGGTTCATTTGGATGGTTTTAGTCAAATATCATCTTCTGCCATGTTTGTGTCAAAAAAACTCAAAATTCCAATTG
>JBBQVM010000293.1:0-4182 GCA_038211525.1 Bacteroidia bacterium
AGGGTCGCTACCGGAACTACCGACGAAAAATTTTTAGGCGAAGAGAAAGAGTGGTTAATAATTTTCAGCAAAGAACTACTCGCCCAAAAACATATCGAATACCTGAAATTTGGACACCGACATTTGCCATTGGATGTACAAGTAGGTGCAAACAGCCGTTACATTAACCTGGGTGAATGGATCAACTATAACACCTATGCAGTTTTTGATGAGAGCGGTCTTTCGTTAACTAAATTCGAAGGCTGACAATCGACATTTTTCAACATCGATTCCATATCCCGAAGCTGACTCGAAGTCTGTCGGCTTCCATCATGACTCCATCCCGGTTTGTAAAAAATATATTTAAGCTTATCTCTGAAAGAAACGTTTTTTCGTAAATCCGACGCCATACTTTTCCATTCATGAAAAATAACCTCACCAGGTCCCGGATTTTGTAAATTAGTTGTTAGTCCGTAACGAACTGTTTCCTCCTCGACCTGAAATGTTCCGAATAATTTATCCCAAATAATTAAGAACATTCCCATGTTTTTATCAAGGTACTTCGCATTACTACCATGATGGACCCGGTGGTGCGATGGTGTTACCAATATATGCTCCAGCCATCCCAATTTATTCACCATTTGTGTATGCACCAAGATGCCATAAATTTGTGTTGCTGAATAAATGAACATAATATCAATACCCTTAAATCCTGCCAAAGCAAGAGGAATAAAATAAAAGAAACGATACACCGGTTGAAACACCGAAGAGCGAAAACCTACCGACAAGTTAAATTCTTCCGATGAATGATGAGTAACATGAACCGCCCAAAATAAGCGACAATAATGATCGGTGACATGAAGGAGGTAATACAAAAAATCTTGTGCTACTAACAACACCAGCCAATACGCAACAGGATTTGCAAACTGATATAAGTGGTGACCATAAAAGCCATCCAAAACAAACAAACAAACGCCTCTCAAAATTACATCCAAGCCCATGTTTAACAACATGAGATAAACATTATGAAAAGTGCCTTTTGATGAATACCAACCTTTGTGATGGAGCCTGCTGAATAGAATTTCAAGTCCAATCACCAACACGTAAATGGGTGTTGTCAAAGCAATTAGCAACGATTCACGAAATTGTTCCATAAAGAAAACTCACTGTGAGCGCTGCAAAATTACAAAACTCCAAAGTAATATTTCCAATAACCTGAGAATCGGCATATTAGGTTGGAAAGCACTATTAAAGCATTATTTTTATTTGGCATTAATGAAAGTTTATCCTACTTTAGACAAGCAACATTAAAACCATCTATTTATGAATTTAAAAACTACCTATCTCAACATGTCAAAATTTTTTGTTTTCCTGATGGTAATGGTTCTTCCTTTTGCAGGAATGGCCTCTGAAAAGTACGATTTACTTTTTAAAACCGGGACCATACAATTAACTCCCAACCTGGAACAGTTTATCAGTAATCAAGAAATAAATCCTGCCGAACTTTTTGGCGAAAATTATTTCCGTATTATTCAGTTTACCGAAATTCCATCGGTCGAACAAAAATCGATAATAGAGGCTGCCGGTATTCATTTAACCGATTACCTTCCTAACTTTGCTTACAGAGCTACTATTAGCCGGAATGCTAATGTGAGTGCATTGCGGAATGCAGGTGCAAGAGCCATTGTTAGGATAAACCCCGATTGGAAACTGAACAGGACCTTATTCAATGGCGAACTGCCTGAATATGCTCAGTCCGATAAAAAACATATTGACCTAACCGTTAGATATTATAAAGGGTTAAATTCAGAAGCTGTTATTTCAGCGTTAACCCATTCAGGAGCCGTAATTTTAAGACAATATGATTACAGTAGTTGGGTGGAAATACGAATAGAGCAATCTGCTATTCACACAATCGCTGCGCTTGCTTTTATTTGCGGTGTAGAACCTATTGCACCGGCATCAACACCTGATGATGAAAAGGGAAGAAGCCTTCATCGGTCTAACGTAATTAATTCCTATTATCCTATGGGTCGTCACTATGATGGAACCGGAGTTTCAGCCGCATTAGGTGACGATGGACCTGTTGGTCCTCACATTGATTACCAGGGACGAATTGATCAGAGTAATACCACTAATAACGTGGGGAACCATGGTGACATGACTACCGGGATTTTGATGGGCGCAGGAAATATTGATCCAACCATAAGAGGAATGGGAACAGGTGCCTTCATTTATATTTATGATATTGGAGGATATAACCACGTTTTAAATTCACCTACCACTAACCAAACACTTGGTGTTTTGGTGACTTCAACATCCTATTCGCAAGGTTGTAACGATTATTCCACCGACTCTCAAACAGGTGATCAAATACTAAATCAGAATCCTACACTGCTGCATGTTTACTCGGCAGGTAACAACGGCACCGGCGACTGTGGTTATGGAGCAGGAGCAGTTTGGGGAAATATTACAGGTGGCTACAAGCAAGGTAAAAATGTGATTGCGTGCGGTAACCTAAACTATATTGATGCCTTAGAAGCCAGTTCCAGCCGTGGTCCGTCAGAAGATGGAAGAATCAAACCCGACATTTGTTCGAACGGAATTAATCAACTTTCAACCGATGGGCCTAACGGCTATCAGGTTGGAGGGGGAACCTCCGCTGCTTGTCCAGGTGTTGCCGGCATTGTTACGCAACTGCATCAGGCCTTTCGTGATCTTAATGGCGGTGTTACTGCCGAAGGAGCTTTGATTAAAGCTTGCCTTTTAAACACCGCAGAGGATCTTGGTAATTCGGGTCCCGATTTTAAATTCGGATGGGGTAGGGTTAATGCTTTCAGAGCAGTTACTACTCTTGAAGATGTTCGTTATCAAAGCGGGCTCATCACCCAAGGAACTGTCAACAACCACACTATAACGGTTCCCGCCAATACGAAGCAGGTGCGCATTATGGTATATTGGAGTGATGTGGAGGGCGATCCACTTGCTGCCAAAGCATTGGTGAACGATATTAACATGGTAGTTACGGATCCTACTTCAGCAACATTTAATCCCTGGACACTCGATTTTGCACCTAATGCTACCAGTTTGAACACACCTGCCGTTCGTGGCATCGACGATCGTAATAACGCCGAGCAAGTAACGATAGACAACCCCGTTGCAGGAACGTATTCTATCGATGTGGATGGCTTTATGATCCCGCAAGGACCACAGAAATATTATTTAGTATATGAGTTTATTGGCGATGAAATCAATGTTACCTACCCAATCGGATACGAAGGGTTTGTACCCGGTGAAACAGAAACTATCCGTTGGGATGCAGCAAGTACCGCCACCACTTTTACACTTGAATACTCCACCGATGCAGGCACCATCTGGAATCCAATTGCAACCAATATTGCAGCAACACAACGCTACTATAATTGGGTGGTACCAAATGTAGTAACCGGTCACGCATTAGTACGTATTACGAACGGAGCAGTCTCAGGTGTGAGCACTGAACAGTTTAGCATTATAGGTTTACCAACTAATATTCAGGTCGACTGGGCTTGTCCCGATTCTATTCGCTTAACCTGGAACCAGGTGCCTAATGCAATTGGTTATGAAATTAGTCAGTTGGGTGCCATGTATATGGATTCGGTTGCTACTTCTATAACCAATTCAGTAATTCTTTCCGGTATCGATCCTAACTTGAGTTACTGGTTCAGTGTTAAGGCCATTACCCCAGATAACACCGGTGGAAGAAGAGCAATTGCTATCAATAAAACTCCTGGTGTATTTGGTTGTCCTATCGCTATTGATGCATCAGTTTCTCAACTTATTTCTCCTTCGGGAGTACTTCAAAACTGTCAAGATCTTACCAATTCCATTATTTCAATTAAAGTAGAAAATAAGGGATTGAGTTCCATCTCTTCCATTCCGGTTTTCTATAGTATTAATAACGGACCGGCTGTTGCTGAAACAATAAATGCTACTGTAGCAAGTTTTGCGACTGTGGTGTATGATTTCACCGCAACCTTCGATTTTAGTGTTGCCGGAAATTATGATGTAAAAGTTTGGACCGATTTCACCGCCGATGGAAATCATTACAATGATACCATTCAAAGTAGTGTTGTTATCATAGCAGGTTCTGCATATACTTTGCCTTATGCCGAAAATTTTGAAACGTTCAATATCTGTTCAACTGCTACAGATTGCGAATTA
>JBBQVM010000294.1:0-4165 GCA_038211525.1 Bacteroidia bacterium
TGTCTTCCACCAACAAAACATTCACCTCCGATAAATCTTTTAACGGAATATCACTTTTTTTACTAAATGAATTATTTTTTTTAGAAATTCTACTCGCAAGTTTAAAAGGTAACTCCACTTTAAAGACCGATCCTGTACCAACTTTACTATTTACAGAGATCGCACCTCCTTGTAATTCAACTAAATGCTTCACTATTGCCAGTCCAAGTCCGGTACCACCCGATACACGTTCGGTATTAGCCTGCGTAAAACTTTCGAAGATATGATTTATCTGATCAACAGGAATTCCTATGCCTGTATCTTTTACGGTGAATAAAATCTTAATTGATAAATCGTGAGTCTCTACCATTTGCATATCAACACTAACAGCTCCTCTGTCGGTGAATTTAATAGCATTAGTAACCAAGTTTAAAATAATCTGGTTTAATCGAACTGAATCACCAATAAGTTGATCGGGTACCTGATCGTCATAGGTGAAATTCAGTCTGATATTTTTCTCATCAGATTTCACTTTTAGCACTTGGGCGATACCTGTTAGCACCTCTCTTACTTTAAAATCATTACTATCAAATTTAATTTCTCCGGAATGAATTTTTGAGTAATCAAGAATATCATTGATGGTAGCAATAAGATTATTTGCAGAGAGTTTGATGGTATTAATATACTCCAGCTGTTCAGGGGTAGGTTTGGTGTCGGCAAGCAGATTGGCCATTCCTAAAACACCATTCAAAGGCGTTCTTATTTCATGACTGATGTTAGCAATAAATGCATCTTTTAGCTGAACAGTTTGCTGAGCGAGTTCCTTTTCTTTGCGGGTCTCTTCCAGGTCGTAGCGCAGCTCAATCCCTTTCGTTTTGAGTGCCACCTCCTCATTCATTATTTCCCTGGAAAGGATATTGTATTTTTTATGATGAAGCAACGAATTTTCGAAATTGCCCGATTTCTCATAAGCTTCAGCTAAAAACTGATGTATCAGATTCTTCGGGTATTTAACCTGCAATTCCTCCGCAATCTCCAATGATTCTCTAAGTGTGGTGATCGCCTTTTCAAACTCGTTAGTTTCAATATATAAATTGCCAAGACTCTTTAACAGATCAGCTTTTAATAATTTGTTTCCAGTGAGGTTTACGTAGTCGATAGCATGAAAAAAATATTCTAACGACTTATCGTATTCTTTAAGTTTGGTGAATAAAATAGCAAGACTTCCGGTAGGTTTTACCTGAAGAATGGGATCATTTAATTCATCGGCAATCGTAAGACTTTTATCCAGATAAGTAAATGCCTGATCGAGGTTGTCAGACCAGTTGTAACAATTCCCTATAAAGAAATTAGTTTGTGAAATTGTAAATTTATCATTTATGGATTCAAAAATAGAGAGTGCATTTTGATGATTCTGGATAGCTTTTGGGTACTCTCCAACCACTTTATAAATATCTCCAAGTTTGTTAAAAATAGCTCCTTGAAGGATTTTATTGTCTATTTTTTTGCTGAAATACATAGCTCGCAACTGAGAGTCCAGCGCTTCTTCGTAATTGCCAATATTAAAACAGCTATCAGAAATCAATTGTGAACACTCACCTGCTTTCGCTAAGTCACCTGCTTTCTCAAAATAATTCACCGCTTCCTGGAACTGTCTCAATGCAAGACCTATGGAGCCATTTTGATGACTGAGTTTTCCAAGCTCCATTAAACACTCGGCAGTACCTCTTGCATAGCTTGCATTTTTAGCTAAGTTCAGCCCTTTTTCAAAAAATGCCTCCGATTCTTCCGGATTTGCCTCCTTTAAAGTACGGGCAGTTTCAATCAGGTGAGCAATTACTTCCTCCCCGTTAAATCCTTCGTTGACGGCAATATTTAAATAGTTATTCGGCATGCATGATTGGTTGAACCCCGCAAAGATAGGGCATTTCGAGCGACTGCCCTATAGATGAAAGGTATGATTTCAACAGCTTTATTAAGACTTTTAAATAATAATAAATTGGTTATCAATAAGTTATATAAATCAATAAAAAATATAATTTTTTATTGAATGCAGGCAGTAATGAATTGCTCAGTAGGTTCATAAAATTTAAACGACTATTTTCTACAATCAAGACTACTTCTGTCAGGCAAAGGTTGTTTTCACCAATAAAAAATATCAAACACTTTTACCTTTATTTTATTGCTATGATAAATATGAATTTAGCTCAGGAAGCAAGAATAGGAGAGGGATTGATGCATGATCAACAATTTACCTCAATAAAATAAAATATCCCGGTTTTTTAACCGGTTTAGTTCTGCCGTTAACTTGCAGTGCATCGTAACTCACCTGATAGGTATAAACACCTTGTTCGGCATATTTACCCTCCGACTTCCCGTTCCATCCACCGGAAATTCCTAGGGTAGCTGTTTCAAAAATGAGTTTTCCCCATCGATTAAATATTAGAATTTTGTAATTTTTAACATTCGTGCCTTCAGCATAAAAAAGATCATTTTTACCATCGTTGTTAGGAGTAAATGCTCCGGGAATAAATATTAATTCGGGACAATTTTCGTCAATCAATGTTACTGCGTGTCGGGTACATCCGTTTGAATAGGTAACTTCAACCGAATAGGTTCCTGGTTCCGATACCAGAATGCTTTGCGTGGTATCACCTCCCGGCGACCATGTATAAGTTTGGGCAATGCCTGCATCCAAAATTACTTTCACCTCATTATCGGCACACACAGCCAATCCGTTCATAAATTCAATCTCTGGAGAAGCAAGAACCGTTAAATTAAAAGTATCTCTTGCATAGCATCCACCATTATTCACACTTAATGAATAACTGCCGCTAGCAGAAACTGTAATTGTTGGAGTATTGGCGCCTGTCGACCAGTTATAAGTACAACCGGCACAAGTAGCATCCAACATTATTTCGACTCCCTCACAAACAGTGGAATCATTGGGAAGTACCAATATCGGGGGAATGACCACACTAACGGTAACCATATACGAAGATTGTAAGCTGTGCCAAATATAAGAAGTGGTAGTTGCAGGTGTTATGGTTAACAAATTATTGGTAGTGGCAATGGTATCTGCAGGCAAAGCGGCTGTCGACCACCATCCCGTTGTATTGGTAACACCAAGCAACCCGGTTGATTGTCCTATACAGATTACAGTGTCACCAATAATGCTCAATTGTTCGGTGATTGTAGTTACTGAAATATCATCTACATAATAAAATGCCGATGAATTAATTGGAACACATGGGGGAGAAGGATTGATAAAGTTGAATGCTATTGTTCCTCCATCATTTTTAAAATTACCAACGGTAATATACTTCTCTCCTCCAAAGGCTACATAATAGGAGGTGAGCCGGGTCCACGAACCTGTATCTGCTACTACATTGGGTAATACGGCTTGTGGCGTTACCGGAATAAATTGGTTACCTGCCTGACTTAAAGCATTGGTAGAAAAAGTAATTCCGAGATTATTTGTTGCATATTTTGAGCCTGTTGATCGTTTAAAATAAGCACTTACTTCATACAGTTGTCCCGCAACAAATGGGTTTATCGGAGCTTGTAAATAAGTGCGCTCATTTGCGTTCGGCATTTTGGTATAAAATCCTGCGTATGCACTACCACTGTGAGCAGCAGTGTGGCCGGCAAAATTCAATGGCACACTCACATCATTACAGGAAGGAGTCCCGGAATTAACATGACAAACACTAAATAAATCAGTAGGGTTGCCTGCATCGGTCCAGGGTGTAGCCAGATTAAGTTCTCCGGGGCCGGCCGGACATCCGTTTAATTGTTCAAAACCGGGGTTTGGACACAAATTTTGAGCATCACTTACAAAACATAAAAACTGCAACACAAACAAGATGATGAGGAATCCCGCTTTGATATACATTTTATGGCTCAACAAGTTTTATATTAATTAATTCAATTCGTCTTTCTATTGCCGCTTCCGGATTGTAAACCGAGTTCCGTTTATCATTCAGTTTATCACTCACATTCTGATCTACTAATGTTTCGCCGGCAGCCACCTCGGTTACCTTCAGGCTACCCTCTTCGAAATAGGATTGTAAGGCACCAGAATGATATTGATTTAAATAATTCACAAAACTGGATATGCGTCGTTTAGAAAGATTTTCGTTATAGCTGGTTTCTGCCAACGGGCTGGTTCGCCCCCTGATTTCAA
>JBBQVM010000295.1:0-4009 GCA_038211525.1 Bacteroidia bacterium
AAAGTGAATTATACGCGACTTTTAACTGAAAATCACTTACCGATAACCTTCATCTTAAATAACAAAATAAAGTCATGAATAAGCAAAAGTAATTTATAAGAAATGTACACTAAAATCACACAAACTTATCGCCTTTGGTAAGCTTTACATCATTTACAAACTGCCTGATCTGTTGTTCATCCTGTTTTTTACAAATGAGTAAAACACCATCAGATTCAACCACAATATAATCATCTAAACCTTGCACCACTACCAATTTATCTTTGGGCATATTGATGATACAATTTTTAGAATCGTAAACCATTACATGTTTTCCTACGATGGCATTTTGATTTGCATCGTGTTTAATATGTTCATAAAGTGAACCATAAGTACCAAGATCGCTCCAGCCAAATTCAGTGCTCATTACAAAAACATTTTTTGCTTTTTCCATCACTCCAAAATCGATAGAAATGTTGGTGCATTGTTCGTAAGCTTTACGCACAAATTCATTTTCGGAGGGTGTATTGAAGTGATCAGCCGCTTCGCGGAAGAGTGCATCAATTTCAGGAATATGTTCGGTAACCGATTTATGAATGGAGTTCACGCTCCACAGAAAAATTCCTGCGTTCCAAAGAAACTCTCCGGTTTGCAGAAAAAATTTAGCCATCTCCAAGTTGGGCTTTTCTGTGAATGTTTTTACTTTCGATATTTTGTTTTCTTCCTGAACTTTGTCATCAATAAATTGAATGTAGCCATAACCGGTATCCGGACGATTAGGACGTATACCTAAGGTCAAAAGACTATCATTTTTAGATACAAAATCAAGTCCTTTTAATATTGCATTATTAAATTCCTCTTCTTTTAAAATCACATGATCGCTTGGTGCAACTACCACATTGGCGTGAGGATTTAACTTCGAAATTTTATAGCTGGCATAAGCAATGCAAGGAGCGGTATTTTTGCGATGAGGTTCACCTAACACCTGAGAAGGATCCAGATCGGGCAGTTGCTTCAACACCAAATCGACATACAATTCGTTAGTAACAACATAAATATTTTCTTTAGGACACGACTTCAAGAACCTGTCATAGGTTTGTTGTAACAAAGTTTTACCGGTACCTAAAATATCGAGAAATTGTTTTGGGAAAGCGTTGCGGCTCATTGGCCAGAAGCGACTTCCAATACCGCCTGCCATGATGACACAATAGTTATTTTTCATTTGAATTATTTTTTGTGCTTTTGAGTCTCCCTTCAGGGAGTTACATCTCTTGATGAAAACTTCTGCAAAGCAAGTAAAACTTTATTGATTTTGTTGTTTTAGAATAAAAAGTTATAACATTTTAATGTTGATTATTGAACCAATTAATTCCAAAGTTCAATTATTGCAGCTCGCTTAAAGCTTTTTTAAGTTGAGCCAAAACTTCAGGAACCTGTTCCATTTTCACCACACCCACTGATAGTCTGTACCAGTTATTACTTGCTTTTGATCCGAAGGAAGAAAATGGCACAATTGCCAATTTAGCTTCATCACACAAAAAATCGGTAATATCCTGTGTAGTAGAAATTAATTTACCAGTTTTGGTTTTCATCCCAATGAGATCAAACTGAACGGTAAGATAAATCGCAGCCTGAGGAGTAATGGCATTTACCCGAAATCCTTCAGAGCGAAGCGCCAAAAACCCTTCGTAAAAACCTACTAACCTGTTTTCAATTTCTTTCAGGAATACATCCAGAAATTCTTGAACCGCATTTTCATCTTGAAGAAATTTTGCAGTAGCAACCTGCTCCGCCTTAGGTGACCACGCACCTACATGCGATAAAATAGCCTTCATTTTTCCAATGATGTATTCAGGTCCAAAGGCCCAGCCTACTCTAACCCCTGTTGCAGCGAAAGCCTTTGATATTCCATCGATGCAAACTGTGTATTCTTTCAATTCAGGAAATAAACTTACCGGATCATGATGCTGAGTTCCACCAAAGCAGAGTACAGAATAAACCTGGTCGTATAAAATGTATAATGGCTTATCGATTCCGGCACGCCGTTTATTTTCTTTTATCACCATTAAACAAATTTCCGTTAACGCTTCTTTAGAAAAAACTGTTCCTGTTGGATTCAACGGACTGCATAAGGCAATCATTCTGGCTTCGGCAAGGAACGGTTCTAACTGTGCAGCGGTAGGCATGAAATTATTCTCGGCAGTTGTTTCCACCATGATGGAATCGGCCAACGACAAATGACAATAGTGATTGTTGTTCCAAGAAGGCACAGGAAACAAAACTTTCTCACCCGGATCAATCAGCGTTTTATACACTGCATATATTAACGGACGTGAGCCTCCGGAAATAAGAATTTCGTTGGGAGAATATTCGAGTTGCTGATATTTTTTAATAAAATTACTTACAGCATTTCGCAAATCAGGCATCCCATTTGCCATGGGATAATTGGTATGACCGTTTCGGTAGGCTTCAATAATTTCATTTAATAACGCTGTGGGTATAGGAAAAACTTTAGGATCAAAATCACCTATGGTAAAATTATAAATTTTTTCACCTTGTTTAATTTTTTCATTAATATCATTTGCCTGTTTAATGATTTCAGAACCTATTAACGTTTCGGCCATTTCCGATACAAATCGTTCAGTGGCATTTTCAACAATAGTCATATTTTCAGAATTGAATTCCCTACAAAGATACATTATATAAAATTAACAAAGGCAAGTATCAGAAGCGCCTGAAATCAATAATTTACGTTAAAATTAGCATTGCATAATTAATAAATTCCGACAAAAAAGAACCCTATTTATGATCAGGAACCGGAACCGGTTTTCCTCCTATGTGATGGGAGTAGATGATCAATTGGCTGAACTTCGGTAAGTGGGTTGATCACATATTTATGTTTACTCTTTAAACAAGTGCAGCAGTAATTTTTATTCAACAATTCCCCTTTCACAAACTCTCTTCCCGATCGAATCCGAAAGGGGGTGTTCAAAGCTATTTCTTCTAAGAATTTCCATCTATCATCCCGTTTGTCGTAACGTGCAAGCACCCGCATTAATTCGATATCGGAACAACTGGAAGCGGCAGGATTGTTAAGGTAATTATTTATGGCGAACACGAGATCTTTGGGAAAAATATCTTGTTTTAAGAATGGTGTCATCAGTCTTTTAAATTCCAGTTTCCATTCTCTTCCATGTGGGTCAATTCGAAAACGAAATTTATTATAGGTTACCAAATGAGCCACTTCATGAGTAAAGGTTAATAAAAAAGCATACTTGTTTAAATCGTGATTGATAGAAATACGATGACCCTTTCCATCAGATGGCGGTCGGTAATCGCCATACTTGCTGTTTCTGCTTTTAGAAATACGAACCGCAATCTTCAAGTCCACAATCCAATCGATACATACATCGAGAGATTTTGTAGGCACGTATTTTGAAAACGCACTTGATAATTCAGAAATATTCACAATTAATTAGCTTAAAATCCGGTAGATTATGAAAGACGAAATATAGGCCAAAACTCCCATATATGCAAATTGAAAAATAGGCCATTTCCAGGATCCGGTTTCTCTTTTTACCACTGCCAGGGTACTCATGCATTGCATGGCAAAAGCATAGAATAACATGAGACTCCAACCTACGGCCAAATTGTATCTGGGCAGACCTGTTTCGGGATTAATTTCAGCTCGCATCTTCTCTTGTACGGTATAAATATCGGAACCGTTGCCTCCAACACTGTAAATAGTTGACATGGTTCCAACGAATACCTCCCGTGCTGCAAAACTGGTAATCAATGCAATGCCAATTTTCCAGTCAAATCCCAAAGGAGCTATTACAGGTTCCAGCGCCCTTCCGGTAATACCTGCGTAGGAATATTTTAGCTTTTCAGCCGACAGATGATGAGCTAATGTGGGGTTTGAATTTCCTACTGTACTTAGTTGTTCGCTGGCCCTTTTAAATTCAGTACCGGGACCATAAGAGGAGAGCACCCAAAGCACTACCGAAATGGCAACTATTATTTTGCCGGC
>JBBQVM010000296.1:0-4004 GCA_038211525.1 Bacteroidia bacterium
AACAGTAGAAATTTCGGGCCACACCGATAATGATGGCAAAGCAGAATACAATTTATTGCTTTCTGAAAATAGAGCGAAAAGTGTGGTGGATTTTCTTATTTCAAATGGAATTGAAAAGGACCGACTTACCTATAAAGGCTATGGTGAAACAAAGCCCATCGCACCAAATACCTCTGCCGAAAATAAAGCAAAGAATAGAAGGATAGAGTTTCAGATTGAAAGTAGGAAGTAGGATTTTTGTTCTTTTCGAATATACTTTAGGCTCCGACTGCTACGAATTACGAATGCCCTACGGGTACGAATGCTACAAATTACGAATGAATTATATTTTCGAAAGTTCTCCTTTGAGGAAGTCGATTACTTTTACTTCGGTGGCGTCAATGTTTTTGATTTCGGAGAGGTACCAGGAAACCCAATCACCAAAGTGAATTAAATACAAGGATCGTTGCAATTGCGTAGCGCCTTTGGAACAGACTTCAAAAATGTAAGGAGTATATTTTGTCACGATGGATTTGGTGAGTTCCATGCGAGCCTTGGTTCTATCATAATCATTTTCATTTCTGAAAAATACCACTGCCAGTTTATCGTTAGGAGTTGTCCATCCCACGAGCTCGTTGTGATTCATTTCAGGAAGTGCATGGTGCCAACAAAGCATCTTAGCATTTTCGTTAATCTGCTGACGGAATCTCACACATACAGCTTCGAAATTTGCCTGACTGTAAATAACCGGCATGTGTTTGTGTAATTTTTCAGCAAGATAATAGGCTTCTGCACAAATATGTTCTTCCTCGTGATCGAGCAAATGAATACTTGTTTCAAAATCATTTTTAAACCAGTCGCCGATTAAATTAAATCCATTTAACACATAAAATAATTGTGTGAATGAGTAAGCAAGACAAGAACGAGGAGGCATTCCTCCGGGAATAATAATATGATCGAAACCTTTATCTTTTGCAATTTCTAAAACTTTTCCGCCGGAGGTAACACACACAATTTTAGCTCCTTTTTCCATAGCAATATGCATGGCTCCAAGAGTCTCCTCAGTGTTTCCTGAATAGGATGAAATAATTACGAGTGAGTGTGCATCAACAAATGCAGGAAGAAAATAATCTTTATTTACTACTATCGGAACTTTAATTTCCTGATCTACAATTTGAGAAATAATGCTGCCTCCGATTCCCGAACCACCCAAACCGGTGATAAGAACATTTCGTATTTCGCTGCTGTGTTTTTTAAAGGTAGCTTTTTCACCAATATCTACAGCCTGGCGCAATTGTGCAGTAAAAGATGCTATTAATTCTTTCATATAGTTCGGTTTTATGAATTGCAAAACTAAAGAAATAAGTTGGATGGAGCAAGTTCATCAACCTGTTTCTATTCTGTAAAAATCCTTCTATTCAGGATCAGCTCAGCTCCTCCGCCTTCCCCGAAAGGATGGCAGACTGAATGCGAATCGACTCATCGTGAATTTGAATGAAAATGTTGCGAATAAACTCCTTGTACAAGCCCATCTCATCCGCTTTATGCATACAACCTTCAATCACTACCCTCCATCGTTCGAGTTGAAGTACACTTACCTGATGTTCCTTTTTAAGTTCGGCAATATCCTTTGCCAAATCCATTCTATCGCTCAGTGTTTGCAACAAAAATTTATCGAGTTCATCAATTTTAGCTCGTATGTGACTCATTTTACTAAGAATAACTTCTTCGGTAAAAAGAGGGTTTCGTTTTGATAGACGAGACAAAATTTCAGCGAGTTCATCAGGCGTAACTTGTTGCTGGGAATCGCTCAACGCTTTGGCAGGATGAATATGAGTTTCAATCATTAATCCATCCATATCTAAATCGACCGCCTGCTGCGCAATCATTTGCAGAAAACGGGTGCTCCCAGCAATGTGACTGATATCGCAGATAATGGGAATTTCAGGAACGGTACTCATTAATTCGCACACCAGCTCCCACCGCGGAATATTTCGCAATTCAGAATGTTCAAAAGTGTAAAAGCCCCTGTGAATTGCTGCTAGTTTGCTGATTCCTGCCCTTTTAAAACGCTCTAATCCGCCGAGCCACAATTGTAAATCGGGGTGAACCGGATTTTTCACCAGTACAGGAATATCCACTCCTTTGAGTACCTCTGCCAGTTCCTGAACCATGAACGGATTGACCGTTGTTCTGGCCCCGATCCATAAAAAATCGATGTTGTTTTTAAGGGCAGCCTCTACATGCCAGGGAAGTGCTACTTCGGTGGCAACCCTCAACCCCAGCTCATTACGGACTTTTTTCAACCATTCAAATGCCGGCAAGCCAACTCCTTCAAATAATCCCGGCCGGGTACGTGGTTTCCAAACCCCGGCCCTAAAAATGGCATTTGGGTTACTCTTTTTTATTTCTGCAGCAGTACTCATTACCTGAATTTCTGATTCGGCACTGCATGGTCCCGCAATAAGTACCCTTTCATTCCCCGCTCTTAACCAGTTTGGTTTCTTGTTCATTTCAACGGCCATTCCACTCCAAAATTAACTTCAAATTTTACGTGTCTTTATAGGATAAATTTAAAAACTCACTACGAGTTTTATAACAATAAAGTGGGCATGAAGGTAACGACATTCGTTGAAAAAATTTCACGTGTAACCAGGTTAAGGAAGGAATAGAATTAGGATGATCCTTTTCTATTTCGGAAATCGGCCAATTTTCAGCATCTTTGTAGTGGAATAGACTTCTCTAAATTTTTATAACTTATTATGGATCAGAAATTTAAAACTCTTGAAAACAAAATTGCCGCCGCACATTTGGGTGGTGGTAAAAAACGAATAGAGGCTCAACATAAAAAAGGAAAATTATCGGCTCGTGAAAGGATCCATTTTTTGCTGGATGAGGGTTCGTTTGAAGAAATAGGTATGCTGGTGACGCATCGTTCCAGAGATTTTGGTCTTGACAAAGAGGTATATCCCGGCGACGGAGTGGTAACAGGTTATGGAACTATCAGTGGCAGACCCGTTTATGTTTTTTCACAGGATTTTACCGTTTTTGGTGGTTCCTTATCGGAGACCCATGCCGAAAAAATATGTAGAATAATGGAGCTCGCCATGCAGAATGGTGCTCCGGTGATAGGACTCAACGATTCCGGCGGTGCACGCATTCAGGAAGGTGTGGTGTCGTTAGGTGGTTATGCCGATATTTTTTACAAGAACACTATGGCATCGGGAGTGATTCCGCAAATAAGTGCCATCATGGGACCCTGTGCCGGTGGTGCAGTTTATTCACCCGCCATCACCGATTTCATTATGATGGTAGAAAATACTTCTTACATGTTTGTTACCGGTCCGAACGTGGTGAAAACCGTTACCCATGAGGAAGTAACATCAGAAGAACTTGGAGGTGCTTCAACACACTCCACTAAATCGGGGGTAACACATTTCTCGTGTGCAAATGAGATTGAATGTATCAACAATATAAAAATGTTGTTGAGTTATATTCCATCTAATTGCGAAGAGGAACCGCCAATGCTTCCCTACCAACCAGGCAATGAACAACGTGTTGCACTGAATGCAATTATTCCTGCTAACCCAAATCAACCTTATGATATACGTGATGTAATTTCAAATGTGATTGATGAAAATTCTTTCTTTGAAGTGCATAAGAACTTTGCAGAAAATATTGTTGTTGGCTTTTCTCGAATTGGCGGTAGAAGCGTTGGAATTGTTGCTAACCAACCTGCGTTTCTTGCTGGAGTACTCGATATACATGCTTCCACAAAAGCAGCTCGATTTGTAAGATTTTGTGATTCGTTTAATGTTCCACTTTTAGTTTTTGAAGACGTGCCCGGTTTCCTTCCCGGTACCGATCAGGAATGGAATGCTATTATTACTAACGGTGCAAAATTATTATATGCTTTTTGCGAAGCTACCGTGCCACGCATAACCGTTATCACCCGCAAGGCTTACGGTGGTGCGTACGATGTAATGAACTCCAAGCATATAGGCGCCGACATGAATTACGCATGG
>JBBQVM010000297.1:0-3984 GCA_038211525.1 Bacteroidia bacterium
CGATGGAAGCCGCCAGACTTCGAGTCAGCTTCGGGATATGGAATCGATGTTAAAAAATGTCGATTGTCAACCTTCGAATTTAGTTAACGAAAGACCGCTTTCATCAAAAACCGCGTAGGTGTTGTAGTTGATCCATTCACCCAGGTTAATGTAACGGCTGTTTGCTCCTACCTGCACATCCAATGGTAAATGTCGGTGACCAAATATCAGGTAATCGAAATGTTTTTGGGCGAGTAGTTCTTTGCTGAAAATTATTAACCACTCTTTCTCTTCGCCTAAAAATTTTTCGTCGGTAGTTCCGGTAGCGACCCTACTTTTGCGTGAAAAATAAAGTGCCAAAGGGATGCCTAAATTCGGGTGCAAACGGGCAAATAACCACTGACAAAATTTATTCGCGAACACTTTCTTAATAAATTTATATCCATGGTCACCGGGACCTAAACCATCACCATGACCGATATAAAATTTTTTGCCATTAATTTCTCTTTCAATGGGTTCACGGTAGATGGTTACTCCGATTTCTTCGGGCAAATAATCGAAAACCCACATATCGTGATTGCCGGTAAAATAATGCAATTTTATTCCTGAATCGTTCAGTTCGGCAAGTTTACCAAGCAATCTCACATAACCTCTTGGCACGGCATGTTTGTATTCAAACCAAAAATCAAAAATATCACCCATCAGGTATATTTCTGATGCATCGGCTTTCACGAAATCGAGCCAACGCACAATTCTTTTTTCTCTTTCAAGGCTCTTTGGTTTATCTGGAGCACCGAGGTGAAAATCGGAAATGAAATATATTTTATTTTTTTTTGTAATCACTGGAATGGTTGTAAGATGCTGTTTCGAACTCGAATGGGTGCCAGCTTGTTCAAATTAAAAACAAACCGCACCTTATCGAAAAATTTATAGTTATTAATGTCGAGGTTTTGCTGAATATCATCGGAATTGAACAAAGGAACATAAATTTCAAAAAAGTCTTTGAATAACTTTAGTGATAATCCTCCGTCATACATGATCGAATTATGAATG
Organism: Bacteroidia bacterium; assembly: GCA_038211525.1. Classification (GTDB taxonomy): domain Bacteria; phylum Bacteroidota; class Bacteroidia; order AKYH767-A; family OLB10; genus JADKJB01. The sequence continues at coordinate 1,033 of JBBQVM010000297.1, forward strand.
TCGGGGAAAACAGATTTTATTCCCTCATAGGTGCCTGCATCGGCGAATATACTAATTGGCAAGGGTACAGGAAGATCTATGGATAGATTGATAGCAGCAATCCACTTGTTGCTTTGCCCTACAAAAGTTGGAATTTTAAATCCACCATCCCTCACCAGAAACTGGTTATCCCAAAAGCCATGATCATCGGTGCGACCAAAATAAATCTCATCGTATTTGTAATCCTGATAACCCTGCCATCCACTCATTCTAAAATTGTAATTTCTATCGGTAGTGGTATTATAAATAAATCCCCCTGCAAAAAGTCGCACATCAATACTTTTGCCTCTTTTTACATAGGAAAAACTGTAATTCAGTTCGCCATATATTTTTAAATGTTCACTCCCCTGCTCCAATTTTATGGAGGTGTTGTAAGGATCAAGCGTGCGGTGATTCGTTAAATGATAACTCAGTTCATTAAAATATAAATGTGTCGTTACATCCTTGCCAAAGTAGGAACCGTTCATCAAGGTGTATTTTTTTTCATCCTGCCAAATGTTCACGCTTCGAATGGATAGCTTTTGCACTATTGGAGAACGGGCTACTTTTTTGCGGAGTGTAAATGTTACTTCCGGATCCAGTTTATTGTAATTATAAACTCCGGTGATTTTATTATTCTCAAATGGAGCATAAATATCCGCAAAAGCAAACCTTTTTAATTTCAATGAAAAGGTGATGTCGTTAAAAAGTCCTTCAAGAGGCCAAACATGATAATCGGCGGAAGCCATCCCGGCTAATTGGGTATTTTTAAAATCGAACAACGGTGTTAGTGTAAACTCAAATCGTTGTGGCATAAAATCAACGTTGGAGAAATAGACTCCGCCCATTAACCGGTTGTAATGGTTCCAGCCTATTACAGGTGCGAGGTAAAGAAATTGGGTGTTTGCCTTTTCGGGAAGTTGAGGGAAGAATTTTATTTGAAATTTTTCGTTACATTTCATAATGGCACCTGATTGAGTACTGTTTGCCGAACTTTTCAACAAGGTAGCATACTCATCATTGATCCAAAATCCATTTTTACTTTGCGGATTAAAATTAATAGTTTTTTCGCCGCTAAATCCTTCAAACCACTGCTTATCTGTTTCGGTACTTCTAATATAAAAAGGTGCCGCAATAGTTCCTTTATTTTCAATTAATAGTTCGCAGGTGTTGTCGTTACAATTTGCACTTTTAATCCTATAGTTAACGGGTTTATTAGTGCCAATTAAGCCATCAAAAAACCAATCCAGGTTTTTCCCCGATACGCTTTCGAATTCTTTACGGATGTCGTTTGGTTGAGGATGTTTGAATTTCCATTTTTCATAAAAACTTTTCATGCAATCGTTATATAGCTGATTGCCTAAATACGATTTCAGGAAACTGAATGCCAATGCAGTTTTCCGGTACATGATGGCTCCATAATTTCCCCTGGTAAAGTCTACTGAAGGAGTATTGATGGGCTGATCGTTATTATTGTAGGAGCTTATTTTGCAGGTAACATCAAAGCCCTCTTTCATGGTCATTTGATGAATGCCCGAGACATCACCCAAAAAGCCAAACGAACCAAGATCATTTTTACCAACAGATGCCGGTCCCGGATATTGATGTTCGATGTATCCTAACTCATAAAAGGAATTAATTCCCTCATCCATCCAACCGTATTGCCGTTCATTAAAACCAAGGATACCATAGAACCAACTGTGACCAATTTCGTGTGCGAGAACATCGTCCAAAGTAAAGGCATCACCCGATGTATTAATAACAGTGATCATAGGATATTCCATCCCTCCGCCTGCTGTTACGGTGCCATCAACACCAATATATTGCGAATAGGGATAATCGCCCACCTCTTCCGAATAAAACTTGATAGCGGCGTTCAAATAGGGAACACTGTTTTTCCAGATGTTGGCTTCTGCGTTGGTAAAATAAGAATAGGTTTCTGCTTTCTTGTTCGATTGGGGCAGTTCAACCTCCCCTTTCAAAACATGAAATCTTTTGTCGGCGAACCAGGCAAAATCGTGAACGCTGTCTTGCTTAAACGTAATTGTTTTGTAGGTATCTGAAGAGGGAGGAAAACGATTGTCGTTGCCAAAATCAGTAATTTTTTCGGTAGCTTTTATATTCTCGCTGATCCGATCCAGTTCCTCTTTTTCCTGAACCACTCCCGTAGCGGCGACTAGATAGTTTTCGGGTAAGGTAATTGCCACTTTAAAGGAACCAAATTCAGAATAAAACTCACCCTGATCGAGGTAAGGCATCTGGTTCCAACCTGAAAGATCGTAAACTGCGGGTTTAGGGTACCATTGACAAATAAAATAAGATTGTCCAACATGCCCTAAGCGGGAAAATCGGCCGGATGGAATTTTTACCCGGAATGGCGTAGAAATAACCACGGTTTCTCCCGGAAGTATGGGTTTTGAAGGAAATATTTTGCAGATGTCGGAATAGAGCGAATCGTATTTTAGGGGCACCTTGCTCCCATCTATTGTAAAATCGAGAGAATCAATATATCCTCGTTCATCATCGGATGCAAAATAGAAGGAACGACTGCCATTCTCAAGCAACTGTTTACTCAATGCCGTTTCCCGATTTTTATAGGCATTGGGCCATAAATGCATGTAAATAAACGTAAGCGTATCTGGAGAATTATTTTGGTAATTGATGTTGATGCTGCCATCAAGGAAATGAGTCTTATCGTTCAACTTAACTGCTATATCGTAATCGCATCGTTGTTGAAAATAAGGAGCCTGACAATAGCCTGCTTGCCAGTTGAGAAGCAGAATTAGTGCTAGCAGGCTGCTTTTCGTTGGCCGGAAAAGGCTAAACGCCAAAGGCTTAATAAACCAAAAGGCCTGCAAGGGATTGTAAGGTCTCATTAAGTGCAAAAATAGCATTAATTTGGTTTGCCCGAAAGGAGATACTGTTCTAATATAA
>JBBQVM010000298.1:0-3970 GCA_038211525.1 Bacteroidia bacterium
GAGGCCGTTGCTATGGGAGTGCCAATTATCTCCAGTGGAAAGGGATCGTTACCTGAAGTGGTTAGTGGGCATTTAATAGTTCTGGATGAATTGAGTTCGCAAGGAATTTACACAGCACTCGAAAAGGCTTATAATAATGAATGGGTAGTTACTCCAATAAATAAATTTGAATTGAAAAAAAGTGTTCAGGCTTATTTAAAACTTTATCATGAACTAACTTCCAGGAAATCCAATATAAATAATTAGTGAAAAAAATACTACTTTCAATAGCCGGAGTCGAGAAGAATTCACAATTAACGATTCATTAAACTTTAGCATTGCAGCCGCACAATCCCAAATTGCGCCTGAAATACCATTAACTTGTCTACTCCACTTCTGTATTATTCTACGTCTATCTTTTTATTAATTCAGTATATATTGCCTGTTGCTTATCGTTGAGCATCTTGCTAACAGCGTCTTGTTGTTTAGCTAAAAGGTCATGGAATATGTTTTTTGCATCTGACATAGTATATTTACCTGCCAAATCATTTCCATTTTCCTTGAAAGCGCCAGTCATTAAATTACGCACTTGTTTTGATTGATCATCATTCAACGTTAATTTAGTTTCCAATCGATTCATCATTCTATCCATAATTTCTTGTCCGGAAATTGTTTGAGTATCCATTTGTTGATCTTGCGAAGTTTTTGCAGTTGAAGCAGCATCGGAATCTTGCATTTTTTGCTCCTTGGCATCCGTGCGTGACTGATTGGCATCGCTAGTTTCTGTTGTTTTTTTAGACCCATCGCAAGAGGCAAAAAGAGCGATTATGATAAGGGCAACTTGAATTTTTCCGATTAATTTTAGCATGTTTAGTAGATTTTATTATTACTTAAGTGGCAAATATATTGAATAATTTTGAAACCATTAAAATCTTTAATATTTTCATCCCCAATAGATTACTTCGGGATTTTAAAGTTGAAAACCCTAAAAAGTTGATTGCAGAGAACCGCTGGAATAGTAGTACCTGTATTTAGCGTAACAAGTTGATAATTAAATATATACAACATTTAAATTCATTTATTTTTCATTTATGCTTTCTGCTGACAGGCAAAAAAATGGCAATAATTACACTTACGTATGTGATAAAAGTTAATTTAGATCGTACTTTGCATCAATGCTAAAACAGAAAGTATATACTCCCGAGGATTACAAGCATTACAGGATGTTCCAAAACCTGAAAGAGCTTGTGCGGAATATAAGTGAGTACAAGACACTCATAAAATGGTTAGTGGTTGTTGGACTAACTCAACAATATAAAAAATCGTTTTTCGGAGTATCTTGGCTTTTTCTTTCTCCTATCATTTCTATCTTTTTATGGGTGTTATTGCAATCAACCGGCATGTTTCATCCGGGTGATACCAAGATACCGTATGTAGCCTATGTGTTTTTGAGCCAATCGATATGGAGTTTCTTTATTAGCTTCTACAAAAGCATCAGTGAAACTTATACCGGAAGGGGGGCCGAGTTACTTCAGAATAATTTCCCACACATAGTGATTGTATTTGAAAAAATAATTATTGCCATGGTAAATTTTGGTATTCCATTTTTACTTTCTATTATCGTGCTCCTATATTATAAAGTATCTTTTAGTTGGACCTCCTTATTATTTCCTATAGCTTTAATTCCTTTAATGTGTTTGGGCGTTGCATTAGGATTACTTTTTTCGGTATTAAAAATTGTGGCAATAGATTTCACTACGTTATTTGATAATTCATTGGAATTAATAAAATTTATTACCCCTGTGGTATTTGCAACAACAGTAAATAACATTACTTTGCAAACTATCATGCATTATAATCCTTTAACTTACCTGGTAAATTTTCCTAGAAGTGTATTGCTTAACCAGGGTTTCCCCGATGTTAATTTATTTCTGGTTTGCTCATTAGCCGCAGTTATTTTCCTGATTTTTACTTATCGTTTCTTTACCATATCAAGTCCCATTGTTTTTGAAAAAATAACACTTTAAAAAGCTTTGATAACGATGGATGACAAAGAATGTTTAGTTAAAGTTATTGAAGTGGGAAAGAAATTCAGTAAAGATATGAAGTGGAGTATGATTCACGGAATTACTGATTTAGGCCGACTAATGTTCCGGCAAAACCTAATTAATAATGAACTAAGAAAGGAAGAATTCTGGGCGATACGAAACATATCACTTGAACTTCGTCGTGGCGATATATTAAGTATTTTAGGAAACAATGGTTGCGGTAAATCTACTTTAATGCGTTTAATTTCCGGAATTTATCCGCTCAACGAGGGCAGAATTGAAGTAAAAGGAAGACTATCCAGTCTCTTTGCAGCCAAAACCGGAATGCATCCTCATTTCACAGGTCGAGAAAATATTTATGTGAAAGCGGGAATGTTCGGAATGTCGAAGGAAAAACTGGAAAAAAAGATAGAATGGATCATCGATTTTTCAGAACTCGGGGATTTTATTGATGCTCCCTATGGAACCTATTCCTCCGGAATGCAATCGCGATTAGGTTACTCTATTGCCGTTGCCTCAGAACCTGATATTTTTATTATTGATGAGGGATTGAGCGTTGGTGATGCTGCTTTTAGAATTAAGTGTTATGAAAATCTGGTGAGTCTCTCTGAAAATTGTGGAATTATTTTTATAACCCACAACCTCGGTAGAATAGAATCGCTCGCCAATAAAATTATTGTTATGGACCGTGGAAAATTTATTTATAGTTCAAATGACATAAAAAAGGGAGTAGATTATTATTTAGATAACTGTACTCCCTTAAAAAATAAAATAAAATAGCTTTGGCGACTCATGCTCTTCTCTAAAAAAATAACTCCCGAGCTTATATCACTTCATATTCCTAAAACAGCAGGAACTTCTTTCAGAAATATTTTAAAGAATGTTTATGGTGACAAACAAGTAGTTCGTGTAGATATTAATGAAATAGGGGTGATTCGCATTAACGAGAAAATTATTGAAACAAATGAATTGCCTTCAGCAAAAGTAATTCATGGACATTTTTCAATCGAGGCACTAAAAAGTAAATTCGTGATGCCGGATGAGTATCGATTAATTACTTGGATGCGTGATCCGGTTAAACGAGTGATTTCAAATTATTATTATCTGGAATTGCGATTGCAAGAATTGATGATGGAAGATGTTGTTAAATTGAACATGCTTAAAAAGATGCAACGCTCCCTTATTGAATATGCTCGGGTAGATGAAAACCGGAACCGTCAATCTAAATTCCTGAAAGGAGCTCACATAAATGAATTTGATTTCATAGGGATTCATGAAGCCTTTAGTAAAGAGATACCTCGTCTCGCTAAAATTATGAATTGGAAACAAATTCCTGATGTGCTTTTCCAAAATAAAACCGAGTCGGTAGAAAATACAATTAGTAATGAAATACTTGAAGAGATAAAAGAGTTGAACCTGATAGATGTTGATTTGTATAACCAGGCACTTCAAATCAGAGATAAAAGTAGTTGATTTAAACGTAGCATGATCGAACTTATTTCCATACATATTCCAAAAACTGCCGGAAGAAGTTTCTTATCGATATTAAATTCAGTCTACCCTGAAAATGCCGTTGCTCATTTTGATCAAAATAATTATAAGTTAAACAAAGTAGATTCAATAAGTAAATTTAAATCGGAAATTACCGAAAAAACAACTGTAATACACGGACATTTTACGTATGAAAACGTTGTTGAACTAAATATTGATAATAAAACAAAGGTAATCTCATGGTTACGGAATCCGGTCGACAGGGTAATTTCTAATTTTAGTTTTTTTAAAAAAAGAATTTCACTAGCGGTTAATGACAAGGAACTTTCTGCAAGGAAGAACGAAACATTAATGGAATATGCATCACTTGAAAACAGCAGAAATCGCATGAGCAAATTTTTAGTCGGGCAAAAGTTGAGTGATTATTATTTTATTGGAATAATGGAATATTT
>JBBQVM010000299.1:0-3968 GCA_038211525.1 Bacteroidia bacterium
GATGTAGTAGTATTTCGAAATTTTCATCGTTCGTTGAAAAAAGGAGGTATGCTGTTAATCTCAACACCTTCTGACCAGGGAGGATCAGACGTTCATGGAGAGGGAGAAACCTCGTTTATTGAAGAGCATGTTCGTGACGGATATAATATTAAGGAGATAGAAGAAAAAATTCTCTCTGCCGGTTTTTCTAAGGTGGAAGCACGTTATTCTTACGGTGCGCCCGGAAAAATTTCATGGAGACTATCAATGAAGTACCCAATTGTTTTCCTGGGGAAAGTGCCAAAAGCAGTAGGATTTTTAATTTTACCGTTTTACTACATTATTGCTTATCCTATTTCATACGTCCTAAATTTTTTCGACACCAATATGAATCATTCAACCGGCACGGGACTTATAGTAAAGGCTTGGAAATAACTAATTATGCGTACTGAATTCTTCATAGCTAAACGCTATTTGTTCGCGAAGAAATCGCATAATGTAATCAATATTATTTCTATCATTTCCGTTGCAGGCATCATGGTAAGTACCATGGGACTTATCATTGTACTTTCTGTTTTCAACGGGTTTAGCAATTTGGTAATCTCCTTATACAATTCCTTTGATCCGGATATTAAGATAACTGCTACCATCGGAAAAACTTTTGACCCCGGAAAAATTGATCTTGCTTCAATAAAAAAAACAGCAGGTGTTGCGCATGTTGCCTATACATTGGAAGAAAATGCTTTAATTAAATTCAGCGACCGACAATTTATTGCAACTATAAAAGGTGTTGACGATGATTTCTTTAAAATTGCCAAAATCGAAGATAAAATCATTCAAGGTAGTATGCTTTTAAAGGACAAAAAAAGTGATTATGCTTTAGTGGGTGGCAGTATTGCATATTCATTATCACTTTCGTTGAATGATCCATTTAATTTTCTCACTATTTATGTTCCTAAAAAGGGGAAACCTGTTTCTATTTTGTCACCTGAGGAGGCTTTTAACACCAAGGTTATTCGTCCGGGAGGAGTATTTGCCATCCAGCAGGATTTCGACAGCAAATATGTTTTGGTTCCCTTAAGTTTCGCTCGTGAATTAATTGGGCAGGAAACAAAAGTAAGTGCTTTGGAAATAAGTTTGGATGAGAATGTAGACGAAGAAAAAGTACGAGATGCTATTCAAAAACTTGTCGGTGTTGAATTAAAAACCCAAACCCGCTTGCAGCAACACGAGTTTTTATACCGTATTTTAAAAACAGAAAAATGGGCCGTCTACTTTATCTTATCCTTTATAATTGTGATCGCAATTTTCAATATTATTGGTTCACTAACAATGCTGATAATTGAAAAAAAGAAAGACATTGGAATTTTGCATGCGTTAGGGGCTGAAAATAATATGGTAAGGAAAATATTTCTTATTGAAGGCATTATGGTAACTATGGCGGGTGCCATTGCAGGCCTACTACTTGGAGGGGTAATTTGTTTAGTACAGCAAAAATTTGGAATTATAAAGCTGGAAAATGGTGAATCATTTTTAATTGATTCCTATCCGGTAGATTTGCAATTAAGCGATTTTGGATTAATAATTTTGATTGTTTTTTCAATCGGATTTCTTGCTTCTTACTATACTTCAAATAAAATAGAAGGAAGTTTAAAAATGCAACTCTAATATCAGATTGCCCTTGCTAACGGCTGACTATACCTTTCGAGAATTTCGTCCAGTATCTCATTAATTTCATCCAGACTGTACGAAGTCACCAAACGATTTCTATATTCTTTAAAATGATCGTATCCTTTGAAGTAATTGGTATAGTGTCTTCTCATTTCGTGGATGCCGGTAATATTGCCTTTCCACTCCAGTGAACGCTCCAAATGTTTTCTGCACGTATCAACCCTCATTTGAACATCAGGCAATGGGGGCATTTCTCCCGTTTTGAGGAAGTGTTTAATATCTCTAAAAATCCAGGGATAGCCAATACTCGCACGACCGATCATGAGTCCGTCAACACCATATCGGTTTTTTAACTCTTTTGCTTTTTGTGGTGAATCAATATCGCCATTCCCAAAAATAGGCATGGTGATACGAGGATTGTTTTTTACTTTTCCTATAAGGGTCCAGTCGGCAGGTCCTTTGTATAGTTGAGCTCTTGTTCTACCATGAATAGAAAGTGCGGCAACACCAATATCCTGCAATCGTTCTGCAACCTCTTCAATATTGAGAGTATTGTGATCCCAACCTAAACGTGTTTTAACTGTAACGGGGCGGTTGGCGATTTTTATTATTGCTGAAGTCATTGCTATCATTTTAGGCACATCCTGCAAAAGGGCAGCACCGGCACCTTTGCAAGCCACCCCTTTTACCGGGCAACCATAATTGATATCGATGAGATCAGGATTGGCTGCGTCGGCAATTTTACCGGCCTCGCGCATTGAATCGATATCAGATCCAAAAAGTTGGATTCCAATTGGCCGTTCATATTCAAAAATATCGAGCTTCTGCATGCTCTTGGCTGCATCACGGATAAGTCCTTCTGAAGATATAAATTCAGTATACATCAAATCGGCACCCTGATCCTTACAAACAGCACGGAAAGGCGGATCACTCACATCCTCCATAGGAGCGAGTAGCAGAGGGAAATCACCTAATTCTATATTACCTATTTTTATCAAGTGCCAACTATTTATGCGATGAACTATTTATTTGTTGAGAATGAAGAATTAATATTGCAATAGGCTCCAATCTTACTAATTACCTACTCCCCTGCCTACTGGTTTACCTACCTGCTTTTGTTTAATTTTGTGCAAATTTAAGGAAAATCATGATTAGAGGGCTATTTGCGGACAAACCCGTTTACCGGAAGTTTATTATTACGGTGTTTATCATTCTGTTAAGTACTATAATATTCAGTATGATCGCAGGTTTGCTGGTAAATGCTCTTTACGGAATTGATATCATGAAGGACAGTACTGCTTTGTCTGACTTTGACAATCCAAATGTGGTGGCAGCAATGAAATTACTGCAATTGCTTACCACAGGAATAGGCATGTTTTTGATTCCTTCCATTATTGTAGCAGTACTTTTTAGCAGGGACCCAATCAAATATTTATCCCTTCAAAGGGCACCTACTCTTATTATTGCAGGTTTAACTTTATTGATTATGTTTTCAGCACTACCATTAATAAATGCTATGCTGGTTTTTAACCAACAGTTGCACCTGCCTGATTTTCTTTCCGGTGTTGAACAGTGGATGATAACAAGTGAAGATAGTGCAGCTAAATTGACCGAAGTATTTTTAAAGATGGATAACATTCAATCGTTGATGTATAACTTATTTCTTGTTGCTATTTTACCCGCAATTGGAGAGGAATTATTATTCAGAGGAATATTACAACGACTATTTACTGAACTAACTAAAAATATTCATGTTTCCATCCTCATCACTTCCATTTTATTCAGTGCGATCCACATGCAATTTTTTGGTTTTTTTCCACGAATGATTTTAGGCGTTTTATTTGGATACCTGTTGCACTGGACAGGTAGCTTATGGGTTCCGATGCTGGCACATTTAATCAATAATGGAGCAGCGGTAATTTTCAGTTACATAGCTTCGAAAAACGGTTTACCATTTAATCAGGAAACAATTGGCACTGAACAGGGGCAATGGCCAATGGTATTGGTTTCAATAGTTTTGGTAACGGCCTTAGTATATATGATTAAAAAAATATCAGGCATGCAGCACGATGTTACAAATGATTCAGTTATTGATACTGAATAATAACAAATGACCATAAAAAAATCCCCGAAAATTACTTCCGGGGATTTTTTTATGCGATACTTTTATCAATTCGAACCTTCTAAATTTCCCTTTTTTGTAGAGTAATTTATTTTAAGTGCATTTAGCTTGCGAAGCTCTTGCTTAATGTCTGTAACAAGTCCCATTTTGGTATCCTTATCGATTTTAAGCGAGGTAGTTAGTCTTGCAGCTTCTG
>JBBQVM010000300.1:0-3965 GCA_038211525.1 Bacteroidia bacterium
GGGCTGCACCTGCTGCCGGGTTGTATTGATGATCAGGTGCATTTTCGCGAACCCGGTCTTACTCACAAAGGTGATCTTTATACCGAGTCGCGCGCTGCTGTTGCAGGAGGTGTTACCTCTTTTATGGAAATGCCCAACACCGTTCCCAATGCGTTAACACAGGAGTTGCTCGAGGATAAATATGCGCTGGCCGCAACAAAATCTATTGCCAATTATTCCTTTTTCATGGGCGCTTCAAATGATAATATTGCTGAAGTTTTAAAAATAAACACTAATGATGTTTGTGGAGTGAAAATTTTTATGGGTTCATCAACCGGAAATATGTTGGTGGATAATGAAAAAACGCTCGAAACAATTTTCTCTTCATCTCCATCACTCATTGCAACACATTGTGAAGACGAGGCTACTATCCGTTTTAATCTGGAGCACTACAAAAAAGAATTTGGTGAGGACATCCCTTTAAAATACCATCCTCTCATCCGTTCTGCTGAAGGTTGTTACAAATCGAGTCACCTTGCAGTCACGCTTGCAAAAAAATACAATACACGATTACATGTTCTTCATATATCCACAGCGATAGAAACAGAATTATTTCGCAACGATCTGCCGCTCGACCAGAAAAAAATCACCGCTGAAGCATGCATTCATCATCTTTGGTTTACGGATGAGGATTATGAACAACTGGGCAATCTCATTAAGTGGAATCCTGCTATTAAAACCAGTACTGATCGTGATGCAATATGGAAGGCCCTGCTCGACAACCGTATTGATGTTATCGCAACTGATCACGCTCCACATACATTGGAAGAAAAAAACCAGAGTTATCTCAAGGCGCCTTCCGGCGGACCATTAGTGCAACATGGTCTTTTGGCGATGCTTGAATTTTATCACAAACAAAAAATATCGCTGGAACGCATCGCACAAAAAATGGCTCATTCAGTGGCACGTTGTTTCCGCATAATGGATCGTGGCTTTATTCGCGAAGGATATTATGCCGACCTGGTTTTGGTGAATCTCAACCTTCCGCAAACAGTAACAAAAAAAGAATTGTTTTATAAATGCGGTTGGTCTCCATTTGAAGGCATTACCTTCCAGTCAGCAGTAACGCATACATTTGTGAATGGAAACCTCGTTTACGAAAATGGAAAAATTTGTGAAGGCAACATCGGTATGCGGATGAAATTCGACAGCATGAATAAGATTAATTGATCATGAACTATAAAAGTATTTTTGCTACTACCAGTGCTTTTTTCTGGATCTTACTAGTAACTTCCTGCACTTCCGATGAAAACGAACTACCGCCCGGAATTATTCCGCCCGATTCTATGATTTCAGTATTGGCCGATGTGCATCTAGCCGAATCAAAACTTTTGTTGAACGGAAGATACATAAATGATGAAAAGTTAAAAGCAACATATATTCAATTTGTTTTAAACAAATCTAACATCGATACCGGAAGATTCAACCAAAGTTTTACCTATTACACCGCTCACCCCGACCACTTCGCTCTAATGTACGATAAAGTGATGGCTGAAATCAGCAAGCGACAAGCAGAAAAAAAATAGGGATAAGAGATTTAGGTGTATAAGAAAGAAGGGAATACTTCCATATTGCCTTCTTTCACCACCTACTTTTCAACTTTTTTATTTCAAATAAGCATCCAACCATCTAAAAAATTCTTTTTGCCACATCACACTATTTTGTGGTTTGGTGACCCAGTGATTTTCGTCGGGGAAAGAGAGGAAACGAGCCGGAACATTTTTTAATCGCGCTGCAGTGAACGCTTCCATACCCTGACTAATCGGCACACGATAATCGAGGTCGTTATGAATAATTAAAATTGGAGTATCCCAGTTATTTACATACCTGATAGGATTAAATTCGGTGTAACTTTTTGGTTGAGGTTTATCGAAATAAGCACCACTTAAATCGTGATCAGCAAAAAATAATTCTTCGGTAACACTGTACATACTCTCGAGGTTAAACACACCGTCGTGTGCAATAAATGCCTTAAATCGTTTGTTGTGATTTCCGGCAAGCCAATAAACAGAATAGCCACCAAAGCTTGCACCTACTGCTCCTAACTTATCTTTATTCACATAAGGCTCTTTACTCACATCATCAATCGCGCTAAGCAAATCTTTCATTGCCTGTCCGCCCCAATCACCTGAAATTGCTCTGTTCCACTCTTCACCAAAGGAGGGTAAACCCCTGCGATTTGGTGCAACAACTATGTAACCATTGGCCGCCATCATTTGAAAATTCCAACGGTATGAGAAAAATTGTGACACTGTACTTTGGGGACCGCCCTGGCAATATAAAAGTGTTGGATATTTTTTAGACGGATCAAAATTGGGAGGATAAATTACCCAGGTGAGGATCTCTTTTCCATCGGTGGATTTCACCATACGCTTATCCACTTTTCCTAATTTTATAGTTGCTAAAATATCTTTATTGGCAAAAGTAATTTGTGTCGAAACTCCTGTTTTAGGATCTACGCGAAACAATTCTGTTGGCATTGATATGCTCATCACTGAAGTAATAATCACCGGATTTTTTCCATCGGTACCAATAGAAAAACCAGTTATATCAGCTACCTCTTTTGTTAACTGACGAATTTGCGAAATGCCCTTTGTTTGCGAATTGATAACCCACAGTTGATCGGTTGCGTTAATTCCGGACGTAAAATAAATCATTTTCCCATCAGCCGAAAACTTCGCCGATTCCACAGTGTAATCAAAACCGCCGGTGAGTTCTGTTTTAATTTTTGTTTTAAAATCGTATTGGAAAATACGATTTCTGTCCGCCTCATATTTTGGTGTTTTCATACTCAACCAAATCATTTGACTTCCGTCAGGAGAAAATGCAGGATTCGTATCGTAGCCCATATTTCCATCAGTTAAATTGGTAGTAGTTTTAGCAGCAACATCATAAATATAAACATCGGAATTGGTGCTCATCGCATACTTAACTCCTGAAAGTTTTTTACACGTGTAAGCCAGTTTCATCCCATCAGGGCTCCATGCAATTTGTTCCTCATCACCAAATGGGGCCAGTGGACTATCAAAAGCCTCGCCTTTCATGATGTCGGTCCCCGAGCCGAGTGTTCCGTTGCTATAGCCTGCAATAAAAACATGACTGTATTTTCCATCTTCCCAGGTATCCCAATGGCGGTACATCAAATCGTCGTAGATGCGACCGGTTGCTTTTGGAAGGTCGGGATACAAATCAGCAGTAGTTTTGTCGATTTGTACATCCATGGTGTACCAAATTTGATCGCCATTAGGAGCAAATCCGTAATTGGATATATCACCAACCACATTACTCACCTGCTTTTTATTGGCTCCATCCGCATCCATCTCCCATAGCTGTGTCGTTCCACTCTTCGGCGAAAGGTAAATGATTTTTTTTCCATCAGGCCTCCAACGAGCAGTGTTCTCATTGTCGGGTCCATCAGCAACAGCTTTAGGCATACCACCTGCTACCGGAAGGGTATATAAATCGTTGTTTCCCTTGTTGGCATTCAGGTCGTATTTTTTAATGCTGAAAACAATGGTTTTGCCATTGGGAGATACTTTGGGGTCGGAAACGCGCGATAATTTCCAAAGAAATTCAGGAGTCATTACTCCCTGGCTAAAGCCTAATCCGTTGACTGTTAGTGTAAGTACGAAGAGAATGGATAACAATTTTTTCATAAGACCGAATTTTATTATACCCCAAAAGTCTGAATTTTTAATAACTTAACAGGTGATCTGAAGCAAGGAATCCAATATTTTCGGTTTTAGCGCAAAAAAGGTGCTTTTTTGATTGGAGTCTTCCTGGTTGCATCATGGTTTCAATAATATTAACATTTCGAAAAAAGAGGTTCACCATACGCTTATGGTTGTTGACCAAAATTCATACTTTATGCTGATAGACAAATCTATCTTACAGTCATGAAATTGAAAATGAGCGCATTAAAATTT
>JBBQVM010000301.1:0-3960 GCA_038211525.1 Bacteroidia bacterium
GACCCAATGACCCAATGACCCAATGACCCAATGACCCAATGACCCAATGACCCAATGACCCAATGACCCAATGACCCAATGGTTTTTCAGCCCGCAAAGGTATTGAAAAACACACTATGTTTAATGGGTGAGGCTCTTATGATGACCTGACCAGGTGTCAATCATAAATATTTGATATTTAAATCATTAACATAGTTTTGAAAAGATTATTGAAAATTGCTTTGGGCTTAAAGCAATTGGTTTGACTAATTTTGACAGTCATTAACGATGAATCAGATCTTTTGATATTTAAGAGGGATTTTAGCAATGAAGAAAACAGAATCTGTAAGAATAGACAAATACCTATGGGCTATGCGGGTGTACAAAACACGCAGTATGGCGGCGCAGGCATGTGGTTTGGAGAAAATAAAAATTGGCGGACAGTACGTGAAAGCATCGAGGAATGTGAATTTGAATGATATTATTTCTGTAAAATTTGGTCCGTTCGAACGGAATTTTAAGGTATTGCAGTTGGTCGAAAACCGGCTCTCCGCAAAACTAGTTCCTGAGTATTGTGAAGATATCACTCCTCCCTCCGAAATTGAAAGAATGAAAGCCCACGCCGCCGCCCGCGGTGCCTGGCGCGATCCCGGTATGGGGCGACCCACCAAAAAAGATCGCAGAGATTTGGATGACTTTACAACTTTCGATGATTGGTAAAAATAATTTGCTGATGTAGTGATGTAGTGATGTGGTTATGTGGTGATGTGATGATGTGATGATGTGGTTATGAGGTGATGAGGTGATGTGGTTATGTGGTGATGTGGTGATGTGATGATGTGGTGCTGAGGGGTAATTTGTAGCATTTAGTTACATGTGCAGGAGTCAAAAAAGAACCTGCCCTCCCAAAATCCGTAATCCGTAAAAATCCGTAATCCGTATCCTTTATAACAAGTTCAGGAGTCAAAAAAAATCCGTAATCCGTAAAAATCCGTAATCCGTATCTTTAGTTACAAGTCTCGTTAACTATTTAAATCCACTACCACCAAATTCGCCATATCACAAATCGTTCTAAACCTTCCAAAAATCACACTTACTTTATCATCTGTTACCTGTTCCACCACACCTATTGTTGCCCCGTTTTCGAGACGCACTTCAACACCAGGTTTAATAAACTGTTTTAATTTATTTATTTTTTCTTGTCGTTGTTTCTCGATTACTTTCGGATCGATTACTTTTTTCTTTTGTACAAACTGCCTGTAATATTTATCGAGCAGCACTTTTTTATCCTTCGTTTTTTTCCATTCTTTCAAAAATTCTTTGAACCTTTCTTCCGATTCTCTAAGTGTTCTCTCTTCCAGTTTTTTTAACCGTGCTTCTTTGGTAGCATATTCATTTTCATTGGAACTGGAAAGCGTTTCATATTTTTTAATCAGCTCTTTTAATTGTTTTTCATTCGCTTCCGCTTCAGCGAGTTTATTTTTAATTGATGCTTTTTCTCTTTCTACATCGGTGAGCAATTTTTCGAGAAGCAAATTTTTCCTCGCTACTTTCCTTCTTGCATTTTTTATTAATTCACGTGGTAGTCCGCTGCGTTCGGCGACTAAAAAAGTGTAGGAGCTTCCGGGCTTGCCAACAATCAATCGATATAGCGGGCGCAGCCGTTTCAAATCGAACTCCATGCTGCCATTCATGATGCCGGGTGTTTTATCGGCGAGCACTTTTAGGTTGAGATAATGTGTAGTGATAATACCGAAGGATTTTCGTACATTCAATTCTTCCAACACTGCTTCCGCCAAAGCGCCTCCTAAATTAGGATCGGTACCCGTGCCGAATTCATCAATCAGGAACAAACTTTTTTCATTCACACGTTCCAAAAATATTCGCATGTGCCTAAGCCGTGAGCTGTAGGTGCTGAGTTCGTATTCTATCGACTGACTATCACCAATATCTACCAAGAGATTTTCGAAAATACCGAGCTTACTATCTTCATGAGCACTGATTAGCATGCCTGATTGCAACATCATCTGTAAAAGTCCCGATGTTTTCATGCACACTGTTTTCCCTCCTGCATTCGGACCGCTGATAACAAGAATACGCTGTTCGTTATTCAGCAAGAGCGAAAAAGGAATAGTGTCTTTGCGCAGTTTTTTATTGTGAATTAATAAAAGTGGATGTCTTGCAATTTTTAAATCGATAACAGGAACATCGGAAAGCTGAGGGAGCTTACCATCTATTTCAATTGCAAAAAGTGACTTAGAACGATTTAAATCAAAGGTGCCTAATTGTTCGCGGTAGATCATCATAACAGGAGCAAATTTTCTTAATGTTGCTGTGAGCTCTCGTAAAATACGAACTATCTCAAGGCGCTCTTCCTGTTCAAGTGAGAAAATAGAATTGTTGATGCCAATAGTTTCTTCGGGTTCGAGGAAAGCAGTTTTTCCTGTTGCCGAAGTATCGTGAATGACACCACGAACTGAGCGTTTTTGTTCTGCGAAAATGGCGATAACACGCCTTCCGTTGCGACTGCTCTCTTCCGATTCGGTGATCCATCCCAGTTTCCGATATTTATTTAAAACGCTGGTATAAACCCTGTCACTTTCGGCACGTGTTCGTTGTAATGTCCTCCTAATCTTTGCCAGTTCAGGAGAAGCCGAAGTGCGAACTTGTCCGTTCTCATCTAATATTTCTTCAATCCCTTTTATTACTGATGCTTCATAAATTGTATCTGCTAAAATTGTTTCCAGATTCAGGTATATTCCTTTTCTGTTCCTAAAAAATCCGTAAATATCCTTCACCGTTAACATCATGGCATGAATAGTCATGAATTGATCTTCGGTAAGAACACTGTTTTCAATTTTAAGTAATCCCAATTCCTTGGTTGTATCAAAGTACTCCGATGAAGGAAAAGGTAAACCCGATGCCAGTATTTCCCGCATCTCGTTGGTTTGATGCAATAACTTCAAAATAACATCGCTGTCAGTGTGCAGCTCAATAGCATTCACCTGCTCTTTGCCCATATTCGAAATGCAATAATTTCGAAGCAACTCGCAAATGCTCTCGTATTCAGTGGTTAATAATGATGATTCAGGAAATACGTTCACAAAATGATTTTTTTTTAAACAGGTACAAAAGTAGTTCAGAAATCAGTTATAAGGTTGAAGTTGAAAGTTGAATGGAATAAGTTATCGGTAATCCGTGCCCTTCTCGGATCTCAAGCCAACCATAGTAATCAACACCATGTTAATAACTACTCGTTTGCCATCCGGCATAATTTACCGACTTTTGCGACGTTAGTTAAATGCTTAAAATAATGTCGGAAACAACTGATTTAAAGGGAATTGCCTCTCAGGTAAGAAGAGATATCGTTCGAATGGTTCATGCGGTACAGTCGGGTCACCCCGGTGGTTCGCTTGGTTGTACCGATTTTTTAGTGGCGCTTTACGGAAAAGTGATGAATTACAACAAAGGTGATTTTAATATGGATGGGAAAGGGGAAGACCTGTTTTTTCTTTCGAATGGACATATTTCACCTGTCTGGTACAGCGTACTCTCGCGTATTGCGGGTTACTTCCCTGTTGCTGAGTTGGGAACTTTCCGCAAATTGAACACCCGTTTGCAAGGTCACCCTGCCACACACGAAAAATTGCCCGGTGTTAGGGTCGCTTCCGGTTCCCTCGGACAAGGTCTTTCGGTCGCCATTGGAGCTGCTCTTGCTAAAAAATTGAATAAGGATGATTCTATAGTTTATACTTTGCATGGTGATGGTGAACTAGATGAGGGACAAATTTGGGAAGCTACCATGTATGCCGCCGGAAAAAAAGTGGATAATATTATTTCAACAATTGATTTCAACGGACAACAAATTGATGGATCAACCAATTCAGTTATGCCACTTGGTGATCTTAGAAAAAAGTTTGAAGCCTTTGGTTGGGAAGTGCTCGAAATGAATGGCAGTAACATGGATGAAATTGTTACTAC
>JBBQVM010000302.1:0-3939 GCA_038211525.1 Bacteroidia bacterium
ATAATATAAACCGATGCATTCGCTATAATCTACATATAAACATGCATTCGGGTTTTGCTTTGGAAAAACAGTTAATTGTTTGGAAGAATCTTTGACAAACTCTTGGGCTAAAAGCCTTAAAGTTATCAATTCGCCCTCTGTATTTGCAGAGCCTACATGCTTTAAAATAACTCGTTTTCTATTTGAGTAATAAAAAACCTGAACAGCAGTGCTACCAGATGCAGTTCGTACCTCTCTTATCTTTAACATAAATCAAATTAGTGCGACAAATAACGCACTAAGATAATCGTATTTAGTTGATATTCCAATGTTTGTGAAAAATCAAAAATACTGGTGGACAAGTCAGGAGGCAGGCAGCCGAACGAGACTATACAAGTTTATAATTCTTCCACTCCCCCATCCTCCACCCTGTAAAATCCTCCACCCCATGCAATATTCTTGATGCTAAAGGCATTTTCTTTTTTGTCGGATCAAAAGTAAATTTCCAATTTTGTTTCGCAACTCGTTGCTGCATCACTTTTGGATGCACACCTCTGAAAAGCGCAAGTGAATCTATTTTTGAATAATCAAATTCAGCAACAGCATCAATATTACTTTTAACCCATTCGTCGCTATGCCACATTTTGTGAAACGATTCTTGTTTGGCTTGCATTGCGGCGGGAGGCTTCACCCATCCGTAATGATACATGAAAGCAGCTACCTGTTTCACTCGCAACATTTTGTTATTTATTCTGAATCCCTGGGCATCACGGTATGAGCGAATAGCTTTATTATTTTTAATAACTCTAATTTCTTTCCGATACCATTTTCGTGAATTACCAATGAAATCATACGATCCATAAAAATGTTTGTAATGAAATAAAAGTCCATCCACACCTTTATCATCCTTATACTTTACCATTGCATCGCGTACCGCTTCAATTCCATGTTCGTGAAAAACTTCATCACCCTGAATATAAAATGCCCAGTCGGAATCAGGTGCTATTTTATCGAATGCTTTATCTGTTTCAATGGCCAATACCTTACCGCCTTCACGAAGAGTATCATCCCAGGTGCTGTCAAATATTTTTATTTTGGAATCACCAATGGACTCAATTAATTCGCGGGTATTGTCTTCTGAATTACCTACCATAACCACCACCTCATCGCACAAGGGCAGAATAGATAATATGGCTTCCGTAATAGGATAGTCATATTTAACCGCATTGCGTATAAAAGTAAATCCGGAAACTTTCATATTAATAGTTCTGCGAAAGCACTATTTATTGCTTTGTTTTGATGGCAACTTAAAATTCATAGCCATTCCTACATAATTCGAAGGTGAAAATTTCATTAATTCCTCTTTAACGGTATCGCCTACGTGCAGTTGAGCAATAAATTCATGCATCGTATCTTTTGTGATTTTATCGCCCGTACGGGTCAGTTCTTTAAGTGCTTCATAGGGATTAGGATAGCCCTCACGACGTAATATTGTTTGAATAGCTTCCGCAACTACCGCCCAATTATTATCCAGATCAATACTGATGTTGTTAGCATTCACCTTGATTTTATTCAATCCCTTAAGCAAGGATTTGATTGCAATAAGCGAGTGTGCAAAGGGCACTCCTACATTTCTAAGCACTGTTGAATCGGTGAGGTCACGCTGAAGACGAGAGATAGGTAATTTTGCGGATAAATGTTCGAAAATAGCATTTGCAAATCCGAGATTACCTTCAGCATTTTCAAAATCGATTGGATTTACTTTATGAGGCATCGCACTCGATCCTACTTCTCCTTGCTTTACCTGTTGGGTGAAGTAGTTCATAGATATGTAGGACCAAATATCACGCGAAAGATCTATTAAAATGGTGTTAATTCTTTTGAAGTTATCAAAGAGCGCTGCAAGGTGATCGTAATGTTCAATCTGTGTAGTGATTTGCGAACGACTTAAACCTAATTTTTCTACGAAAGTATTTCCAAAAGTTACCCAATCAATTGTGGGATATGCTGCATAATGCGCATTAAAATTTCCTGTGGCTCCTCCAAATTTCGCCGACCAGGGAATCGAATTTAATAAATCCATTTGAGCATCTATACGATTTACAAACACAGCAATTTCCTTTCCCAAAGCCGTTGGTGATGCAGGTTGTCCGTGCGTATGTGCCATCACCGGTATATCTCGCCATTTTTCGGCAAGCTCCGCCAAATGATTGCGTAACTCAGTCAATGATGGAATCATTACCTGTTGCATGGCTTCTTTTATTGAAAGAGGAATAGCAGTGTTATTAATGTCTTGCGAGGTTAAACCAAAATGAATAAATTCACTTTCTTTTCCCAGCACCTCTGCATATTTTTGTTTTATATAATATTCAACAGCTTTCACATCGTGATTTGTCACTGTCTCAATATCTTTAATTGCTTTAATATCTACGACAGATAAATCGCTAACTAATCGCTCCAATGCTTCAATTGCTTTTGGTGAAACATTTTTCAATTGTGGAAGTGGTATTTTGCACAATGCTAAAAAGTAATCAGCTTCCACCATCACCCGATACCTGATTAAAGAGGCTTCTGAAAAATAGGCAGCTAGCGGTTCGCAGGTTTTTCTGTATCTTCCGTCAATGGGTGAAATGGCATCTTGTGTCGACAAATTCATGATTACTTAAATGAGACCGCTAAGATACATAACCGCTACGAAATGCTACTATTATTTGGATTTGAATTGCAGGTTTATCAATTTTGCACCATCAAAAACACCTTATCTATATGAAATTGAACCTTCGTTTACTTACTACAATTGGTATTTGTTTGCTGTTGCAGATGGGAATGTTATCAGCACAAAGCAGCCGAGATACCGTTCTCACTAAAGATTTGCAGAATAAGGACGTGATGAGGATGGAAGTCTTTGACACTAAGGGGCAATTGGTGGAAGTGGGTAAATTCAGTAATGGAAAAAAAGAGGGTGTTTTTAGAAATTATAACACTAAAAATACTGTGAGTACGGTACAGGAATTCAGCAATGATTTACCCGATGGTATCTTCCTTAAATTTGGTGATAACGGAGCTCTTGAATTGGAAGAAAGCTATTCGAAGGGTTTGTTAGATGGTCGTAGAGTTCAATATCGCTTTGGCGGAATTCGTAAATCAGTGGAGTATTTTAAGAATGGGAAACTCGATGGTAATAAAATTGTGTTTTATGAGAGTGGCTTTAAACAGGAAGATGCTAATTATAAAGATGGCCTCCGCGAAAGCGTTACCACCTGGTACAACCAGAGCGAAATTCCTACCATTCAATACACCTACAGGGCAGGAATGATGAATGGACCGGCAAAAACATTTTTCTATAACTCTAATGTGCAAACTGAGGGTATGTATTTGAACGACCAAGAGGATGGGGAGTGGAAACACTATGATGAAAAAGGAAATTTTATTAAATCGGTTTTTTATAAAAATGGAAAAATGATTAAAGAGGTGATTCAAAAGTAGATAGCCGACAACCCAAATTTTCTAAAATTTACGGTTTTTTTCAACTTTATTCCCGCCTTGCCTCCGGCGGATACCAACTACATTGGCTACTTTGTAATATCTTTTTTAGGGAATGTAAAATTCTGATGAAGTTTTCGATCTGATAATCAACCTTGTAGAAATTATTTTACTATGGAAACTTTACAAACAAAAAAAGTTTCCATAGTTTTGCACCCGAAATGAAAAATGTAGCGGAAGACAGAATAATTGAATCAGCCACCGGATTATTCTACCGGTTTGGAATTAAAAGTATCACCATGGATGACGTTGCCAAGCATTTGGCCATGTCGAAGAAAACCTTGTATCAGTACTTTAGGGATAAGAATGAAATGGTAATGACCTGCTTCAGTCGTGATTTATTATCCCGTGAATGCATATTCAAAGAGATTGCTGAAAATGCAGCCGATCCTATTAACGAGATGATGCATTTAATGA
>JBBQVM010000303.1:0-3935 GCA_038211525.1 Bacteroidia bacterium
GATGATTTTGGAAAGGTGATTAAAAACAAAGAATTAACTGTGAGTTCGGGATTGCCACGATCGTATGCATTTTGTTCGGATACTTTATACAATGAACAACTGGTTGACGAGGTTAAAAATGTTGATTTGCTATATCATGAATCCACGTTTATGCACGATCTTGTTGACAGAGCCAAAGCTACTTTTCATTCGACCTGTATAGAGGCTGCTACTATAGCAAAAAATGCTACTGTTGGCAAATTAATCATCGGTCATTTTTCAGCTCGTTATAAAGATCTGGCACCATTACTTCTTGAAGCGAGGACTGTTTTCGAAAATACTGATCTCGCATTAGAAGGAATTAAATTTGTTGTTGCAGAAAAGCATCCTTCAGAATAGCTTAATCACTTATTTTTTCGTTTATTAACTGAATCAGAGGAGCTATTTCTCCGGGCTTCATCCAATGCATTTGAGCGTATCTTCTAAACCAGGTCATTTGTCGTTTGGCATAATTGCGGGTGTTTTTAGCAATCAATTGAGCAGTCTCCTCCAAAGTTATTTTACCATCAATGTGCTCAAACATTTCTTTATAACCCACTGTGCTCAATGCATTATTTTTTCTATATTCAAGCACACTGAGTGCTTCCTCTTTTAAACCCATTTCAATCAATTCACGGGTACGTAGGTTGATGCGTTCGTAAAGTGTTTCCCGAGGCCAATCAATACCTGTCATTATCCATTTCCATGGGAAGGTAACCTCATTTTTTCCAATAAAAGAGGAGTAGGGTTTACCGGTTGACAAGGTAACTTCAAGTGCTCTACTAATTCGGCGTGGGTTCATTAAATCAATTCTTTTCATGCTTTCAGGATCTTTTTCGAGCAGCATTTCGCGTAACTTTTCAATACCTTTTTCTTGAAAAATCGAACTTAATTCTTTTCTCAATTCAGGATCAGCAACAGGTAAATTATCGATGCCATTCAGCAATGCGTCAATATAAAGTCCTGAGCCACCTGCCAATATAATTACCTGGTGTAATTCAAATAATTTTTCAAGTAATTTACGTGCTTCAATGGCAAAAGAGCCTGCGTTGAAGTTTTCAGTTATTGAATGAGAGTTAATGAAAAAGTGTTGAACATCCTTAAGTTCCTCATTGGATGGTTTGGCTGTTCCAATGGTGAGCTCTTTGTAAAACTGCCGGGAATCGGCTGAAACGATAACTGTTTTAAAATGCTTTGCTAATTCAATTGCGAGTCCTGTTTTTCCGGAGGCAGTTGGACCTGCAACCACCACCAGAAGTTTATTCATGACAATAAAAACAACTAAAAAATAGGTTAGTCTTTATCGGTATCATCCTCTGAGGTTTCTTCGATGTTATCATATTCTTCCTCATCCACTTCTTCAGTAAATTCGGCACTCACGTCGTTAGAAGGATCGATATCGTCACCTTCTGTTTCCTCGTCATTTGCTAACACCTCAGTGAACATTTCATCATCAATAAACTCAGGATCAACTGCTCCTTTGGGAGCTTCCACAGCGTGGTATTGCTTAGGAGCATCGCCATGAGTTTTAACACAGACAGGATATTTTTTGCCGGGAGCACCATCAGGAAAAATTTTAAAGAGCTCAATAAAGAAGGTCCATTGTGAAGGGGCATCAAAAACATAATATATTTTCTGGTGCGGATCAGCGATAAAATCACATAAACGTGAATCTTTCATCAGCAATTTTTCAGAAGAATTATTCGATTCTGCTTTTTGAAGCACCAGCTCCTGGCCTTTTTTCCATAAGTCGTTACTCATGAAGAACGAAGCAGGTTTTGATGCATCAAATCCAATAGCTTCCTGAATAGCGATATGAAATTGTTCGAATGACTGAATTGATTTTATTTCAATATCGCGGTAAGTATCATCAAATTCTTCGAAAGAAACCCTGAATCTGTAAATAGCCATTTGGAAAGGAGATAATATCGTTTAAGTAATATATTTATTGTTCAAAATTAGGAAAATGGTTTTTAAAATAAAAGCCAAATAGAACCACGAAAATTTAATTTTTCAGAGATTTACAGGAGTTAGCCCTAATTTTTTTCCTTTTTCAATCATAAATGCCATTGCCGACTCAAAATCGCTACCAATTTCCCCATCCAGAATGGCTTCCCGGATTGCATTTTTAATAATTCCAATTTCAGGACCCGGAGCGAGATTAAAAGCTTTCATAATCATTTCGCCGGTGATTGGAGGTTGCCAGTTTCGAACATTATCTTTTTGCTCTACTTCGACCAGTTTTTGCTTAACCAGTTCAAAATTTCGGATGTATTTTTTTACTTTTTCCTCGTTTTTTGAAGTGATATCGGCCTGACATAGGGTCATTAAATCATCAATGTCGTCACCCGCTTCAAACAATAATCTTCGCACTGCAGAATCTGTTACAATATTTTGAGCAAGAACGATGGGGCGCAAATGAAGTAAAACTAATTTCTGTACGTACTTCATTTTTTCATTGAGTGGAAGTTTCAGTTGGTTAAAGATGGTTGGCACCATTCGCGATCCTTTATCCTCATGACCATGGAATGTCCATCCTACACCAGGCTCAAAACGTTTGGTGGCAGGTTTTGCTATATCATGTAAAATAGCAGCCCAGCGTAACCATAAATTATCGGTATTCCTGCTAATGTTGTCGAGCACCTGCAGCGTGTGATAGAAATTATCTTTGTGTCCTTTTCCATTCACCAATTCAACGCCGTACAAATTCGCCATTTGAGGAAAAATAATGTGGAGCAGTTTGGTGTCAAATAACAACTTGAATCCAACAGAAGGTACTGCAGATAAAATTATTTTATTCAACTCATCACTAACGCGTTCTTTCGAAACAATTTTAATTCGTTCCCGGTTATCGGTTATTGCTTGCAGTGAATTAGCTTCGATGGTGAAACCTAGTTGTGAGGCAAATCGAATGGCACGCATCATTCTCAACGGATCATCTGAGTAAGTGATGGCGGGATCCAGGGGTGTTTTAATGATGCCTTTATCAAGATCACTGATTCCCTGAAAAGGATCTATTAATTTACCTTCATCAGGGCCGTTCAAGCCGATGGCTAATGCATTAATGGTAAAATCGCGTCGTTTTTGATCATCCTCCAATGATCCCGATTCAACTGATGGCTTGCGCGATTCGCTGCTATACGATTCTTTTCTTGCTCCTACAAACTCAATGTTCCAGTCGTTGAATACCAGCATAGCGGTACCAAAATTTTTAAAAACTGAAACATGAATTTGATCGCCTAACTTTTGGGCCGATTTTTTTGCAATATCAATTCCATTTCCGGTTACTACTATGTCAATATCTTTACAAGTCCGTTGCAATAGGCAGTCACGCACGTAGCCACCAATTACATAACCATGCACCTGATTTTCATCGCAAACGGCGCCGATAATTTTAAAGAAATTTTGTGAAATAAAATTTTGCAAAATAAAATGAGTGTTGTTTAGGGATCGGTATTTTATTTTTTAATGAATTCAATTTTTGCTCCGGGTGAAATATGAATAATAACCAGGTTATCGCTATTTAATTTTGCGGAAGCCCTCAAATTTACCACATAAGAGTTAATGTTCAAAACAGTTTTTTCGTAGGCCGGATGTGATTGATCAATTAGAATGGCGGTGAATATAGGTTTACCAAATTTATAGGCCAGATTTTTTGAAAAAGTATCTTTTGCAATTTTGAAATATGCTGCATTATTAATTTTGGCAGATTCAGGAATATTTACCACTTCATCGAGCAGGAGGTGGAGTGGTCGAACGGTAAATTCTACCAGATCCCATAAAACATCCGGCACTTCGCGAACAAACTTAGTTAACTTTCCTGCATCATCAAGCATAATGGAGGGATATTCAGAAATATTGGATTCAGCAATAGCTTTAACACAGGCATGTTGATTTAAATCACAACCTAATGACCA
>JBBQVM010000304.1:0-3934 GCA_038211525.1 Bacteroidia bacterium
AGACTGTCCGAAACAAAAGCATCGCAGTTGGTTCCGTAAGTGTTGGGGTTAAAATTAAATTGAATGGGCGCACTGGCATTTCCATTATTACGATATTCAAAATACAAAGCAGAACTGTTTTGATAAGAAGCAGGAAAAGAAGTATTACTAATGTCAATTATTCTTGGAGTCTTAATATTCGAACTGGTTAACGAATTTGAAGTGGCTACCGTAGAGTCCAGATCGAAAGTCAGCGAACAACCCTGACAGGTCCATGATTGTTTGAGGTTTATGCTGTTATTAAAGCTGCTGTCCTGAATTACCGAACAATCCACCAAAATAAAATAATCAAAACTGATGGCTCCTGTGGTGTTAACCGAAAACACATAACTTGAATCCGCAGAATTAAAAATGGCACCTGACACCGATGAATTGCCAATCGTATCCACAATCAATTTTACAGGGAAAACAGGAGTAGAATCCTGGCAAGAATAATTTAAGGTGTTTTGATTTCCGGTAAGTATGGACGCTGAAATTTTGAGAGAAAAAGTTGACGATGCAGTAAAGCTTGCATGAAAATGGTTGCTATCGCATGCCGCTACTTGAGCCGGTGAAGTTATCGCTACCGGAATGATTTGTCCAGCAACAGTTCCGCTAAAAAGAAACCCAAATGCCAAAATTATCCATTGATACAGGTGTTTGTTGTTTAACCGAATAATGGTAAGATGATTAATTTTTCCACAAAACAAAACTGGCGATTGCTTTTTCATGTCAAAACGTTTTTAGGTGAATATTAAAATTGTTTCAAATTTTACCTTCGACGTCTGAATACCTTTTTTTTGGCATCTAATTCGTCGCGGCTTTACTATAACGGGATGCGCATTTGCGCCGGTGGGGATTACTTTAAATAAATATTCTAATGACTCAAATTTTAATTCAAAAATTAAACATCTTGAAAAACAAATGCCCCACTGGCGCAACATGCGCTGTTATAAGCTGTGCGGATCCTCATCGTCAATGCTTAATGAATTTACTGAACATTTGCTGTCCATTTTTTGTTAGTGTTATTGCATATAGTCCTGATGAAAATGTCGTACAATTAACATTGTCTCCAATCCTAAACATTCGATCTTTAAAAACCAACTGGCCCGTTGAATTAAATATTTTCAATTCAAAATAGTTTTGAGCATTGGCGATTTCTGAATGTGAAATTTTAAAATCACTACTAACTGGGTTGGGAATTATTTCGAACCCTTGTTCGGTTGCAGTTATTGCATGAATTGAAGTTAACGTGTCGCACAGACTGCCTGCCAACACTCCTAAATTATAATTGGGCATGTTGGGTAAGCCTAAATAGGTTCTTCCTCCTCCAATGAGTTGAAAGTAAGGCAAAACATTACATCCAACACCGGAAACGTCAGGCTGTTCTATAACTGATAAATGTGTATTTAGGGAATCATTTATATTAGTTGGCCCACCACAAAATAGCATATTAGATATGTATATTTTCCCATCTGGTCCTAATTGGTGTTGACCCATACAGACATTATTATTTTGATCAGCATATACTAAAAGTTTTGTTTGAATGGGATTTGGATAATTTAAGTCTATTTGCCAAATGCTGTCCCAAGTAGAATAATACAATAAATTCTGTGAAGATATGGATGCTCCGTAGTATCTGTCAAATCCTGGAAGTGGATTATCACTCATATTAATATAATTCGTTAATTGACCAGTACATCGGTTGAAATCATATTTTTCAAGTATTCCAGAAACGTCTGCAACCACAATTTTATCCCCTGTTTGATTCGCTATCATTTGTCCCCATCCAACGCCTGAATAGATATTACCTATAAGTTGATACATAGTGAGGACAATTGAACTGTTACTGATTAGACGAATAATAAAAAGGTCTGAGTTATTCTGATGATTTATTAACCACCAATCTCTCCCATTTCCATGTTTTATGGCAAGCATTTTTTCAGAGTGATTAATAGTACTATCGATTATTTGATTCTTAGAAATAACAGCGCCTAGGCCTCCATTGAGGCTCATATCTATCTCATTTAAAAATAAGGTCACTTTAGGAAAAATATTCGGAACAAAACCTAATGATAATAATAAATACTTATTTGTGTCTATGAAATTTGGTAGTATCAAAATTCCTTGAGTTATACTGGTACCAGAAATAATTGAATCACCATCCATTAATTGTTGATTCAGGTTATCAAATATGTTTGCATGGAAGATATTGTTGCCTCCTATTGACCCGGAATAGAATAATAAATTACCATTTAAATCTGAAATGCTGGCTGATGCTTCCTGTGATTGTAAAACGGAAGTGATGCCAATAATTCCACCTGAGGCAAACTGTATTCCAGCTGAATCACCAAAGCACCAAGTAGCATTCCTGCCTTGTCCCGACGCCCCGCCTGAGATTATGATCATTACCAAAAAGACAATATATACCCTGTTCATATTTTATAAAAAAATTAAAAGGGAACCAGATTCAACCGGTTCCCTTTTTAATAACTATTTTAAAATCACAATTCTTACTTCTCCCAATAGATTTCCGTTACATTTTACTTTACAAACATATACTCCGGGATACAGATTGCCGTTTTGATATTTTATTGTCGAATTGGCATTCATGTTCATTTTGTCTACCATCCTTCCAAGGGCATCAATAATTTCGATTGAAAGCTGAGATGGATCTTCTAATCCAGTTAAATCAATATTCCATTGTCCATAATTAGGATTGGGAAGCATTGAAATTGTAACTGGTGTTTTATTAAACTGCGAATCAGATTGCATTCTGGAACTAACCGGATTTAAACCTGTACAAACATCATAATAACCAATTATGGTATCCTTCATTGCTTTCATGATTTGGGCAGAATAAACAGCAGGTCCGAATTCATAAGGACATAATCCTGAAATATAATTAATCGAATTCCATTGTGAATTGGAATAACTATTTCCGGGTACACTAAGCCTGTTTAAATAAATCTGGTTGGTTAGCTTTAAATAAATTTCAATAGCTTCTTGTGGGCTAACATTATTTGCCATATTCATCAATGCCAAAACCTGAGTGAATTCCAGACTATCTTCAGGCAGTTGATTGATGCTGTCGCGAAGAGATTCAAATTCTCCGATGTTAGTCGCTTCAAGGCTGTCCTTTTCATTTTCAAATATTAAATTTGAAGACAAGAGCAAGCTATCCTGTTTTAATTTAAAATATAAATAGTTCTTTGATAGCCACTTGAAAGATTGCAAAGTATTTGAATAATCAATGCTTTCATTCGCAATTTCCAGATCTCTTGGCTCATCCTCGCTGCCGATTCGAAGCGTTTGACAGAATAAGGTAGGATCGATGTAAGTTGATAATACATTAGTATTGCAAAGAAGACCTCCAGCAGAAAAGTGATGATCAATTGGTTCAAATGGCGCACCAGCTCGTGTATGAAATGTTGTAAATCCTCCTGAGGTATTAGATGCGTAAGAATGCGTTTGATGACCACCACCAACTGTATACGGAACTCCCTGCCACTCGTTGTCCCAAGGGAAACCATTGGGGGGACAGAATCCGGCAGGACAGCCCACATCACCTAATCCCAGTTGATTCCAGTTCAGAAACAGTTGGTCAAAACAATCTCCCATGATATTACCTCCTACGGTGCTACCAGGCATAGTACCACCAAACCATAAGCCTCGGCCAATATTTCCAATATTATTACAAACCACATAGGAAGAAGGACTCATGTCAGTCATAATGCCGTTGCTCCAATAATATTGTACACTAACCGGATCACTGGTCACCACATTGTCGTTGATAATTGGATTAAAACAGTTATCGGCTTTTATTCCAAAAGTAGAAATGCTGCTATTGTTGACCGGTAATACAAATAAATCATTTAACTGGATATGTGGTTTGAACAAATTCAAACAATGAATT
>JBBQVM010000305.1:0-3931 GCA_038211525.1 Bacteroidia bacterium
GGTTGCTTCAGCAGCTTTGCCTAACTCCTCAAAAAGATTTTTTTCGAGACCCTTTCGCCCGGCTAGTTCACTTAAATTTTTCGACATCTCTTTTATTTGTTGACCTGAATAATTTCCGTTTGGGAAATTCTTTCAGGATGAGCGTAAACTGTTAATTTATTATTTCTGCAAAATGCCATCAACGTCATTCCTGCCTTAGTTGCATTTTCCACTGCCATTGATGAAGGGGCCGATACTGAAGCAATAAATGGGATTCCTGCTGATAGGGCTTTGTTCACAATTTCATAGCTAATTCGTCCACTTACCGTCAGGCATTTTGCATGATTTAATTTGTTTTCTGTTAGGAGATTTCCAATCACTTTATCTACAGCATTATGACGACCAATGTCTTCACGTATAGAAAGTAATTCTCCGACTAATGTAAAGGCAGCCGATGCATGAGTACCTCCCGATTTTTGAAAGTCCTCCTGCTTTGTACTCATTTTTTCAAACATCAAAGCAATTACTCCCGGGTTGAGTTTTCCATTTTCTTCGATAACATTTTTACTAATAGTATCTTCAAAAGAAGTTCTTCCGCACAGTCCGCATGATGAAGCTGAAATAATATTCCGGTTACCGGCAAAATCTTTCAGAATTTTTTCAGGAGGAAGTACAACGTTCACTTCCGTAATCACACCTGCACTATTTTTACAAATCACTTCTATCACCGGCGCCATATCCAAATCACGATACACCTCTTCGGAATAGAGCAATCCACGAATTAAATCCACCTCATAACCGGGAGTTCGCATAGTAACAGTAAATGATTCACCATTAATAGCTATACTCAACGATTCTTCCACAGCCAATACATCTTCTACATCGGAAATTTTTCCGTTGTTAAAACTTAGTCCGCTGTGTTTTGTAATATTCATTTCAACTATTACTAATTTGTCTGTTGGTTAAATCTTTTATCACTCATCATCCAAATTTAATTGTTTTACGAAAGTCCTGTAATATTTCCCATGTCATCAATATCCATCATTTCACTGGCAGGAATAGCGGGTAAACCTGGCATGCGCATCATTTCACCTAGTATAGGCACAACGAATCCGGCGCCGTTGGCCAGTTCAAACTCTCTTACATTTACTTTAAAACCTGTGGGACGACCAATTTTATGTTCGTCATCAGAGAATGATTTTTGTGTTTTTGCCATGCAGATAGGAAACCCATCACATCCTAGTTTCACAAAATCTTTCAGTTGCGATTTTGCTTTTACGGAATAGGTAACACCATCGGCACCATAAATTTCAGTTGCTATTTTATTTATTTTTTCTTCAATGGATAAACTCCAATCGTATAACTGATGGTAATTATTCGCTCCACTTTCAATCACATCAACAACTGCCTGCGCCAAGTTTTTAGTTCCTTCACCACCATCGGCCCATCCTTTGGAAATTACAGCTTTCACTCCTGCCTCAGCACATTTTTCAATCACGTAATTTACCTCCTCATCCGAATCTGAATAAAAATTATTGATAGCAACAACAGGATTCAATCCAAATTTTTTGCAATTCTCAATATGTTTTGCTACGTTCTCAAATCCTTTCTTAATATAACTCATATTGGGAGTATTATATTCCTCCTTTTTAGCACCACCATGATGACGAAGCGCTCGCACTGTAACTACCAACACAAGAGCCTTTGGTTTTAATCCACCAACGGGACATTTAATATCAAGGAATTTTTCTGCTCCTAAATCGGCACCAAAACCGGCTTCCGTTACTACATAATCACACAAAGTGAGACCCATTTTAGTAGCTATAATCGAGTTGGTTCCCTGTGCAATATTAGCAAACGGTCCACCGTGAATGATGGCAGGATTTCCTTCAAGTGTTTGTACCAGATTAGGTTTAATGGCATCGCGCAAGAGGATAGCCATTGCTCCTTCTGCTTTTAGCTCCCTTGCATAAACAGGTTTTTTATCAAACGTGTAACCAATAAAAATATTCCCTAAACGTTTTTTTAGATCCGCAAAATCCTTCGACAAACAAATTATTGCCATCACCTCCGATGCTGCTGTAATATTAAATCCATCTTCACGAGGAATTCCGTTGGCACTTCCACCAATTCCAATAATGATATGACGTAACGAACGATCGTTCATATCCATCACTCTTTTCCAAACAATGGTTCTGGGATCAATATTAATATTTCGTGTTTTGCTTTGAATATTATTATCGATGAGCGCCGACAAAAGATTATTTGCTTTTTCGATAGCAGAAAAATCACCGGTAAAATGCAGATTGATATCCACCATCGGAATCACCTGCGAATAACCACCACCGGCAGCACCACCTTTCATTCCAAAAACAGGACCGAGTGAGGGCTCACGAAGCACCACCATCGAATTTTTACCAATTTTATTCAGTCCATCCGAAAGTCCAATAGAAACAGTAGTCTTTCCTTCACCGGCAGGTGTTGGATTAATGGCAGAGACTAAAATCAGATTTCCCTTTGCAATTTTTTTCTCATCAATTAATGAAAGGGGTAATTTAGCCTTATACTTACCATACTGTTCCAGAAGTTCCAGATCAATATTTAATTTCCTTGCAATATCTCTGATGGAACGAATTTCAGCGCGTGTGGCTATCTCTAAATCAGTTAATGGGGCTGTGGTGATCATAAATGTTTTAGGTGTTTTAGGTGTTTTTTTTCCAGATATATGTCTCGTCTTCAAATAGTTCTTTTCCCCATACGGGCACCTTCGCTTTTATCTCCTCAACTACGAAAGAACAGGCTTCAATAGCCATTTTCCGATGTGCTGAAGAGGTAAAAACAAAGAGCGATATTTCTCCTGCTTTTACTATGCCCAGGCTGTGATAAATATGCATGCAAGTTAATTGAAATTTAGAAAAAACCAATTCCCGAATGTTATAAAGTATTTCATCAGCCATTTCCCTGTAACAGGTGTATTCTATTGCACTCACCGTTTTTCCCTCCTTTTCATCCGCCCTAACCTGTCCGAGAAAAATGCTGTGTGCTCCAATGGCAGTCATGGTACTGTGTTTAGCAATACTTTCACCTATTTTGGTTGAAGTTATGGGGCCATCCACAAAGACCTCCTTCCTCTTTCTTTCACTCATAACTCCGATGTTTGCAACAACCATTCATTCACACCTCCGGCAACATGGGTAATGTTTTTTCGGTTAAACCGGATGGTTAATATTTCGCCGGCAATGCTGCTCCGTTTTCCGGATGAACAAATAAGTATTACCGGTACCTCGGATCTTATTTCATGATATCTGGTCTCAATTTCTGATAATGGAATATTAATAGCTTTTTCATAAATCATTGGCGGATATTCATGCTGTTCTCTAACATCTATCAGTTGAAATTCACTATTACTTGCAATCAAATTATTCAATTCAGTTATTGAAATAGTTGGGACTAAAATGGTTGTCTTCGAAGTACAGTTTATCGAATAATTAAAGTTCAAAAATTCATTTTCAGTGTCAGGAAAATCTAACCAGCCTTTTTCATTTCTGGAAATATTCAAAGTAGTAAATTGCATAGTAAGCGCATCTACAAACAGCAATTTGTTCCGAAGTGGTGTTCCTATTCCGGTAATAATTTTAATTGCTTCAGTGGCCTGAATGGTTCCTGCAATTCCCGGAACAGCTCCCAATACCCCTTCAGCATCACAGTTCAATACAACATTGTTATCAGGTGCAACAGGATGCAAACAACGGTAAGTGGCTCCTCGGTTTCCATCTTTATCAGGAACATTAAAAACCGCAACCTGTGCTCCAAATTTCTGCACCGATGCATAAACAAGAGTTTTGTTTAATAGCACACATGCATCATTCACTAAATATCTTGTTTCAAAATTATCGGATCCATCCAGAATTAAATCATACTCTTTAAAAATTTGCATTGCATTTTGATTCGT
>JBBQVM010000306.1:0-3910 GCA_038211525.1 Bacteroidia bacterium
GAACGATTGCCTGCCTTTCATCAACTTGACATAAGAATTGACAAGACCTACTTTTTTGAGAAATGGTCTATAAATTTGTATGTAGATATTCAGAATTTATACAATTTCAAAGCTCGCAATCCGGATATACTAAATGTAAGAAAAGATAGCAATGGTGTACCGATTACAGATCCTAATGACTCCACCAGATATGAAACCTACTTCATTAAAGATAACTCCGGCACCGTATTACCCAGCATAGGGATTATAATTGATTTTTAGAATAAAAAAAGGAGATTGAATCAACAATCTCCTTTACAATATTTCAATTTTATTCAATTCAATTTTTTACGAATTTAGAAGTGGAAGAACCTCCGTTTATTTTTATAACAATGGTATAAGTTCCGGCTGCAAGCGGACTAACATCCATTGCAAGTCTTTGACTTCCTGCAATTTGAATGCCTTTTGATAATGAAGTCACTTTACTACCTTTCAAGTCATAAATCTCAGCAATCACCGGGCTCGTAAAGGGAAGTGAATAACTCATTTCTATTTTATCTGTTGCAGGATTTGGATATACTGATAAGCCTATATTATTTTTAATTTCAGTAATTCCGGTGGCGGTTCCTGTAATCATAATATCATCCAAGGCAATTAAGTTATCATCATCTGAATCATGCACAAATGCAACATAAATTGTTTGCCCTGCATATTGAGCCAAGTTAGCTGAAAATGGACGAAATTGACCTACAAATCTTGAAGAATCATTAGTAGCATCCAATTCGACATAGGTGCCATCCATTCCATGTACAAAACCTGGAGAGAATACATAACCTGCATAATCAAACCCGCCACCTGAAATATATTGAGCAGCCTGAAAAATGGTGTCGGTGAAACTGGATTCAATATTATCAGTAGTAGAAACAAGCACTGAGTAGCCATCTAAATAAAGAGGAGTTTGCCTTGGTGCAGATGCCCAGCTTAACACTGCATTGGCATCCACTATTTGAATTGGAGGAGTCATTAGCCAGTTTCTGTTTCCAAACAAAAAACCAGCGAGCCAGGAAGAAGAAAATAAACATGCATCTAATGAATCAGCAGAAGCAAAAGCGCCATCGCTCCAATACCATTCCTGAGGTCTTGAATTTGCATCGGGCAAGCCGTCAGCATCAAAATTAACCCATTGTGTATCATTTCCACTGTTAAATTGCAAATAATTTGCTGTCGGATCTACATCAAAATTTTCATACAACAATGTATCACTTTGAGCTTTAACAGCAGAAAATGCAATGGCGAACATAGCAAGTAGTAATAGTTTTTTCATAATAGTTTATTTAAGGTTAATAATTTACTAGCAAATATAATAATTTTTTTTACCATTTGTGTGAAACTAAAGTAAGAAAATGGATTACTTTATTGAATTTCAAATTAGCGAAACTGTCGACAATTCAACACAATTTGTCTTACTTATGTATTAATGCACGAAAAGAAAATCGCTCAGACATGTATAAAATAGAGTAATTGTGTCACGGTTATATAATGGCTGAAATGCTTTGTTATCAGTCGATCTGGCAGATTAATACCAAGCACAAATGTTGGTTTTAACGCTCTCACATCATCATGGGGGCTCCATTAGACCTGTCTATTTCATGATAAAGTTGATTTGTAATGGCTTTACCGTGGGTTTACATTTACCCCATAATCAACAATTCACACATCATGAAAACGCTCATCAGGTTATCAATTTTATTCAGCTTATTTTCATTTCCAACTATTGCGCTGAGTCAGGAACAATGCAATCCTCCGGTGGCACAAGCCGATCTCGATATAAACAATGTAAGAACCACCATTTTGGTTGGAGGGGATATGTGGTGGGATGTGTCGTCTGCGAAATATGAAGTTCCCAAAGGAAGTGGCAAACATTCGCTATTTACCGGTGCACTATGGATTGGTGGAGTTGATGCAGGCGGACTTATTAAAGTTGCCGGCCAAACTTATCGACAAACAGGCGTGGATTTTTGGGGAGGACCGTTAGATACTTCCACAACAAATATTACTCGTGATAATTGTCAAAAATATGATCGGCATTGGGTAGTCAATAAAACTCAAGTTCAAGAGTACATTAATAACCCTACTAGTGCAAGCAATGATATAAAAAACTGGCCGGGTAACGGAGATCCCACTTATAACGAGAGCAGTTACCTTGCTCCTTTTGTTGACGTAAATAATGATGGGCTTTACAATTATACCGATGGAGATTATCCGGGGTATAACTTTTCAGGAAACTATACCTATGCACCCGGAACTTCCAAACCAATATGCAACGATTACCTTTTCGGTGATCAAACTATCTGGTGGGTATTTAATGATAAAGGAAATATTCATAGTGAAACGAACTCCGATCCAATTGGTCTTGAAATAAGAGCTCAGGCTTTTGCTTTTCAAACAAATGACGAAATCAATAATATGACTTTTTACAAATACCAAATCATTAACAGATCTTCAATTACACTTACCGATACCTATTTTGGACAATGGGTGGATCCTGATTTGGGAAATGCTACCGATGATTATGTTGGATGTGATGTAATGAGAGGATTAGGGTATTGTTATAACGGTGATGCCGATGATGAAACCGCTACCGGATATGGAGTTAATCCTCCTGCTGTGGGTGTCGACTTTTTTCAAGGACCCGTTGCAGATATTGGAGATGGTGTAGATAACGACAAAGATGGTTGTATTGATTGTACTTATATCACGGATAGTGCAGGAACGGTAACTATCATTGCTGATGTTGTACTGAGGGAACAAATTATTATGTCGAAATTTATTTATTATAGTAATGATGATTCACCTAATGGTAACCCAAAGGGGTATACTGATTTTTATAATTATCTTAAGGGATTTTGGAGAGATAATCAGCAAATGACTTTTGGTGCTGATGGAAGAGATCCTAATGCACCTGTTACCGATTACATGTTTCCAGGCAACACCGATCCTGCATTTCCTGGTCAGGATTGGTCAGAAGCATCTGTTGGTAATCCTGTTGGTGATCGAAGATTTTTACAGTCGGCCGGAAAATTTACACTTCAACCAGGCGCTGTAAATTACATAACAACAGGAGTGGTTTGGGCACGATCGTCGCAAGGTGGACCATTAGCATCAGTAAACCTTTTAAAAATTGCTGACGACAAGGCTCAATCATTATTCAACAACTGCTTTAAATTAATTGATGGACCTAATGCTCCTGATTTGACACTAAGAGAATTGGATAAAACAGTACTTATTTCATTGCTGAATACAAATACCGATGATGTAGAAAATTATCATGCTAAAGATCCTACCATTGCAGGAGTTGACGATTCATTAAAATATTATGACTTCCAAGGCTATCAGATTTATCAATTAAAAGATGCCAATGCAACCATTGGGGATATTGGAAATCCTGACAGAATAAGGTTATTAGTGCAATGCGATATCAAAGATGGAGTGGCGCAATTGGTAAATTATTCTTTTAATCCATCGCTAAATGCTAATACTCCGGTTGAAATGGTGAATGGTTCTGATAAGGGAATATCACACACTTTTGAAATAAAACAAGATCTTTTTGCAACAGGAAATACAGCATTAATCAATCACAAGACTTACTATTATACTGCTATTTCTTACGCATATAATAATTACAAAACCTATATTCCAACTGATCCACTAACACTTGACGGACAGAAAAAAACCTATTTAGCAGGAAGAAATAATGTCTCCACCTATTCAGCAATACCCCACAACCCCGCCCCTGAGTATGGCGGTCAGTTGTTAAATAGTGTTTACGGTCAAGGTCCTGTTGTTACCAGAATTGAGGGACAAGGTAATGGCGGAATGATTCTCGATTTCACCAACGAAACCGTGCAACAAATACTGTCGCCACCATATT
>JBBQVM010000307.1:0-3891 GCA_038211525.1 Bacteroidia bacterium
AACAGTGATCGCCATTAATGCATCCGGTTGTGTTGATTATACCAGAAAACAACTCGATGAATTAACTGATTGGGTGAAACGTCCACAAATTGGAATGTCGGGTTTGATTTATTTGAGATGCAATTCAGATGGTTCGCTGAAATCTTCCGTTGATAAATTCTTTAATGAAACCGAATTAAAACTTTGGGCCGAACTTACCAATTGTAAGCCTGGTGA
This sequence comes from Bacteroidia bacterium, assembly GCA_038211525.1. Taxonomy (GTDB): domain Bacteria; phylum Bacteroidota; class Bacteroidia; order AKYH767-A; family OLB10; genus JADKJB01. The sequence goes on from JBBQVM010000307.1 coordinate 217, forward strand.
TTTGCTGCTAGTGCTTGCCGGTAAAGATTCAAAAACAAGAAAAGCAATGTCGGAACTCCGACTAGAAATGGGTGAAAGAATGGGCTTGCGCGATAAAAATATTTTTAAATGTATTTGGGTACTCGATTTCCCATTGCTTGAAAAAGATGAAGAAACAAATAGATGGCATGCCATGCACCATCCATTTACCTCAGCCCTGCCTGCCGATTTAGCGCTACTTGAAGTTGATCCCGGGAAAGTTCGTGCCAATGCCTACGACATGGTTATTAATGGTGTTGAAGTGGGAGGTGGCTCTATTAGAATACATGATAAAGAGATTCAAAAGAAAATGTTTTCACTGCTCGGTTTTTCTGATGAAGATGCCCAAGCACAATTTGGTTTTCTGATGAATGCTTTTGAATTCGGCGCTCCTCCTCATGGTGGAGTTGCATTTGGATTCGATCGATTGTGTTCCCTTTTCGGAGGTTCTGAATCTATTCGTGATTTTATCGCTTTCCCTAAAAATAACTCGGGCCGCGATGTCATGATTGATTCGCCTGCTCCTATTGACCCTTCTCAGTTGAAAGAACTCAGTATTTCGGTAATTAAGCCCTCTTAAACTCCCCATTCGTCAAGTTTTTAACAACTTTCGCCAATATCATACTTTCGCTCTATTGATAGAGCGTTTATATTGCCTATTTTTATAGATGCTATTCTACAAATAAGTTCTGTTTCTGGTATCTATTTGAGTTTTTGCTACGTATAAGTGAATCGTTCTTATACCATTGAAGTAAAAATTTGATCGTATCAACAAACTCGTCATATTTGTTATAATAATGATAATCAATACTATATAAATAAATTTATGAAAATCACCTTACCCCGTTTTCTTCTATTTGCTTTTTTAATGGTTGCCGGTGCAAGCTTCTGCAGCGCGCAGGAACCTGTTGGCATGGAAGAATTAGTTATTAAAACACCTGGTTTTTCAGCTTCCAAGCAATTAGAAGCTATAAAGAATCAAGCTAATAGTTCCAACGGACTAACCTTTGTTGCCTATTATAAAAAATCCGACCTGTTTCATTTCAGAGTAAATAGGACCTTACAGCCCGACAACCAATTAATCTATGCCATATTTGAAGATGTTAATTTCACCATAGTTCAGGATCAGGAAGAGGCCAGAAAAATTATTTCTGAAATTACTGTTCCAAAAACTAATGAAATTTCAACACCAACCGGTAACAAAACTGAATAAACAGAAATCCACAAAACAATGAGAATTATAACTACTCCTTTTTATAAATTATTTCTTGCATGCCTGCTTACCTGGACACTAGTTTGTCCACTAACGGGTAATGCACAAGTGATAAATGGCAACTTTGAAACTTTACCTGCATTTACATCATGGACCACTGTAAATAATGCCACTAATGCTTGGTATTGCGGTGCTCTGGGTGCTCAGGCAGGAGCAAGAGGTGCTTACATCTCCAACAATGGCGGTACTTCTAATACCTATACGAATACTGTATCGCAGGTATCGCATTTTTATCAGGCAGGAGTAAATATTCCGGCAGGTCAAAACGTCCTAAACTTTAACTGGAAAGCTTCCGGTGAAAATGGATTCGACTTTATTGAAGTATTCCTGGTAGCCAATGGCACACCTATTACTGCCGGTATTCGTTTAGGTATTATCAACAGAGTAGCAGGTCCATTGCGCGGACAATCTTCCTTCCAGACCGCCAATGTTAATTTGGGTTGCTTTGCTTCTGCACAATCAAAAACATTAGTTTTTAGCTGGGTGAACGATGGTTCCTTAGGAAGCAATCCTCCCGGATGTATCGACAATATTTCAATCATCAATAATCCCTTGCCAACCGTTGGACTCACTTGTGCCACAGCGGTGCCCATTGCAAGTTTGCCTTATAATGTGGCCGGTGAAAGTACTGCTTGTATGGGTAACAATTATACAGCGGGCACACCGGGAATTTGCAACGGTGCTTATGCTTTTGGCGAGGATAAAGTTTATGCATATACTGCAACAGGAACTGAATGTATTAGTGTTACTCTTACAGGAACCAGTACCGACAATATCGGCTTCTCAGTGTATAGCGGTTGTCCGGGTGGTGGTGGAGTTTGTATCGGTAGCGGTGCCCCTGCTGTTTCCAACATTTTATCAGGAAGTGTAACTCTTCCAGGAGCAGGAACCTATTATATTATTATTGATAGCAGCAATCCTGCAACAAATGTTTCTTACAATATATTGATTACCTCCTTTGGGTCCGGTGCATCCAACGATCGACCCTATCAGGCGCAAGCCATACCATTTAACATACCTATAATAGGAAACAATACCTGTTCCTCTAATGCAGACGAACCTAATCCGTCGTGCTTTGCTCCTGCAGGAAATGTGTTGCATACAGTTTGGTTTAGCTTCACTGCTCCTGCATCAGGTTGCGTAAAAATAAAAACTATATTGGGTACTTTACGGAATACTCAAATACAATTATTCGGTCCTGTATTAGGAACTATTGCTGCAGGAAGCGGAAATACCTTATCCCCTTTACAATGTAATGATGATGAAGCTGCATGTGGATCTAACGTCTATCAGAATTCTTCTATTACAGCTAATGGGCTTTCACCGGGTTTCACCTATTATATTATGGTAGATGGTTATGCGAGTCAGACCGGTTCATTTTCTATTTACTTATTAGATGGTGGTATCGGTTGTGTGAATGCATTTCCTCCAACACCCGGACAAGATTGTGCATCACCATTCCCTGTTTGCAAATCGGCCATTAACGTTGCTAATCCGGGGCCACAGGCATTCGGATCTATATGTGATTTCCCTAACGGTGTAAACTGTCTCGCTTCCGGCGAACGTGGTTCTTATTTTTATAGAATTACAATTGCAAATGCAGGATTTTTAGAATTCAGTATTGTGCCCAACGATTGGCCGGGTCCACCATCTACCGCTGCTACCGATTACGACTTTGCAGTTTGGAGAACTAGAACCGGTGGAGTACCCGGACCTGCTAATTGCGGGAACTTAAGTTCCACTGCACCGGTTTCTTGTAACTATAGTGCGTTAGGAATAACGGGATGTAATGCTGCAACTGCATTCACAGCTCCTGTTGCCTACCCTGGTTTTGGTGGTGCTTTCCAACCTCGTATAACTGTGGCTGCAGGTGATGAATATCTTTTAAATGTAAGTAACTTCTCTAATAGCACCTCCGGCTTTACTTTGAATTTTACTGCTACATCGCCTATTGCTTTTACCCCGCCAGCCGGTGGCTCATTACTATGGACCGGAAGCTTAAGTACCGATTGGTATGATCCCGAAAATTGGGGAGGTTGTGCTGTGCCAAATTGCGTATATAATGTGGTAATACCTTCTGCACCTACATTGCAACCACTGGTTACCGGATTAACTGCAGTATGTGGAAGTATCGACATTAACATTGGCGCTACACTTTCACTTGGTGCCAATTCACAACTTAAAGTATGTACCGATTATGTGAACAATGGATCCTTAGTTGCCAATTCCAATTCAACTATTTTGATGCAGAGTGATTCAGTTGCTCAAAATCAAAATATGACTGGTGCTATGACTGGTGCTAATACTTTGTGGAACCTTACCGTGAACAAGCCTACAGGTTTTGCGGTGAATTTGAATAATGATTTGGACAATGCCGGCAATAC
>JBBQVM010000308.1:0-3887 GCA_038211525.1 Bacteroidia bacterium
GATGTGACTCTGTAGTTACGATTAATCTTACAATAAACTATCCATCAATTTCTCAACTTCTAATTAATGAGTGCATTAGTTATCAATCTCCGAGTGGCCATTATACATGGACTACTTCCGGAACTTATCATGACACCATAATTAATGTTCATGGTTGTGATTCAATTCTTATAATTGATCTTACTATTTATAATCCATCAGATTCAACGATCACTGTTTCAGCTTGTGATAATTACATATCTCCCAGTGGCAGTAGTGTCTGGACTATTTCAGGAACCTATACAGATACCATATCAACTATTTTTGGATGCGACTCCTTACTTACTGTAAATCTCACTATTCGAGAAAGTTCAAATTCATTTTTAAATATAACAGAATGCGATAATTATACTTCACCAAGCACCAATTATGTCTGGTATAGTTCCGGAATTTACTCTGACACTATTCCAAATTATATGGGTTGTGACTCGATAATTACTATTGATCTGATAATATTAAATAATTCCATTGCCGCTTTTAACATTGCTGAATGTAATAACTACACTTCGCCAAGCGGAAATTATACTTGGAATAACTCCGGAATTTATTTTGATACAATACCTAATATTTCAGGCTGTGATTCCATTATCACAATTAATCTCACAATATATTCTGTGGATTTAACTGTAACTGCAAATTCTCCTATGCTCTATGCAAATGCAACTGGTGCTAACTATCAATGGATCTATTGCGATTCTGTTTTGATTCAAGGAGAAGTTAACCAGAGCTTTCTTGCAACAGCAAATGGTTCTTATGCTGTGATAATTATACAAAATGGGTGCATTGATACATCATTATGTTATTCTGTTTATAATGTGGGAATGAATGACTACTTTTATTCAAATGGTTTTTATGTTTCCCCTAATCCATCGTCAAGCAATATAATTGTTTCATTTGGTTCAATAATTACAAAAGGCAACTTTTTGATATCAAATATACTTGGCGAGAAAGTTTACGAACGGAATATTTTCAACGAATCAAAAAAAGAAATCAATGTTGAAAATATTTCGTCAGGAATTTATTTCTTGAAGGTTTTTGACGGAGAGAAGATTTACTGCAAGAAATTAATTGTTGAGCATGATTGATTTGAATCAGCACCCAAACTTGATTTATTTATCAGATACCAACCATTAACTACAAGTCAGCTTTAGGAACTATTGAATCTTGTGAAATTTTGTGGACTATTCCTGAACTATAGAATTTGTAATACAAACATATTGAATTAAAAATAACATTATAAGATAGAAAATTTTTAGGTCAGTAGAAAAAATTGAAAAAAAGGGGGGGGGCAAATCTTATACAGACATTCTCAATAAAGTGTTTAATAATAAAGCTCACCGCTCAGCTAAAATCAAATATTTTATTACCAAAATATTCATCCCTTACTGAAACTAGCTTAGTGGGCTTACACCTATGAAATCCGGCCAACGCACTGCTGTGATGCACATTTGCAAATTAGACCAGCTAATTTGCAACATCTACCTCACCCAGTAGCCTCAAAAATATTTCCCGACTGCTTCATGAAATTTCTGATATTAATACACAACACCGGGATTTGAGCTTCGTTCGCTACAATTTTTTGTTCCTCTACTCCCATAATATAATTGGCAACATCCAATGCCGGGTCGATGGCAGTAACTATTAAATCGGTGTTGAGTGCTATAGCCTCTTTAAGGATGCCTTTGTACCGACTGTCATAAGAAAATTCATTTTCAGTCATTACATATTTACAGCCGTCTCCCTCTAAAACACTTTTAAAATAACTTAAATTATTATCGATTTTATTTTTGATGAATTCATCCTTGTTGCCATTTTGTCGAATCAGTTGTAATTGTGCATTAAAAACTTTAGCTAGCAAAATTAGGAAGGGTAATATTTGTTTGCTTTCACGGGTAAAATCGACAGGAACTAAAATATTTTTTATTTCGCTGTAAGGCTTATGCTGAATAACAATAAAAGGCGTATTTGAGTTGGTGATCATTTTCAGGGCCTTACTCCCTACAATATGTTGCAAGCCTTTCACGCCATGAGTACCCATAACAATAAGGTCGGGCTTTTCAGCACTGGCTGCTTCGCCTATGTTATCAAAAAGATTACCGATATTCACCAGAGAGGAAAATTCTCCTTTGAACTGAGGTGCATATTTTTTGATGAGTGTTTGCAATTTTATTTCGGCATCAGCAACATCCTTGGCTGCACTCACCACATGAAAAAGAGTCACGTGTTTGCACGGTGGCAATTGAATTGCATAATGCAATGCGTTTTCAGTTACAGGGGTAAAATCAATTGGTACAATAATTTTCATACAAGAATTGTTTTTGTGTTTTAAAGTGAGGTAGTCATCGTTTAGTTTCGTTCTGCGAAACACATATTGATGCCAATTTTGTTATCCGCTTCAATTTTTCGGCGGTAGACAAAATTAAAATTATTTTCAACTAATTCATAAGTGATTGCTGAAATATAACCAGATTTGAAATTTAAGCTTAAGGAGATTTAACTTATTGTAAATGTGCATTTTATGTGACATTTCTGCCTTCTTACCAACAAATTTAAGCCCCATGCAAGTTTGCTATTTTCAATTTTTCAACTATATTAGCGTATCAAATTATATTATACTTAAATTCAATTACTTATTGCAAGTACCAAAATTTATAAATTGACTACTCCCTCAGGTTAAAAATCAAAGCAACTTTTAATACCCCTAAAATAAAAAATATTCTACCCAATGGAAACATCAAAAAAAAAGCTACTGCTCATTACAGTTTTAACTCTATTTAGTGCATCAACATTATGTATTGCACAATCATCGAGAGCTACAGATAAAACAATTTTTGTTCCGGTAACAAACTACCATGGCACCAACCCCACGCCTCCATCTGAAGCGGTATTAAGTAAATTTGTTCTTCCTCCTTCAGAATGCATTTCGCCCGAATTAAAAAAGATGGTTCTGGAAGAGTGTGATCAAAACAAAGCATTATTGCGTCAAACTAATCCCGGATTATTTAATAAAGTTTCTGCTACTCCCACTCTTTTCAATTGGCCCACACAACCCAAAGCAGGGTTTAACGATTATGGTTATTACACCATAAATTATTTAGTAGATCACAATTTAAATTTTCCAAATCAATTGCTTGATTATAATTGCTCCGACAGAACTTATGATTTTGGAACAGGAAATCATGAGGGAACAGATATAATTTTATATCCTTATGGTTGGAGAAAAATGGATGATAATGTTATGGAAGTAATTGCAGCTGCTCCGGGTGTTATTATCAATAAAAAAAATAACTACTTTGATAGAATGTGTGTGAATGCAGGGAGCCTTTTATGGAATGGAATAATGATTGAACACGCCGACGGAACGCGTGCATGGTATTGGCATTTTCAGACAGGTAGTGCTACTACAAAAAACATAGGCGATACCGTTGTAGCAGGAGAATATCTTGGTCGTGCAGGAAGTTCCGGTAGCTCTAATTATCCTCATCTCCACTTCCAGGTAACCGATTCCATGGGAGGTGTGATTGACCCTTGGTTAGGAAGTTGCAACAACACCACTACCACCAGTTTGTGGGTAAATCAACAACCTTATAATGTTCCATCAATTAACAGAATTTGTACAAAACAAACCGTACTCGATTGGTACAACTGCCCTGACCCTGAAATAACAAATGAAGTAGACACCTTTGCCTTAGGCGATTCATTGTGGTTGTGGACCTACACCCGTGACCTTGAAATGAATTCACAAATGCAACTAAACATTTACAATCCATCCAATGCCATTGTACTTAACTGGTCGTTTGTTGTTCCATGGGCCACCGTTGCAACCGGCTATTTGAGGTGGTACTATC
>JBBQVM010000309.1:0-3877 GCA_038211525.1 Bacteroidia bacterium
ATTGGTTATTTACCGGGAGATATTAAATCGAAGATTAACCCATATATGGAACCGTTATGGGACAATTTAAAATTTATCCAGGGCCAGTATAAAGAAACCGATAAAGAGTTTCAGAAAATTACGGACATGATTGAATCGGAAAAACTTCATATTACTCCGTTAGCCTACATTCGAGGAAGAAGCTTATCTAATATTTGTTTTATTATAGATGAAGCCCAAAACCTAACGCCGCATGAGGTAAAAACAATTATTACAAGAGCCGGACAAAATACCAAAATAATTTTCACCGGCGATGTCAATCAAATTGATACACCATACCTTGATTCCCATAGTAACGGACTTTCTCATATTATTGATAAACTAAAAGGAAATAAACTTTATTCGCACATCACACTCGAAAAAGGCGAACGATCTGAGTTGGCTGATTTGGCGGGGCAGTTGTTGTGAGGAAAACGTGTGTCGATGATTGAGGAGGAAGGTTTTGTTGAGGCTCACTTCCCCTCCACTCCCATTCCAAACAGTGCAAAATCATATTTGACAGGATCATTTTTATCAAACTCCCTTAACTTTAACGTTAGTTCTTCTACTGCTTTCCAATCGTCTTGCTTTCGGCTAAGAATACCCAAGTTGCGTGCTATTCTACCGGAATGAACATCTAATGGACAGAATAAAACAGAGGTTGGAATTTTTTTCCAGAGACCAAAATCCACCTTTCTTTTATCTTTTCTCACCATCCACCTTAAAAACATATTAATTCTTTTTGCCGAGGAGTTTGCCAATGGATCGGCGAAATGTTTGGTGCTCCTCCCTCCTTCCACCTTAAAAAATTCTTTTCTCACCAGATGAATAGCAGTTCCCATGTGGCCATTAGATTTTTCAAAAGCATCTGTAAAAAGAACCTCTAAACTACCCCTTTTCTGATAGATATTTTGTAACGATTTTAAGAAGAACACACAGTCGATACTGTTAAAGGTTCGGTGAACAAAGGAGTTGAACCTTTTCAAATCATTCTTATTGGCGGAAAGTAAAAATTCATGCGGGGCATTATCCATTAACTGCATGAGGTTATTCGCATTTTTTAAAATAACCGGACGTTGTCCCCAGGCAATGGTCGCAGTTAAAAATCCACTTATCTCAATATCTTCTTTTTTTGCAAACAAATGAGGAATTGAAATTGGATCATTTGCAATAAATTCAACTCGATTATAACGATCCACCATTTCATCAAGAAATGATTTTAATGCTGCAGGATCATTAATTTGATTTTCCATGGGTATAAAAGAAATTTTGAAAAAAGGAATTCATTCCTAATGAACTTCACGCCCAAGCAACGCAAGCGAACGCATAATAATCCGAATGTCTTTGTTTACTTTATAATCACGGGCATAAAGGGCATTTATTCTATTTGCCGCCTGATGATCGGGACTTACATTTTGTAATGCGTCGGCAGGATTTAATACTCCAGGTCTTAGTTTCTTTGAACCATTTGCTCCATCTAAATTAATAAATCCAACCCATGACAATCGACCGGAAAGCACTTTAGCAATGTTCTTAAACAAACCTGATATATTTTTTACTTTAAAAATTAATAGTGGCGAAAGCAACAGAAATAAAAATGAAAATCCAATATCTACCAATCTCTTATTACGTTTATTGGAACGGGCAGTGATTGCGTTCACATCAACGAGGTACAAATCACCCTGATCTTCGATGGAATTACTTCCGATAATAAACAAACTTTCAGGAGGAGCAATTTTATATTCCACATCCATGTGACTTAAGAACAACATCTGATTAATAATTTCCTGAGAAGAAACATCTTTAGCACTAAATATCACCTCATTAATTGAATAGAGTTCAGTGATTTCTTTAAGGTTAACAAGCTGACCCAAGTAATAGCCTGTGTACTCATTCAAGTGTTTTTCATCTAAGTTTTCCTTCGAGGAAACAAATCCTATAAACGATACCGGGGAATTTGAAAACTGTAAGATGGAAAGAATTCTTTTCCCTTCTTCAGGTTCAGCTACAATTAACAAATTCTTTTTCTCGTTTCTTTCTAATCGGTAATCTTTAATATTTGCTAAATCAAGCAGCACCCGAAGTGACGCCGAAGATAAACTTGCCCATGCAGTTCCCAACAGAATTAATGCTCGTGAAAACCGATATTCTTCACTTAACAAGGCATAAACTACCAGGATAAAAATAGTTCCAATTAAAATCCCTCTTAAGGTTCTGGAAATTCGGATTGGTTTATCGTATCCACCATTCAGGTAAATAGAATATAACCAAATCAAAATATAAGCAGGAACCACCAATCCCATAAATTCAACAGGATAATGCAATTCTTTTACTGATTTTTCCCAATACATTTTCAACAAAAACATTCCGGTGAAAAATAATATACCATCAGCAAAAGGCAGTGACATTCTTTTTATAAATCGGTGCAACAGGGCTACTCCTGCTCTAAGGTAAATAGCAATATTGATCAGAAACGAAACCATTCGAGCATTACTTTGTGAGAAATGTTTTGATGCGAATATGATCATCGCTTTATAAAACACAATCACATAATTGATGCTGCTTTTTTTTGTGCTTTCTCCTTTATAGTGAATAATTCTGGTGCCCGGGAAATAATAGTTTTTATAACCTCCCTTAATAATTCGATACGACAAGTCAATATCTTCACCGTACATAAAAAAAGTTTCATCCAACAAGCCTATTTTATCTATTGTACTTTTCCGCAGCAGCATAAAAGCTCCCGATAGCACTTCCACCTCATGGGTTTCATTTTTATCAAGATAACCCAAGTGATATTTATTAAATATTTTTGACTTAGGAAAAAGCGCCGATAATCCGAAAACTTTATAAAAAGCTACTTCAGGAGTTGGAAGACCGCGTTTCGATTCAGGGAGGAAATTACCTTTACCATCAATCATGTGAACTCCTAAACCACCTGCATCGGAATGACTATCCATAAAAGCAATGCATTTTGAAAATGTATCCTCTTCAACAACCGTATCAGGATTTAGGAGTAAAAGATATTCTCCCGTAGCCATTTTAATAGCCTGATTATTTGCTCCTGAAAAACCTAAATTTACTTTATTGGCTATGCATTTTACCCAGGGAAATTTACTGCGAACCATTTCAACAGAACCATCAACGGAGTTGTTGTCAACTACAAAAACATAATTTTAAATACCTTCAATAGCCTTAGCTACCGACAAAAGGCATTGTTCTAAAAAATGCTTAACATTATAGTTTACAATGATTACAGAAAACTTCATAAACGGTTTAAAATTCATTCAGGGCCGAAAAATACCACAAAATCAGCAATTTATCGTGCTAATGCGTTATCGTAAGGTGTCCGGTTAAGAATTGATCTTCCTAGAGTCACCTCATCGGCATATTCCAGTTCTCCTCCAATGGCTACTCCCCTGGCGATGGTGGTAATAACGACTTCAAATGGTTTTAATTTCCTGAAAAGGTAAAAAACTGTGGTGTCTCCTTCCATGGTAGTACTCAATGCCATAATCACCTCCCTAACCTCGCCTGCATCAATACGTGAAACTAACCCCTGAATGTTTAACTGCTCAGGACCAATACCCTCCATCGGGTTAAGTATCCCGCCAAGGATATGATACAACCCATTGTACTGGGAGGTGTTTTCCACGGCCATCACATCCCGAACATCCTCCACAACCATTACCACTCCCCGATCGCGTTTTTTATCGCTGCAAATGGTACATATTTCTACATCGGTAATATTGAAACAAACCTGACAGTACTTCACCTCATTTCTCAACCGGATCAATGAATTCCCAAATCGATCTACATCGTTCGTGCTCTGACGGAGTAAATGTAAAACAAGTCGGAGCGC
>JBBQVM010000310.1:0-3860 GCA_038211525.1 Bacteroidia bacterium
ATTTGGGGGAGTTGAAATTTATTTTCTGTGATCAAAATCAATTTTGATAAATTTAGTTGGATTCCATCAAGATACCTTGAAGTAGCGAATAAAATACTAGTTAGGAACAAGAAATAATGCCATTACCTTCAGAACCAATGATGCCTGTTATTGCTATTATCATTTAAACTGTCATTATTTCTTTTTCTTTATAATCGAGATGTTTATCCACTTTAGCAATATAAGAGTCAGTTGTAGTTTGAATTTTCAATTCGGCATCTTTGAGGATGTCTTCAGGCAAACCTTTCTTCACTTCTCTTTTCACATGTTCATTGGCATCTCTTCTAAGGTTTCGAATGCTTACTTTACAATTTTCAGCTTCTGCCCTGGTTTTTTTCACCAGATCTTTCCTTCGTTCTTCTGTTAACGGTGGAACGGTAATGCGAATAATTATACCATCATTCTGCGGATTAAATCCGAGGTTGGCCATCATAATTGCTTTTTCAATAGGCACCAACATTCCTTTTTCCCAAGGCTGAATCACAATGGTGCGTGCATCGGGAGTATTAATATTTGCCACCTGGCTCATGGGAGTGCTGGAACCATAATAATCGACATGCAAACTATCCAACATGGAAGGGTTTGCTTTGCCTGCACGTATTTTTGCCAATTCATTTTCAAGGTGTGAAATCGCCATTTCCATGTGCGTTTCCATTTCACTAATTGTGGTTTTTATTTCTTCTGTCATTATCAACAGTTATTATAATTGCTTCTTACAAAAATACTAAATCAAATTATTTTAAATCAACCAGCGTTCCTACTTTTTCACCTACCACTACTCTGACTAAATTCCCCTTCTTATTCATATCAAAAACAATGATAGGAAGATTATTTTCCTGACATAGCGTAAACGCTGTCATATCCATCACTTTCAAATCGCGTTTGTAAACTTCGTCAAAGGTGATTTTATCGAACTTTTTCGCTTTTTTATCTTTCTCAGGATCAGCGGTATAGATTCCATCCACGCGTGTTCCTTTAAGAATTACATCGGCTTCAATCTCAATAGCTCTTAGCGAGGCTGCGGTATCGGTGGTAAAATAAGGGTTTCCTGTTCCGGCACCAAAAATCACCACTCTTCCTTTTTCAAGATGACGCACCGCACGACGACGAATAAAGGGTTCGCAAATAGCCTCCATTTTAATTGCCGATTGTAAACGGGTATAAACACCTAAACCCTCAAGAGCTGCTTGCAGTGCCATGCTATTAATTACGGTAGCCAACATTCCCATATAATCGCCTTGCACACGATCCATTCCACCTTCAGAAGCCTGTAATCCCCTGAAAATATTACCTCCACCAACCACAATAGCAACCTCCACACCCATATCAATAACCGTCTTGATTTCTTTAGAATACTGCACCAACACAGAGTTATCAATTCCAAATTGCTTGTCTCCCATCAACGATTCACCACTTAGTTTGAGAAGGATTCGTTTGTAATGGAGTTTGGGTGTTTTTGATTTAGCCATAATAAGATTACATGTAATTGCCCGCAAAAGTAGCAAACTGCGGGGGAATGGCCTATGACTATATGAGCAATTTTCAGATTTCTATGTTAACCACATTTTTAAGCAGGTCCTCTTCCAACTCCTGCTTCCGAATCAGGTGAGCTTTGCCATCCAGAACTAATACCTCTGCCGGACGGGGTCGGGCATTGTAGTTGTTGCTCATGCTGAAACCATAGGCACCGGCATTACAAATTGCAAGTATATCGCCCTCTCTCACCTCATTCAACTTCCGGTCCCAACCGATGGTATCCGTTTCACAAATATAACCCACTACTGTGTAAATTCTTGGGTTGCCCAATGGATTAGAAATATTTTCAATGTGATGATATGCATCGTAAAACATGGGCCGTATGAGGTGATTTTGTCCTGACCCTACTCCAACAAAAACTGTTGAGGTAGTTTGCTTTACAACATTGGCTTTAACAAGAAGAGAACCTGCTTCACTCACCAGAAATTTCCCCGGTTCAAACCAAAGCTCCAGATTTCTACCATACTCTTTACAAAAAATTTCAAATCGTGATGTCAGGGTTTTCCCTAATTCAAAAATGTCGGTAGTAACATCATTTTCCTGATAAGCCACTTTAAAGCCACTTCCGAAATCAATAAATTCAAGCTCGGTAAACTGCACAGCAACATCCAGCAAAAGTTCAGCACCTTGAACAAAAACGCGTGCATCCAGAATATCGGAACCGGTATGCATGTGCAAACCGTTCACTTTAATTTTTTCCTTCTCCACTACTCTCAACACATGTCTTAATTGGTGAATGGAGATGCCAAATTTAGAATCGATATGTCCGGTTTGAATGTGTGAATTACCGCCACCAATAATGTGTGGATTGATACGAATACAACAGGGAACGGTGCTTCCATAATGGTGACCAAAATGTTCAAGCATGGAAATGTTATCGATGTTTATTTGCACGCCTGCATCAACGCCCTCTTTAATTTCATCAAACGAAACGCAGTTCGGAGTGAACAATATTTCATAGGGTAAAAACCCTGCTGCAAGTCCCATACGTACTTCAAAAATAGAAACAGCATCAAGTCCTGCACCCTGTTTACGGAGCAACTTCAAAATATTCGGATTGTTAAGCGCCTTCAACGCATATTTTATTTTGACATGTTTTCCCGGAAAGGCCTCCACCAGTTTTTTGTATTGCGAAATTATTTTATCGCCATCATAAACATACAAAGGCGTTCCAAACTCAACGGCTATTTCTGTTAAGTCAACGCCACCCGGTGCCGGATTAAAACCTGAATAATTCATCGCTTCATTTTTAAAATATACACTCAAATAAAAACAAAAAAGCCGTCACTCGGGAAGAGAGACGGCTTTAAATATAACTTATAGAATTTTATCCTATCTGAACTCTTCTGAACAAATTAACCGTTAAACCTTTTTCAGATTTATCCAGGTAAGTACGAATATCCATCTTATCTTCTTTAATAAACTGCTGATTCAAAAGGGTATTTTCTTTATAGAATTTATTCAATTTTCCTTGAGCAATTTTCTCCAGCATTTCTTCCGGCTTACCTTCGGCACGAGCTTGTTCTTTTCCAACTTCAATTTCGCGCTCCAAAGTTTTAGCATCTACATCATTCTTATCAACGGCAACAGGATTCATTGCTGCAATTTGCATCGCAACATCTTTACCTACTTCGTTGCTTGCAGATGCGGATGATAATCCAACCATAGAAACAACTCTATTTCCCGGATGAATATAAATCATCACTTTAGGAGCTTCAATTACTTCATAAGAAGAGATATCGATTTTCTCACCGATTTTACCAATGATATCAAACAATTTATCATTCACTGTAACATCACCCATAGGCAACGCTTTTAATGAATCAATATCTTTAACATCTTTACTTATAGCAAGGTTCAAAAGATCATCGGCGAACTTTACGAAATCGGTACTTTTAGCAACGAAATCTGTTTCGCAGCTCAAGCCAATTAAAAATCCTTTATTGCCTGCATCGTTAGTTTTAGCAATGATATAACCTTCTTTAGCTTCACGATCGGCACGGTTAGCGGCTACTTTCTGTCCTGTTTTTCTAAGATAATCAATTGCTTTTTCAAAATCTCCGTTAGCTTCCATGAGGGCTTTTTTACAATCCATCATGCCTGCTCCGGTTTGCGTTCTGAGTTTATTTACATCAGAAGCGGATATTGTTACTGTTGACATTTTACTTTACTGTTTAATGATTATTTTTTGGGTCTTGTGGTAGTCTTACGTGGTCTGCTGGCAGTGGGCTTATCTGATTTCTTAGCACCATCTTTAGCAGGCTCTTCATCATCAGCCTCTACCA
>JBBQVM010000311.1:0-3854 GCA_038211525.1 Bacteroidia bacterium
AATGCTAGGGCATTCTGATAGAAACAATTTTAAAATTCAAAATGAATTACCTGAAATTTTGTGTGATAAAGTCAAAATTCAGCAGGTATTTATGAATCTTTTGGGGAATGCTATTAAGTTCAATACCAAAAAAAATAGACAAGTCGTCATCTCCTCCAAAAAATATAATGATCATTACCAATTCAGTATTTCAGATAATGGTCCGGGAATAGATCCTCGTTTTCACGATAAGATATTTGTCATTTTTCAAACTATCAATACCCGAGATGAATTTGAAAGTAGCGGTGTAGGGTTGGCTATTGCGAAAAAAATTGTGGAGGAACAATCTTGCAAAATTTGGGTGGAATCTAATCCGGGAAAAGGAGCAACATTTCATTTTACATGGCCAATATTTACGTTAAACCAAGCGCCTTCACAGCAACTGATAGCAGAAAAAGTATAAAATAAGTTAAGACGAATAGTTAAAACTAGTGAGATATGTCAGATAAGAAAAGAATAGCCGGAATTATTGAAAAGGTAAAAGAAATCACTCATGATTTAGATGCGCATCAGAAAGAATCTTTAAAAGATCAGCTGCTAGCCTATTTATTGTTTGGAAATTATAACGATTTAAAAGGTGTCGAAAGGATTCATAACGGACAACTACAGGGATTGACCGATAAGGAGCGGGATCTGATCAAAAAATTGGCTGCGCAAACAGAGGCTTTGTACAAAGCGAAGCACGAAAATGAAGATGATTGTGATTAAAATAAAAAAAACTTCAAAACTACATTCGCATTTGTAAATTAATAAATTACAAATCTTATCGGATAATTATATATTTATTACAAAAGGATTTGTCCTCCTGAATCTGCATTCGTTCCCAATTGAAACAGATTACGGATTTTTAAGAAATAAGGAAATGATATAATTTTTCAATCTATATTCCGGCGTTTCAAATTTTAAATTTCAAATTCCAGTTTGTTACATTTCCGAATTTTACATTCTAAATTCTACATTTTACACTTGTGCAGAGCTTGCCGATGCATTTGGGCTTATTGCATTCCCAACTTCTCCTGAGCTACCATTTTCTTCAACAATAGCGAGGGTCGGTATCGGTCGTCGTTATAGTCGCTTTTCAGAGTTTCCATAATTTCCAATACCTTTTTCCATCCAAATTCATCAGACCAACTGAGTAGTCCTTTCGGATAATTAACTCCTTTTGTCATCGCAGTTTCAATGTCATCGCGAGTTGCAATATTCAAATACAATGCATCCACCGCTTCATTAATCAACATCGCCAGTACTCTTTCAAAAATATAGATCCCTTTAATATCATTCTCATCCGGTTTAGCCGTCACGGCATTTTCGCTATACTGATAGTAACCCCTACCCGATTTCCTGCCAAGGAGACCCGCCTCATAAAGTCTTTTTTGCGTCAATGAAGGCTTGTAACGAGGATCGAAAAACATTTGCTCCCAAACAGTTTCAGTCACTTTGTAGTTAATATCATTTCCTATAAAATCCATCAGTTCAAAGGGTCCCATTTTAAAACCACCAAATTTTTTCATGGCCCAATCGATGGTAGCAAAATCGGCAATTCCTTCTTCGTAAATTTTTAACGATTCACCGTAAAAGGGACGAGCAATTCTGTTAACAATAAAACCCGGAGTATCTTTGGCGAGCACAGTAACTTTTCCCCATGAATCAACAAGGGCACGTGCTCTTTGAACCGTTTTTTCGTCGGTGGTAAATGCAGGTACTATTTCTACAAGAGGCATTATGGTAGCAGGATTAAAAAAGTGTATTCCCAGAACACGAGACCTTTCATTACATCCCGCAGCAATTGCTACCACAGCAAGTGAAGAAGTATTGGTAGCCAACAAACAATCGGCACTTACCACATTTTCTATTTTATGAAACAACTCTTTTTTAATCTGCAAATTTTCAACAATCGCTTCTATTACGAGTCCACAATCTGCAAATTGATTAACATCTTTTGTGAAATTAAACAAAGAAAATAGTTGTTCCGATTGCTCACGAGAAAGTTTTTGTTTCTCTACTAATTTTTCAAAATTTTTATGAATGGCTCGTTTTGCTCTTTCCAAAGCAGCATCATCGGAATCCATAATAATTACCTTATGGCCTGACATAGCTGCCACTTGAGCAATTCCACTTCCCATGGCACCGGAGCCTGCTACACCAACACTAATTTTATCACTCATAATTATTTACCTTTAAATTCAGGAGATCTTTTTTGAAGAAACGCGGCTACACCTTCTTGATAGTCGTAGGTATTTCCTGATAATGTTTGCAAATTTTCTTCCACGTCCAATTGATCATCCAGGTTATTGAACATAGAGAGATTCAAAGCCCTTTTGGTATAACCAATTCCTCTGGTAGGCATTTTCGCCATCATTTTAGCACATGCAATGGCTTCATCCTGCAACTTATCATCCTCAATTACCTTATACACCATTCCCATGGAGAGTGCTTCGGGTGCTTTCACTTTGTCACCTAGCATCATAAGTGCAGTGGCTCTTTGAAAACCAATGATACGGGGAAGAAAGAAAGTACCCCCACTATCGGGAATCAATCCTATTTTGCTAAACGCCTGAATAAATGAAGCGGAGGCACCGGCAAATATAATATCGCAGGCAAGTGCAATGTTGGCACCCGCTCCAGCGGCAACGCCGTTAACAGCACAAATTACAGGCTTTTCAATTCCTCTTAGTTGTGAAATAATTGGATTGTAGTGGTCGCGTACAATTGAATTAAGTGTTGGTCCATCTACCGAAGTTACTTCAGCCAGATCCTGACCTGCACAAAAGGCTCTCCCCTCGCCTGTCAATAAAATCGCTCTTATCTCCGCATCCCGATCACAATCCTTTAAGGCAGCCTGAAATTCAATGGCCATTTCTTTGTTGATGCTGTTTAATACTTCGGGACGATTTAAAACTATTTTTCCTACCCCGTCTTCTTTTGTGAAATTAATTAACATAGCGATTTAGATTTTATGGCGATAAAATTAATTCTTTTAAATGAGATCAATTAACTGAAAAGGTAAAATAATTAAAGTCAAAATATTAATGACACTTAAACTCCTCAAAAGGTTGGCGGCAACTGTTGCAGAAATGAAGTGCCTTGCATGCTGTTGAACCAAATGCACTTGTTAACTTGGTATCTTCCGAATTACAAAAAGGACAATGAACACTAGTTTTTTTTCCTGACAGCATTGCTTTGAGATGGCTTTCGGTGGATTGCGAAGGAGGAGCAATACCATATTCTTTCAGTTTACGTTTGCCATCTTCCGACATCCAATCGGTGGTCCATGGCGGACTCATTATTGTTTTTATTTTAAAATCGATTATTCCTTCTTCCTGTAAAACTTCATTAATATCCTCCTCAATCACGCGCATTGCCGGACATCCTGTAAAGGTAGGAGTAATAGAAATTTCAAAAATATTATTTACTTCTATTACACTTCTCAAAATACCAAGGTCAATAATATTTAAGGCAGGCACTTCGGGGTCGAGTACCTTTTGCAGGATGTCTGTTATTTGCTCGCTGGTTTTTCCTGCAATCATTATGTTAGTTCTTAATTACCATTTTGCGTTGGGATAAGTTCTTGGCAGGTGTTGCATTTCGGCAAGAATATAACCAAGGTGCTCCGTATGATTTCCGGATCGGCTTCCCATTCGCAGGAAATTATTTACTTCAGGCGTTTTAATTTTCGCTGTGTCAAATGTGGTTGAAATGGTTTCGTTCCATAATCTTTTAACCTCATTTAAATCGGCACTGATACCACTTTTCAATAGCAGTTCTTCCACTTCATCCACCTCAAAAAAATCATCCACATAATACCAGAGATCATT
>JBBQVM010000312.1:0-3825 GCA_038211525.1 Bacteroidia bacterium
TTAAATATGGCGTATCCAATTATCATGGTGAACAATGGAGTTAGTGAATTCAACATGCCGGCCATAAAACTAGGTACTACTGTTTGCGCCGATGTAAATAAAAATGCCGGTATTCCATTACCTAATAATCCGGTGGCAAAAATATATTTCCAGTGCTCTTTTTTTATTTTCGAAATGTGTCCTATTACAAAAGGTAACAAGCACAAAAAAGAGACTGCCATTCTAATTGATGCTACTTGCGTAGGAGCAAAATCGGTGAGTCCCCGTTTCATCAAGATGAACGAACTACCCCAGATGAGCGCAAGGCTTACCATGAGAATCCATTTAACGGCAGCAGGACTTTTAATAGATTGCATAGTTAATTGCATTTTACTTTTTGAATAGTTGAAATAAAAAAGGCCGGTAACGAACCGGCCTTTTCTATTAAGCGTTCACCGCTTTTTTCTTTACGGGTTTGCCATTCAACTCCGACTTACTAATTCCAAATGCTTTTTTTACATTATCAACATGATTTAACTCTTCCCAAGGAAACAATTTCACCTTTATTTTCTTCTCGTTCTGTTTCCCTTTATTAAACACTTTAGTAACTTCTTTCGTTTGACGGCCCATGTGTCCGTATGCAGCAGTTTCAAAATAAATTGGCGTGCGTAATTTGAATCGTTGTTCAATAAAATAAGGACGCATATCAAATTCTTTCATTTTGGCAATCACCTCTGCAATCTTTCCGTCGCTCAAATTCACTTTTGCAGTTCCATATGTGTTAACATATAATCCAACCGGTTGCGCAACACCAATTGCATAGGCAACTTGAACCAGTGCTTCATCGCAAACACCTGCTGCAACAAGGTGTTTTGCAATATGGCGGGTAGCGTAGGCTGCTGAACGATCTACTTTCGAAGGATCTTTTCCTGAGAAAGCACCACCACCATGAGCACCTTTTCCACCGTAGGTATCCACAATAATTTTACGTCCGGTCAAACCGGTATCACCATGAGGTCCGCCAATTACAAATTTGCCGGTTGGGTTAACGTGATAATGAATTTTATCGTTAAAAAACGCCTGAACACGTTTCGGTAATTTCTTCATCACGCGAGGTACAAGAATGGTTTTAACATCTTTCTTAATTTGTTCCTGCATCGCTTTTTCAGAAGCGAAATCGTCGTGTTGTGTAGAGATAACAATGGTATCAATTCGCTGTGGAACATTATCATCGTTGTATTCAATTGTTACCTGACTCTTGGAATCAGGGCGGAGGTACGTCATTAATTTGCCTTCTTTACGGATGGCTGCCAGTTCAAAAAGTAAAAGATGAGCCAATTCGAGAGGTAAAGGCATGTAATTGTCGGTTTCGCGATTGGCATAACCAAACATCATTCCCTGATCACCGGCACCCTGTTCTTCAGGTTTACGACGAACCACTCCCTGATTAATATCAGGTGATTGCTCGTGGATAGCTGAAAGTATCCCACACGAATTCGCCTCAAACATATATTCGCTCTTGGTATAGCCAATATGACGAACAACTTCTCTGGCAATTTCCTGAACATCAAGATATGCTTCTGATTTAACTTCTCCGGCAAGGACCACCAAACCGGTAGTTACAAGTGTTTCGCATGCCACTTTCGACTTAGGATCATAAGCCAGGAAATAATCAATTAATGCGTCTGAGATCTGATCCGAAACTTTATCAGGATGTCCTTCAGATACTGATTCTGATGTAAATAAATAAGCCATTTTAATTTTTTAGGATGAATAATTTGATTGAAGTGGCGCCAGATCACCTATTTCAGAAGAAACAATCAATTTGACGGTGCAAAATTACTAATTTCAACTTAACTGTTTATCAGTAAAAACCAGTAAAAACCGATTTTTATTAAACCTTTTTCACCAACCTTATTTTACGTTGGTCAGTTTATGGAAAACCTCTTCTAAAGAGCTTTCGGATTTTTGGAGTGTTAATATTTTGAGGTTATTCTTAACTGCAAATTCAAACAAATCGCTTCTCAGGTCAGTGCCTGAAATACTATGTAGTCGGTATTTGTTTTTTCCGGGAGAGGTAATCCTCGCAACACCTACTATTTTGTTAAGCAACGAAATTTCTACAGGCATCTCAAACTCCACTTCCAGAATGCTTTCCGGTTGTGTTTTTTGCTGAATAATTTCAGTACGATCGTCGGCTACGATTACGCCTTTATTCACAATAATCACCCTGTCACAGATAGCTTCCACCTCCTGCATAATATGTGTAGATAAAATAACTGTTTTTTCCTTGCCAATAGATTTTATCAGGTTCCTGATATCCACCAACTGGTTAGGATCGAGTCCTGAAGTAGGTTCATCTAAAATTAGTACTTCCGGATTATGAATCATAGCCTGAGCGAGTCCAACCCGCTGCCGGTATCCTTTCGAAAGTGCTCCAATCTTTTTATTCTGCTCCAACTGTAGTCCGGTCATTTCTACCATTTCCTTTACCCTTTTGGGGATTAGTACCGATTTCATGTGTAAGCCGGCTATAAAAGTCAAATATTCTTTAACATACATATCAAGGTAAAGAGGGTTGTTTTCAGGTAGATAGCCCACCATTTTACGTACCTCAATCGATTGCTCCACCGTATCAAACCCTTTCACCGAAACACTTCCCGAATTTTGTGGGATGTAACAGGTAATGATCTTCATCATTGTCGACTTCCCCGCACCATTAGGACCAAGAAACCCCACCACCTGCGCCGATCCTATTTCAAAAGTAACATCATCGAGCGCCTTCTGCGTGCCATATAATTTAGTGATATGATTTACCTTTACCGACATATGTTCGTTATTTGCAACAAAAGTATAAAAAAGTAAGGGAGCGTAGTTAATAAGTGAAAGGTCGTAAGTAAGTCACAAATATTTAATAAAATTTAAAACAAGAAATGATTCCAATTGAGGGTTTGGTGTTGAAATCGACGGGGAGTTTTTACCAGGTGATAGATAGTGAAGGCAACGTGTTTAGATGCAGGACAAAGGGCAAAATGCGAATTGCAGGTAAGGATACTACCAATCCGGTTTCGGTGGGCGACAGAGTAATTTTCGAAAAGGAAGGGAATAAAAATGAGGGATTGATTAGTGAAGTGCTCACACGTAAAAATTATATCATTCGGAAATCCGTCAATTTATCACATCAGGCACAAATTCTTGCAACTAATATCGACCTGGCATTGGTGGTAGCAACTCCTGTTTATCCCCGCACTTCAACGGGCTTCATCGATCGGTTTCTGGCTACAGCCGAAGCTTATAACATACCGGCGGGAATTGTTTTTAATAAATCTGATTTGTACGATGAGGAGGTTAAAGAATACGTAGACGAACTTTCGAAAATGTACCGAGATGTCGGCTATAAAACTTTCATTGTTTCGGCTTTGGAGGAGTCCTCTGTTTTAACGCTGAGGAATTTTCTGAAAGAAAAAACAACGCTCTTTTCAGGTCATTCAGGCACAGGGAAAAGCACCTTGGTGAATTTACTCATTCCCGGTCTGGATTTAAAAACGGCTGAGATTTCCGCTCAGCACCTCAAAGGAAAACATACTACCACTTTTGCCGAAATGCATCCCATTCCCGGAGGTGGTTATATTATTGATACTCCCGGAATACGCGAATTTGGAATTCTGGAGTTCGATAAATACCAGGTGTCGCATTATTTCCCTGAAATATTTAAGGCTTCTAAAGGATGCAAATATGGAAATTGTCTTCATGTAAATGAAAAAGATTGTGCGGTACTTCGTGCCATTGAAAATTCTGAAATTGCCTTAACCAGATATGCGAGCTATATAAGTATATTGAATAATG
>JBBQVM010000313.1:0-3824 GCA_038211525.1 Bacteroidia bacterium
GCCCAATTTTCTTTTTACCAACAATGGGAATGGCAATTTTGTGCAGGTAGTGGCTCCTTTTTCGTTTGTTCCTTTACAAGCTCCCGGTGGCAGCTCATGGGCCGATTTGGATGGCGATGGTTTTACGGATTGTATTATTGCCCAGTATCCATCGCTGGTATTTTTAAATGATGGACTTGGTGGATTTATCAATGTCACTTCTCAAATTACGGGGTTAAACGGCTACCCTTCGTGGGGATGTGCAATTGGTGACATGAATAAAGATAAATATCCCGATTTTGTATTTGCACATGCTGCAGGGTTTCATCCCGTAGGGCCTTTTCCGGCTAAACTTTATTTGAATACCGATGCAAGTTTAAATCCGGCATCAATTACCGGCATAACGCTCACCGATTCCGTAAAGCCCTACACAGTTCCTTATTGGAGTGATTTTGATTTGGATGGCGACATGGATCTTTTTGTGGCAACAGGTCCGGGGGGTGCACCGGGGCCCGATTATTGTTACCGCAATTTAAAAGTAGAAACCGGTGTAGATAGTTTGGAATTAATTACCAACACACTTTTTTCAATGCAATTGCAGGACGGACAATGTTATAATTTTATTGATTTCGATAACGATGGCGATCTCGATTTATGTCTTACTAATTATGCCGGAGCAAAAAGCCGGTTTTACCTTAACACCAATGGCATTTATACAGAATTGAGTTTGCCATTTACATTTCAAACATCCAACCTAACTAATGATTGGGGTGATTTTGATAATGATGGTGATTTGGATGTGATAATCACTAACGATCAGGCTCCATCCAAACTGTATTGGAACAACGGCAACGGAACTTTTTCTGCAGCTGTTAATTTGGGTATTGCAGGTGCTTGCGGAGTAACCAATGGCGATTATGATAATGATGGTGACCTGGATTTATTTTTGAATGGTTCCGGTAACTCAAGAGCACTTTTTAAAAATGATTCAGCAGCAACAGGTAACAATTGGATCAACTTAAAATGTAATGGTGTTGTAAGTAATACTTCGGCTTTGGGAACTATTGTGCGTGCGAAGGCTGTAATTAACGGAACCGCAGTTTGGCAAATACGTGAGATTAATGCACAAAATTCTTTTCAAAGTCAAAATGATTTGAGAGTTCATTTTGGATTTGGAAATGCAACAGTTGTCGATTCACTTATAATATCCTATCCTTCGGGAACGCAAGAAATAATTATAAATGTAGCTATAAATAATTTTTATTGCAATTACGAAGGAACCAATAGCTTATGTACCATTACTTCGGTACCGGATGAATTTTTGAAAATGGAATTATTGGTAAAGCCGAATCCGGCAACCGATCAAATTACCATTACAGTTCCCGATGAGTTGATGAATAAAGTTGTTGATGTGGAGGTGTTAACCAGTGCCGGGGAATTAGTTTTAAAACATCACATACGCAAAGCCATTAGTGAGATAAAAGTAGAATTGAAGTCATTGCAGGCAGGCGCCTATTTTTTACGTATTAATGATGGAGTCGTTGACTATTCAAAAAAAATTATGGTTGTTCACTAGTATTGTTATTTGTTGTCTAGTACGGTTTCTTTTCCCTTTCGGGGATGAGGGAAGTCAATTTTTTTTTGACTTTATTTTTTCTTTTGTAGAAAATTTTATACTTTTGACTAAATTGCTCTCAATACCTTAAAAATCAATTATTTGTATATAAGCCACTCCTCGCCATCGCACTGGCAATCTCAGGTTTGGCAGCCCTGCCGACTCCATTATAAGAATGAAATCTTATACAAAAGTTGAGGCCTACTAAAAAACCAATAAACCCAAAAACTAACAAACCAATAAAAAACAAAATGAAAATAATAAAAAATATTCTCATCATAATAGTGGCTATTGTGATATTAGCATTATTAACTGCTTTATTTGTTAAAAAAGAATATGCTGTGGAACGTGAGGTAGTGGTTAACAAACCAAAATCGGAAGTATTTGCGTATGTTAAAATGATAAAAAATCAAAACGATTATAGCGTGTGGAACATGAAAGATCCTGCGGCAAAAAAAGAATACAAAGGAACTGATGGAACGGTTGGTTTTGTGGCATCGTGGGATAGTCAGAATAAAGAAGTAGGAGTAGGAGAACAACAGATTACCAAAATTACGGATGGCGATAGGGTCGACATGGAACTGCGTTTTAAGAAACCTTTCGAGGCAACGGATTTCGCTTACATGACCACCGAGCAGTCCGGAGAAAATCAGACGAAAGTAAAATGGGGCTTTAACGGAAAAATGCCTTACCCAATGAATTTGATGTTGCTCTTTATGAATATGGATGAGATGCTTGGAAAAGATTTAGCGAAAGGATTGGATAATTTGAAAGCGAATCTCGAAAAATAATATTTTGGTTTTTTCGAAGCAGCATCCATCTTCTTTGAACTACCAACTACCTTGTAGGTTTGCTCCAAATAAATCCGTCAAAAGAAAAGTCGTACCTGCGTCCTTGCACAAAAAATTTACTGATTTATTTCAATAAACCTTTCAATATCCTTCACCAGTCCAAAAACAATAATGGTATCCGATTCAATCAACACCGTTTCGGAATTTGGAACACCTAGAATGTGACATTCTTTAATCACTTCACCCTCTTTAATAGCCTCAGTCTCTCGTTTTAGTGTAATGAGATTGAGGTTGTATTTGCTTCTTAAATTAATATCACCCAGACTACGATTCGCCATGGTGCGGGGTGTTTTTATTTCAACAATTTCATAATTGTCGGGTAGCATAAGTGAGGTAAGGATGTTCGGATTTAATAACCTTTCCGCAACAGCGAGACCTACATCATTCTCGGGCGAAAGAATTTCGGAGACACCAATTTTTTCAAGAATTTGTCGCTGGTGTTTACCATTGGCACGAGCCATAATACGTTTTACTTTCAGCTCCATCAACTGTACCACACAAAGCATGAGGGCCTCAAAATCTTTTCCAATGGCAACTACCACCGCATCCATATCCTGCACATTCTGTGAACGTAAAACACGTATGTCGGTAGCATCCATACAAACCGCGTACGACACCTCATCCTTAATGTCGTCGATGTGTTCTTCACTACTATCAATAGCCAAAACCTCAGCACCCCTTAGTGCCAACGTACGTGCAATAGCGTTACCAAACTGCCCAAGTCCAATTACTGCAAATTTATATTGTGACATTTTTTTTGTTTATTGAATTAATTTTTTTTGAAAAAATAAATTTTCTTTTTAATTATAAATGATTCGTAATAGCTGAATTTTTTATAGAACGACACTATTTTTATTTAATAGTTCAAATTACATTTTTATTTGATAGTAGCTGTGATAAAACTAATTTATCAATTATAATTTTCCTAGTGCCTGTTCCAAATCCGCAATCAAATCCTCTTCATCTTCAATGCCCACACTTAATCGTATTAACGAATCAACCACACCCGATTTTTCACGTTCTGCTTTTGGAATACTTGCGTGGGTCATAGAGGCAGGATGACCGATGAGTGATTCCACACCACCGAGTGATTCGGCAAGGGCGAACACTTTGGTAGAGGAGGCTACTTTAAAAGCATCTTCCATAGAGTTTCCTTTCATGATGAAAGAAATCATACCACCAAAATCGCGCATTTGTGTTTTGGCTATTTGGTGATTCGGATGATCTTCAAATCCGGGCCAGTACACTTTTTCAATACTTGGATGACTTTTCAGGAAATGAGCAATTGCTTTTCCGTTTTTACAATGTGCCTGCATCCGAACGTGAAGTGTTTTTAGTCCGCGTAAAACCAAAAAACTATCCATTGGTCCTGGCACAGG
>JBBQVM010000314.1:0-3798 GCA_038211525.1 Bacteroidia bacterium
TCTAATTCGAATAAAGGCTATTATCATTATGCGAACGTGGAATCGGTTGCATTCGATCTAGTTGAAGAATTTAAAAAAATAACTGAAGTTTCCATTTGTGCTTTAACAGGCGAAATTAGAAGAAAAAGTCAGGTAATTTCGGCTCTTGAAATTCTTATCGCAACTGACCATCAAGTAGCTCTAATAACTAAAATAAAATCGCTTTCGCAACTAGAAGGTTACATTGCCGTAGAAAATGAAAACGAACTTGTTTTTGAACACGAGGCTTCAATCAAGATTCAAATTTATTTTTGCATTCCGCAAAGGTTCTACACTAAATTATTTTTAACAACCGGAAATATCGAGCACAAAACACAACTGGCACTTTTAACTAACTTCAATAAAATAATTGAAGCTACCTATGCTGGTGAAGAAGAATTATTTGATTCATTGGGCATACAATTTATTGAACCTGAACTCCGGGAAGGATTGGATGAAATTGAAAAGGCAAGGTCGAGGTCTATTCCTCAATTAATACAATTTTCAGATTTAAGAGGCGCCTTGCATAACCATTCCACCTACAGCGACGGAATTCATACGTTACGAGAAATGGCTGTTGCCTGTAAGGATTTAGGGTATGAATATCTGGGAATTTGTGATCATAGCAAGAGTGCTTTTTATGCAAACGGATTAAAAGAAGACCGAATTGTTCAACAACATCTTGAAATAGAAAAGCTGAATAAGGAACTTGCCCCCTTTGTAATTTTTAAAGGTATAGAATCGGATATCTTAAACGATGGCTCATTGGACTATGAAGATCGGATTCTGGAGAAATTTGATTTTATTGTTGCTTCTATTCATTCGACTTTGAAAATGAGTGAAGAGCGCGCTACTGAACGACTGTTAAAAGCCATTGAAAATCCTTATACCACCATTCTTGGACATCCAACAGGACGATTACTGCTTGCCAGGCAAGGTTATCCAATTGATCATAAAAAAATAATTGAGGCCTGCGCAGAGAACGAGGTGATTATTGAATTGAATGCCCATCCGTACCGATTAGATCTTGACTGGACATGGATCCGATACGCATTGGAAAAAAACGTTAAAATTTCTATCAATCCGGATGCACACAACAAAGAGGGTTATAATGATATGTATTTTGGTATTTGTGTAGCAAGAAAAGGGATGCTTACCGCTTCCATGACCTTTAACGCAATGGGACAAAAAGAAATAGGTGATTGGTTTTCCTATAAGCGGAATAAAGCAGGTTCTCTTCGCCTTGCTTGATACTTTTATTGCCTATATTCACCTTTTTTAGGCATCAATAAATGAAAATATTTGGAATAATTGTTCAAATCAACAAAAACATGTATATTTGGTTTGATTGAAATCTTATGCCCATAATCAATTCAATATTGTCTTGGATCATGAAACAGCGCATTCATCAGATTGAGCTGTTCATAAAGTATCCACATGAAGTTCAGGAAGAATGGTTCCGGAAACTTATCCATGCCGGCCGGTTTTCAGAATGGGGTAGGCTGTATGAGTATGGTACCATCAAAAATATAAGAGATTACCAACAAAGAGTACCAGTGCAGGATTATGAAAGTCTAAAGCCCTACATCCAACGTTTAAGAGCTGGAGAGCAGCGATTATTATGGAGCAGCGATGTGAAATGGTTTGCGAAATCATCGGGTACTACGAGCGATAAAAGTAAGTTCATTCCTGTAACCAATGAGGCGCTTGAAGATTGTCATTTTAAAGGTGGTAAAGATCTACTATCCTTGTATTGCAACAACCATCCCGACACCAATTTATTCAATGGCAAACTGTTATCACTCGGAGGTAGTCATCAAATTAATTCTTTCAATAACGATTCTTTTTATGGTGATTTATCAGCAATCCTAATTCAGAATTTACCCATCTGGATACAATTATTAAGAACACCTGAAATTTCAATTGCATTGATGGACGAATGGGAATCAAAAATTCAGATGATTGCACTTTCTACTATCCGCGAAGATGTGACTAACATTTCAGGAGTTCCTTCATGGACCTTGGTGTTACTTGAAAAAATATTAGAGATCACAGGGAAAAAGAATGTTTGTGAGGTGTGGCCCAACCTGGAGCTATTTATTCATGGTGCCGTGAATTTCAAACCTTATGAGGAACAGTTTAAACGACTAATTCCAAATCCTTCTATGAATTACTACGAAACCTATAACGCTTCTGAGGGTTTCTTTGGAATTCAGGATAGAAATAATTCGGATGAGATGTTGTTAATGCTCGATTACGGAATATTTTATGAGTTTATTCCAATGAATGAATTAGCTTCTGATAATCCTCGAGTTTTAACCTTAAGTGAAGTAGAGTTAGGTGAGAATTATGCAATAGTAATAACCACCAATGCTGGTTTGTGGCGTTATAAAATTGGTGATACCATTACCTTTACATCACTAAATCCATACAGAATTGCCATAACAGGACGAACTGCACATTTCATCAACGCATTTGGTGAAGAATTGATTGTTGATAATGCTGAACGTGCTATTGCAGAAGCCTGCAGGAAGGCTGAAGCGATAGTAAGGGAATACACTGCTTCACCGGTGTATTTCTCCGACAAAAGTAGCGGTGCTCATGAATGGCTCATCGAATTTGAAAAAGAGCCTTTAAATATGGAGAGTTTTACCATGTTGCTCGATCAGGAGTTAAAAAATGTAAATTCTGATTATGAGGCTAAACGGTATAAAGATATGGCTCTTCGTCCGCCAATCATTCGTGTTTTACCTGATAATACCTTTTATAATTGGCTAAAATCAAAAGAAAAGTTAGGTGGTCAACATAAAGTGCCACGGTTATCAAACGATCGTAAAATAGTTGAAGAAATAGTTTCATTCGTCTCAATTTATTCATTGTGATAAAAAA
Organism: Bacteroidia bacterium; assembly: GCA_038211525.1. Taxonomy (GTDB): domain Bacteria; phylum Bacteroidota; class Bacteroidia; order AKYH767-A; family OLB10; genus JADKJB01. Next base: position 2,908 of record JBBQVM010000314.1, read on the forward strand.
GATTTTAGCACTATTTTGTTTGCTGATTTGTTTTAGTTGTGGTTATAGTCAAGACTATAAACTGGTAGGAGAAGTGATTTTACCCGAAGGACATTTCACCACCGATCCCATAGGAAATATTTATTGGTATAATAGAGGTGATGTAACCAAATATTCGCCGTTGGGTGTTGAACTAAACCGTTTCAGCACCCGCGATTTTGGAGAAATCAGTCACATTGACGCCACCAATCCCTTGAAAATATTAGTCGTATTCCAAGAATTTTCAAAAGCACTTATTCTGGATGCATCTTTGGGAAGAAATTCTATCATTGATTTTACTTCCTCCAACATGCCGTTTGTAAAGTTAATTTGCATTTCCAGGGAAAATGGATTTTGGATATTTGACCCGGTTGATAAGCGAATTAAACGCGTGTCAGATCAGTTAGATGTTGTTGGTGAAGGAACGCCGCTTCGACAGATTACTGAAGATCCTTTGGAGCCCAATCAATTAATAGATAGCGGTAACTGGTTGATCATGAATGTGCCTGATTATGGAATATTGGTATTTGATCGATTTGGCACTTATTTCAAGACCATAAGACCACCAAGTACCACTTTGGTGCAGGCAAATGGAGATGATATTCTTTTTAAAGAAGATACTCAAATGACACAAATAGCTGTTAAAAGTACCATCCTAAAACATTTTATTATTCCTGAAAATATGCCTGAAGATGAGTGCAGAGTGGAAGGCAGCCGTATATTTTTGAGAAAAAATAATGATCTTAAAATTTACAGTTACTGATATTCCGAAGATAATTTGTAATTTGGTGCTCCCATTAGTTCAGTTTTCAATTTACTAACCATTATGCATATCGCTGTTGCCGGAAATATAGGTTCCGGAAAAACTACTCT